>JBGSMX010000028.1:0-16011 GCA_041739935.1 Coriobacteriia bacterium | reverse complement strand
GGCTTCCGGCCCCCGGAGGCCACCGCCGGATCGTGGCCCGGCTTCGTCACCCTGATGCGCGGCCTGTCTGCCGAGGAACCCGGCGCACTGCCCGCCCAGGTACACGCAGCGCGCACCTACTACTCCCCGCTTCTCGAGATGCGCTACGACAACGCCGAGGCCCGGCTGCGCGACCTGGAGCAGATCGAGTCGCTCGCATCGCGCTACCCGGATCGCGACCGGTTCCTCGGAGAGCTCGCACTCGACCCGCCGGCATACACGCAGGACTTCGCCGGACCGCCGTACCTGGACGAGGACTACCTGATCCTCTCCACGATCCATTCGGCCAAGGGACTGGAATTCGACGCGGTCTACGTGATCCACGCCGCGGACGGCAACATCCCCTCGGACATGGCCACCGGAAGCCCCGAAGAGATCGACGAGGAGCGCCGTCTGTTCTACGTGGCGTGCACCCGCGCGCGCAACGATCTGTACGTCACCTGGCCTCTGCGCTACTACACGCAGCCGTTCGGCAAGTCGGATACGCACGGCTACGCACTTCGCTCGCGCTTCATCACCGAAGATGTCCGACCGCGGTTCAACGAGACGCAGGCGTCTCCGCAGTCGGCCGATGCCGACGACGAGTGCACCGGCCAACGCGGCGCGGTGTCGACCGGTAGTATCCGGGCGAGCGTACGGGCGATGTGGGGTTAGCCGGCAGGCGGGGGAAAGTCGCCGCCGGGCTCCAGACGGTCCCGGCATCCGTGGGGATGCCTGCCGATGATCGCCATCGCTTCTTCGACCGAGTCCGTGATCTGAATGAGGTCGATGTCACCGGGGCTGATCGTGCCCTCGGCAAGGAACCGCTCCTTGAAGAAGCGGACCATCGGATCCCAGAACTCAGAGCCCATCAGGATCACCGGGAAGAAGTCTATCTTGTGCGTCTGAATGAGCGTGAGTGTCTCGAAGACCTCGTCGAGCGTACCGAACCCGCCCGGCATGATGATGAAGGCGCACGAGTACTTCACCATCATCACCTTGCGCACGAAGAAGTGCTCGAACTCAATGAAGCGGTCGATGTAGGGGTTGGGGTGTTGCTCGCGGGGCAGATGGATGTTCGCGCCCAAAGACAGCCCGCCCGCCTCCTGGCAGCCCCGGTTGGCAGCCTCCATGACGCCGGGGCCTCCACCGGTCATGACCGCGTAGCCCTCGCGCGCCAGTGCCGCACCCGCGCTTCGCGCAAGCTCGTAGTACTGGTGGCCCTCTTTGAATCGCGCCGAGCCGAAGATCGTCACGCATGGTTCGTCGATCGAGAGAAACTCGAATCCCCGCAGGAACTCGAGGAATATCCGCACCGCACTCTCGACGTTGTCAGAGTGCCTACGGCGTCCGGCGAGAAACTCGGCCTCCGCACCTTTGACCTGCTCCAGAAGCGATGGCGGCTCCATCGGATTGCGGCGACGCTCCGCTCCGGTCCATCCCGCCTGCGTCGCGCGCGCGGCGTCGAGTGGGTCGTTGATGCGGTCGTCGCTCATGGGGTCGCTCCCTTCACAGTGCCTGGAGTGCGGCGGCTAGACCGCGCGGTCAGAGTGTAGACAGGCCGGTGCTGTCACGTATGTCCAGGATCTTGCACGACACCTCGAGCGCACTCACGTGATAGAAGGCTTCCTCGAGTGTCGCCCCCACGGCGAAGGGTCCGTGCGAGCGAAGCACCGCAACGGGGTAGTCCTGCAGCACATCTGCGAGCTTCTCGGCAGCGACAGATGAGCCGACCGTCTGCTCGGACGTGACCACGGGAATGCTCTCGCCCAGCACGTGGCGCGCCTCCGAGTCGATCGGTTCGATCGAGTCGGCCACCATGGAGCGGAAAATGGTGTGCTCGGGGTGCGCGTGAACGATTGCGCGCGCGCCCGTGGATTGGTAGATCGCGCGATGCACGATGATCTCCCGGCTGCACTCCTCGTCGCGCTCGCACCTGTCGAGCCCGGTCCATACGATATCGCGATCGCCGAGCCTGCCCAGCATCGAGCCTCGCCGGGTGATGATGATGCGGTCCTTGGTGCGAACTGACATGTTCCCACCGTGGCTCGATACCGCTCCGGACAAGAACAGGTCGCGCCCTATCGCGCTGAAGCGCTCGATGAGGTCACGCGAGACTATAGGATCGAGTTCGGGCATGGATCTCCTTTCGGTCGCGCGGACGAGCAGCTAGCAGGACGAGTCCCTGTGCACGACCATCTGATACTCCAGGGCCCGCGCAAGTTTGTAGAAATCACTGTCCCGCTCGATGAAGCGCACGCGAGTCTTGAGCGTCTCGGGGTCGATCAGGTCGGCGAACGGCACGTACTTGAGCTGCAGCTGCTTCTCGACACTCACCATATGGCCGGACAGTCCCTCTTCGATGAGCGCGCGGTACGCACCCGTTCCGAGCTGGGTGCCCATGAGCACGTCGAACGCACTCGGTTCCGCGCAGCGCACCTCGTAACCAACCTGCTTGTGCCGCACCTTCATCTTCTCGCCCGTGATTTCGGTGAACTTCTCGCTCATCGCAGCCGCAAGCATCTTCCCGATATGCGCCGCCCCCAGCACGATGTTGCCGTGCTCGTCGGTTTCGCTTGGACGCATCGATTCAGGCAACAGATCGGCAAGTCCCTCGGCCACACAGATCACGCCGAACTCACGTCCGTCGCTGAGCCGGCATTGCATCAGGCGGGCCATCTCCTCTGCGAGCGCATCGAGATCGAGCTCGCCGTCGATATCCTCGACTGAGATCATCTTGGTCGCTTCACCGGCGATCCCCGCAGCGTACGTGAGCCATCCTGCCTTGCGTCCCATCATCTCGAGGACGTACCAGACCTTCGTCGACCTGGCATCGGCTCTCAGGTTGCGGATCTCCGAGGCAGCGTAGTGAGCCGCCGAGAAGAAGCCGAACGTCCAGTCGATGCCGAAGTAATCGTTGTCGATCGTCTTGGGCAGATGGATGACCTTCACGCGCCTGAGCTCGGGCATCAGCTCTTGCATGCGATAGATGTAGTTCGCCGTCTTGAGTGTGTCGTCGCCCCCGAGCGAGACCAGGGCATCGATACCGTGCGCCTCGAAGGCTCCGTAGACCGCGCGCAGCTTCTCGTTCTTCTGTGGGTCTGTCAGGTCCTCGAGCGTAGCGATGTTCTTACCCGGGTTGGCGCGTGACGTCCGCAAGATGATGTCTTTTCGATTGCGGATTCCCGACACATGATCGCGCTTGAGGCAGATGTAGTGCTCGCCGCTCCGCAGCGGCGTTTCGGGCGAATAGCGCTCCAAGTCCTCGTAGCCGTCGTAGAATCCGACCACTTCGATCCCGGCGTTGATGAAGCTCAGCGTCGCGGCAGAGATCACCGCGTTAGCAGCCGGCGCAGGGCCGCCTGAGAACAGCATGCCGACCCGCTTTGTGTCCGTTCCGGTGGCCATGCTGGTCACACCCCTCGCTCATTGTGGATACGCTGCACGTCCGATCCGTGCTAGCCCGGTTCTGCTTCCCCACCCTCGTGCACGCCGATCGCACGAAGCCTGCTGTACCGCTTCTCCACCAGCACGCCCGGCTCCTGCCCGGCCAGCATGTCGAGCGCGGCAACGACTCTCTCGCCAACCGCGCCGATCACCACGTCCGGGTCGTTGTGCGCGCCGCCAAGTGGCTCGCGTACGATCTCATCGGCAATACCGAAGCCGACGAGGTCGTCAGCTGTCATCTTGAGGCATCCTGCAGCCGTCTCGGCCTGGCCCGCGTCTTTGTAGAGGATCGACGCACATGCCTCGGGACTGCTGACCGAGTAGTACGCGTTCTCGAGCATGATCAGGCGATCGCCAAAACCGATCGCGAGCGCTCCGCCGCTGCCACCCTCGCCGATGCCCACGACCACGACAGGCACGCGCACGCCTGACAGCAGCGCGAGGGACTCGGCGATCGCCCAGGCCTGGCCCCGCTCCTCCGCCTCTATGCCGGGAGCCGCACCGGGCGTGTCCAGAAACGTCACGATGGGCAGGTTGAACTTCTGGGCGAGGCGCATCATGCGCATGGCCTTGCGAAAGCCCTCGGGCTGGGGGCTTCCAAAGTTGCGCGCGATGTTCTCTTTGGTGGTCTTGCCTTTCCGGTGCCCGATCACGGCGACCCGGTGCCCGTGAATCGTCGCCAGCGCCGTGAACATGGCCTGGTCGTCCCCGAAGTGCCGGTCTCCGTGCAGCTCGATCACGTCGGCAAAGAGCGCCGCGACGTAGTCTTGGGTCTTGGGCCGATCGGGGTGACGGGCAACCTGCACGCGCGCCCACGGCGTCAGGTGCGCGTACGTCTCGTGATGAAGCTCCTCGACATCGCGCGCGAGCGCGTCGATCTCGGCGGCGAGTTCCGGCGCCTCCGCGACCTCGAGCGTCCGCAGCTCGGCGAGTTTGGTCTCGAGCTCGATCAGGGGGCGCTCGAACTCCATGATGAATCTGCGCTTCACGGACGCTCGCCCCCATCCGCGTCGAGGTAGTCGAGCAGCAACGCGACGTGAGCGGCAAGCTTCGGGCGGGCGACGACCTCGTCGATCATTCCGCGCTCAACGAGAAACTCACTTGTCTGAAATCCCTTGGGGAGCTTCTGCCTGATCGTCTGCTCGATGATGCGCTGGCCGGTGAAGCCAACCAGCGCGCCGGGCTCGGCAAGCACGACGTCGGAGAGCACGGCGAACGACGCAGTCACGCCGCCGTAGGTCGGGTTCGTGAGAATCGAGATGTACGGCACTCCGGTCTCGGCCAGACGCGCCGCTGCCGCACTGGTCTTCGCCATCTGCATGAGCGAGAACATGCCCTCTTGCATGCGAGCCCCGCCGGATGCGATCGCAAACACGACCGGCGTCCGCTCCTTCGCGGCAAGCTCGAACGCGCGCGTCACACGTTCACCGACGGCCGAACCCATGGATGCCGCCACGAAGCGGAAGTCCATCGCCCCGACGATGACGTCGTGTCCGCCGATTCTGGCGCGCCCGGTCAAAGCGGCCTCGGCCAGACCCGAACGCTCCCGCGCGACTGCCAGGCTCTCGACGTAGGGTTTTGCCGCTGAGAAGCCCAGAGGATCGCCCCCCGAAAGCCCCTCGTCTACCTGCGAGAAGCTCCCCTCGTCGACAAGCGACTCGATGCGCTGCATCGCCGTCAGGTCGAAGTGGTATCCGCAGTGGCGACACACGCGGTCGTTCTCGGCGAGTTCGCCCTCGTAGATGATGTGCTTGCACGACTCGCATTTCGTCCACACGCCGTCGGGCATGTCGGAGCCGCGCCCCGCGGTAGCCGAGGTGTACTGACGTCCTTCGCGAGCCTTGAACCAGTCTGAGATCGGCATCTACGCCCTGTCCTCGCTTGGCCTTCGTTCCGTGCCCTGATAGCGTACCGCGGCACCGCCCGAGACCGTATCTCGAACGATGCCGCGCATCGATGACACGCTACGTACTACCATGCCCCTCTCGGGGTCGTCTAGACGCTGAAATCCTCTTCGCCCGCAAAGACCTTGAGCGCGCGGTCCGCGTCGTAATCCGCGAGCGTGATGGCGCTGATCGCTTTGGTCAAACGGACCGCCTCATCCAGATCGCGCTGGTGGATGTTGCGCCCGGTCGCGTTGCCGGTCGCACCGCCCACGTGGATCTGCTCCCACAGCTGGGTCAGGAACGTCTTGGCATCCACCGTGGAGCCGCCGGCACATACCAGCCCGGTGCGGCCCGCGGCGCTCGCCGCTTCCTTGAGCTTCTCGGCCGAGGAGGCTGCGTCGTCACCCTTGGGCGGGTTCACCTTAACGAAGTCGGCGCCCAGGGACAGCGCGACCCCGGCGGCGCCGGCGATCAGGTGGGCATCCTTCTCGTTGGCCACGGCCTTGCCCCGCGGGTACATCCACAGCACCACGATCAGCCCGGCAGCATGCGCGTCGGCGATGAGCTGGCCTGCCTCCATCATCATCTGCGACTCGTAGTCCGAGCCCAGGTAGATGGTGTAGCCGATGCCCACCACGTTGACGCCGTTGTCGCGCATATCGAGCACGTTGCCGATGTCGTAGAGCTGCGGGCTGTACGGGTCGTCCTGATGCTTCGCGGGATCCTGGCTCGTCTTCACCAGATGCGTCTTGGAGTTCATCTTCACCAGATAGTTGATGTCGGGATAGTCCGCAGCATACTGGGCGATCAGTCCGCGCTGACCGGCGAGAATGCCGCACACGCCCTGCGACCCGATGCGGAACAGGTGCTCCGGCTCGGCGTCTGCCAGCGCAATGCCCTCGCCAAAGAAGTCGTCGTTCATGTGCTCGACCTTCTGATCGCAGGCGAACAGCATGAGCCGACCGGTGCCGCGCGTGGCGGCCATGTAGTTGTCGATGTAGGTCTCGCGGCTGGCGCCAAGCACGTCGGCCGGCACGCGGACCTGTTCACGGGTGATAGTAGGCATCAAGACCCCTCCTGAGGCTCGCACGGCATCTCCCGCCCACGGTCTCGCAGGCGGTCTCCTCTACCCTTCGAGTGCATGAACAGGGTACGCGAACGGGACTGCGTTTTCTAGCCGAGGAACGCTCGCGGCAGCTCTACCGCAGACTCAACCGCATCCGGCGGTGCGGCGTGTTCGTGCGCCCCGAGAGAAACACCTCGCCCTCCGCGACGAACCCCAGCTGCTCGTAGAACGAGATTGCTGTGTCGCGAGCGTCGAGGACCACGTCAGTTCGACCCTGCGAGGCGGTGAGTGCGATCAGCTCCTGCATGAGCCGGGTAGCGATTCCGCGCCGTTGGTAGTCACGATCCACGCAGACCTGGAAGACCCGGCTCTCGCCATCTTCCAGATGCAGTCGCGCGAACCCGATCACCCGCTCCCCGTCGAACACGGCCAGGTGATGGTAGACCCGGCCGTCCGTGTCCTCGATGAGCGCCCGGGGTAGTCCCCAGTCACCGTAGAGCTCGCGGTACCGCATCTCTTTGGCCCGCTCGTACTCCGGGGTGCCCGGCTCGATATAGCGCGTCACGAACAACTCGCCCACGAACGAACTCCTCTATCCCCGGAATCGATTCGTGACCGGCATCCGCCGATCCTTGCCAAATGCCTTCGGCGTGATCTTGATGCCCAGGGGTCCTTGCCTGCGTTTGTACTCCGAGGCATCCACCATGCGGGCGACGCGCTCCACGATCTCGCGGTCGTGTCCCGATTCCACGATCTCGTCAATCGACCGGTCCTGCTCGACGTACGCGCCCAGAATCGCATCGAGCGTCTCGTAGGCCGGCAGCGTATCCTGATCGCGCTGGTCGGGACGGAGCTCCGCACTTGGTGCCTTGTCCAGGATCGCCTCGGGAATCACCGGAATTGCGTCGCGCGAGTTTCGCCATCTGGCCAACTCGTATACACGGTGCTTGAGTACGTCCTTTATGGGCGCGAAACCGCCGACCATGTCCCCGTACAGCGTGGAGTAGCCCACCGACAGCTCGCTCTTGTTCCCCGTTGCCAGCACGAGCCATCCGCGCTTGTTCGAGAGCGCCATGAGCAGTCCGCCGCGAACGCGGGCCTGCAAGTTCTCCTCGGCGACGCCGGGTTGCGTACCCTGGAACGCCGGAGCGAGTGTCTCCAGATATGCCGAGAACACCTCTTCGATGGACAGCTCGATCGTGTCGATCCCCAGCCGCCCGGCAAGATCGACGGAGTCATCGACGGATCCGGCCGAGGAATAACGCGACGGCATCATGACGCCGTGCACGTGCTGGCCACCCAGAGCGTCAGCTGCGATGGCGGCGGTAAGGGCCGAGTCAATGCCGCCCGACAGACCCAGCACGACATCTTCGAACCCGTTCTTGGTCACGTAGTCGCGTAGTCCGGCGACGAGCGCGAGGTAGACTTCCTCTTCCGGACCGGGAGCCGGCATCAGGTGTTCAGCGGCGCCGAGCCTGCCCTCGGGAGCGAAGTCGGCGATGACGAGGTCCTCCTCGAACGATGCCGCGCGCGCCACCACGTCACCGGATGGTGAGATGATCGCCGATCGGCCGTCGAACACGAGCTCGTCCTGGCCACCCACGAGGTTGCAGTACGCAAGCCAGACGTTGTTGTCCCGTGCACGCTGCCGCAGCATCTGCTCCCGCTCGTCGCCCTTCCCCGCGTGGAATGGGCTCGCTGAGATATTGAAGATCACGCGTGCGCCTTCGGCGACGGCCTCGGCAACGATCTCGGGAACCCAGATGTCCTCACAGATCGTCGAGGCGAACATGGTCCCGCCAAGTTCGATCAGACCGGGCATGGTGCCGGGTTCGAAATAGCGCTCCTCGTCGAAGACGCCGTAGTTGGGAAGCCGCTGCTTGTGATAGATCTGAAGCACTCGATGGTTCCCGCATAGAGCTGCGGCATTGTAGAGCGTGTCGCCGATGCGGTCCACGAAGCCGACGATCGCAGCGTTGCCGCACGCCGATGCGACGAGTTCCAACGCATCGAGATTCGCCTCGACGAAATGCGGCTTGGCGAGCAGATCCTCGGGAGGGTAGCCGGTCAGCGCCAGTTCGGGGAGGAGGATGAATCCGGCACCGGCGGCCTGCGCTCGACCTACCACCTCGATGATCTTGCGGGCGTTACCGTCGATGTCGCCGACGGTGGTGTCGATCTGAGCGAGCGCCACGCGCATGGGTGTCCGCCTCTCCGGTCCGCCTGTGGACGGGTCGGCGAGAAGGGTCGGCCCGCGCGCTGAAGCATAGCACCACGGCCGAGAAGCTGTATACCCCTGTGGGTATCCGTGAACCGATCTTAGTCGTCGTGCTCGGCGTCCGGATCTTCTGTGATCGTGAGCGTGTCTATGTCGATCAAGTTCCTGCTCGAAATCGACTTGTAGTACCACTCACCGGTCTTCATGTCGTAGACGATGTTCCACTCGAGATCCTCGGTCAGCACCTTAGTCGTCCCGTTGGGCGTTTGGACCGTGATGATCCATCCCTCTTCGGGACTCACGTTGATCCGGTTGCCAACCGGAGAGAAGTAGAGGTGGTTCTGGGGATCCTCCCAGTCCTCGGGGTCGAGCCCGAGATCCGTATAGTTGTATGGCTCGAAGCTTCGGGGCCACTTGTTGCGATCTTCACGAAACGCCTCGATGAGGTCGATCAGATTCGTACTCACCCGATGGAAGGTGTCGAGCGGTGACTCAGACGCATCTTCCGTCCCATCACCGGTGCCGTGAATCGAACACACTAAGGTGCGATGGGGGTCCGAGACCGTAGGCTCGGCAGTCCACACCAGAACGCCGCCCGATGGGCATGCCAGCGGATGCTCGAGGTACCCGCCGGTCAGGTCGGCAAACGAACCCGACCACACGTCATTGTCCAGGTAGAAGCGGTAGTCAGCCTGTGCGCCGAGCTTGCGGTTCGCCGCGCACACCTCGGCAGCCGTGCGATCCCGGGCACCAACGTAGGCGGGTATCGCGATTGCGACCAACACACCGAGAAGCAGAACCACGGTCATCAGCTCGACGAGTGTGAAGCCCGCGTCTGATCTTCGTCTGATAGGCACTTGGGCGCTCATCGCCGCGCCTCCGGCACGCGCTGCTCCCACGTCACGCCAAGCGCACGCAATCCATGAGCTTCCGGATTCGGACAGCTCACTTCGAGAGTTCCGTCAGCTTCAGAACCGGCGACGACGTACGGCTCCCCGCTCGCGGGGCACGAGAGCGCGGGCAGTTCGAACGCAAATCCCATCGCCTCGGAGTAGCGCCACAGGTTTGCCACGCACGCATCACAGTCACCCTCGACGGTATATGCTCCGGTCCTGACGGTCGGCTGCGCGGCGTTGGCCTGCGCAAGTGCGGGGACGCGCCATGCGATGATGCCGACGCATACGATACAGGTCAGCACCAGTGCCCACACCGGAATGCGGGGCCGCTTGCGGGCGGCCGCCTTCTCGGCTGTCTTGAGCGACGCGACCTGACTGCGACCGGCGACGACCTGTTCGGCCGCGCTGATCGCGCACGCGGGGCACAACGCTCCGGGTTCCTGCGCGACAAGCACCGCCCCGCACTGCGGGCACGTGTTCATCTGTCTGTCCCCTGCTGGCATGTCGCCTCCGTCCGCACGTGGTGGTGCGGTGCTTACATGCCGTGCATCGGCCCAATGTGAGCGCGGGTACAGACCTGACCGACGAACGGCTCACGTCCCGAGGGCCCCGCGAACGGGTAGATTCCTGCCCAAAGGCCCCGACCAGCGAGCAGGCCCCAACGATGCGAATAGCTATCGCAGGAGGTAACGGGTACATCGGGCGTCACCTGACCCGGGTGCTGCGCGACGCCGGACACCAGGTCATCTGGCTTTCGCACAGTCCGGGACGCGCGGAGAACGCCGGTGCGTTCGCGCCGGACTACGAAGTCGTGTTCGAGCCGCACGAAACCAGCGGTTCGTGGGCCGATGAACTCGCGGATACCGATGCGGTCGTCAATCTGTCGGGGTATCCGATCAACTCGCGCTGGAACCCTCACATCAGGCACCTGCTTCGTGAGAGCCGCATCGAGACAGGGCGGGCCCTCGTCAGCCGCATCGCCGAGCTTGCACCGGAGGACAGACCGGGCGTCTACGTAAGTGCCTCTGGCATCGGCTTCTACGGCGACCGGGGTGACGATGTGCTTTCCGAGGACGAGCCCGCCGGCGATGACTTCCTGTCGCTCATCGCGCTGGACTGGGAGTCCGAAGCGCTCGCAGCATCGGCACTCGGAGTACGCACGGTTGTCGTGCGAACCGGCATCGTCCTGGGTGACGAGGGACTGGTCCCGCGCATGGCGCTTCCCTTCAAGCTGTTCGCGGGCGGTCCGGTCGGCAATGGCCGCCAGTATCTGAGCTGGATCCACATCGACGACCTGGCGGCACTGTACGCGTTCGCTGTTGAGCGCGAGCAGCTCGACGGGCCGGTCAACGCTTCAGGTGAGCCGCTGCCCATGCGCGAGTTCGCAGCGGCCATGGGCCACGCTCTGCACCGCCCCTCGTGGTTCCCCGTGCCGCGATTCATTCTGCGGATCGTCCTCGGCGAGGTGGCCGGCTACACGCTGATGAGCCAGCGCGCTGATACCGCCAAACTCACGAACAGCGGCTTCGAGTTGCGCTACCCCGACGCCCTCAGTGCGCTGGTCGCTGTTCTGCGGCGCACGAAGGAGGGGCACCCGAAGGCGCCCCTCCCCTAGGCGAATCCTCACGAAATGGTCACTCGAGTATCTGAACCACCGCGTCCATGACGGTGTCGCTCACAGCAGCTGTCCCGCCCAGGAAGTGCACGGTGGCGATTGCTGCCTTGTTCGTTTCGAGTACGTCGCGCACGCTTTCATCGAGCGACGTGGCGCGCGTCAACAACAGGACAGATCCATTCTTGCCCTGCAGCACTCCACCTGCCAGAGCGTCCGGGAAGTTCTCGCCGGTCGTGATAGCGAGCCTGTTCCACGCGAGCCCCGCATCGGAGACACCGTAGCTGGCGACAGCCACGGCCGTCTGATACCGATTGAGCCCCGTGAGGCGTGTGGTGGTGCACGGTACATCTGCTTCGATGTCGGTCTGCACCGTGCTGGAAATGGCTGCCGTACCGCCCAGAATGAGGGCGTCGCCTACACCGTCGGCCTTCATGGCGTTCACGAGGGTCGTGTCCGCACCGACGCGCGGGTTGACCAGGTAGATGGGCCAGCCCTTCGCGGCGGCAAGTGGCGAAGCGCCCAGCGCGTCCGGGAAGTTCGTTCCGGTGGCCAGGAATGCCGTGCCGTCGTAGCCGGCGCCGAGCTCATCGACGGCGCGCGCCGCGATAATGCGAGCTGTGGCATAGCGGTCGGAGCCACCAAGGCGTTCGACATGCGTTGAGCCGAGTTCGGCCTTGAGCGCGGTCTCGACCGAGGTCCCCACTGCCGAGGTGCCACCCAAAATAATCGCGCTGTCCGCGCCAAGGCGGTCGATCTCGTCAACGACGGCCTGAGGAAGCTCCGTCGCCTTGGTGAGCAGGATCGGGCAGTCGAGCGCGCCGGCGAGCGACGATCCGCCCAGAGCATCGGGATAATTGTACGCAGTCGCGATGACCACGCTGTCCGCCGTGCCGTCAGGGAATGCCGCCTTCGAGACCTCGAGCGCCGTGGAAATCCTAGTGCTGCCAGAGATCCGATCGACGACCAGACCCTGGGTCGTGAACGGGATGTCGGCCACGATCTCGTCGCCGTCAACCGACATGACCCCGTCTACGACGAACTCGTAGCCGGTCTCTTGCTTGAGCGGGCTGTCCGGCGTGAAGGTCGCGGTCGCCGTGAGATCGTTGTAGTCGATCGAACCGGAGATGATCTCCATCCCCTGCATAAGGAAGAACGTCGAATCATCGAGCGAAGCCGGATCGACTCGCTTGCTGAACACCACTTCAATGGTGTCGTCCGGCGCCACCCCGGTCGCCTTGTATGCCGGTGTTGAGGACTCGATCTCGAACGGATATCGCAGCGTCACGGGCACCTCGACGGCGCCAGGAGCTTCTACGGGACCCATGTAGACGATGCCTTCGAACTCGCCCTCGCGGTCTTCGAGCGAGCCACTGCGCACCTTGGTCCAATCGATGTCGAGCGTGAAGCCCGCGCCGGCGTCGATGCCACCAGCGGGGACTCCGCTGAGCTGCAAGTCATCGCCCATCGGACTCGAGATCGTGATGTCGAACGGTTGGACGTTGGAGACGTTGTAGCCATAGACCTCGATCTCATACATGCCATCTGCCGGCGCCGTAACACGGACGTGCTCCTCGCCACTCGACGACTCTGAAGCACCCACGAGCGTGTAGTCGCCACCGTCCGAGTAGTACACGTACAAGTCGATGTCCTGCCCCTCGCATGCCGTCGACACGTCGAGGTAGGCCGCTCCGGTCAGCTCGGTATCGTAGAACCAGCTCTCGTCCGTGGAGATGTCCGCAGTCTCTTCGACACATTTGGTGAGTCCATACGCCTCGGCAGCCGCACCGGTCAGTGGAAGCGTGTAGGTCGTGAATTCCACGGACTCCGCGCCCTCGTCTTCAGGACTCACGATGTCAAGACGACTCGGATCCACAGAGATCACGCCGGTCTCGCCGAGGAAGCGCGAGCCGATGTTCTGCCCGTCGTAGAGCACGTTGTGGATCATGATCTGGTTCAGGCCGGCCTCAAGCGAGCCCGCCACCCATTCCTCGGTGGTGCCGGTGTTGGTCTGGAACGTCCAGATCCCGCCCCCGATGTTGGTGTTGGCCGAGCCCCCGCTGAGCCCCATTCCGTACGGCCCGAAGGTCTCCGGGAAGGCGGCCGAGAAACCGTCCATCTCGGGCCCGTAGAGTAGCGTGTCCAGGTCAGTGTCCATGCCATCGGGCACATCACGATCCGGCCACGATGTGTGGACAAGCCACGACGCGCCCGGTGGCAGCTCGTCCTCGGCGGATGCGTCGGTCCAGAAGAACCGCCAGTCACCGGACTCGGCGCGCCATCCCCAGTCCTGCGCGCCAAATACGGCGTCGTTTTCCATGAGCGACCAGTACGCGTTGGGCACGTTACCGAACTCGAAATCGTAGGTGTCGGCTGCCACGTTGACCACGACCGGCACGACAGACACGTTCGTGCCATCGTCGCAGCGAATCTGCGCCTCGTAGATGCCGACGGGAGCGTCGGCGGGAACGTCGAGACTGACCGACGCTGTGGTCAGGCTGCTGGGACCGATCACGCCGGGGTCGTCCATGGTCAGCCAGTCGCAATCGACACGATTCCAGAAGCTGATCTCCACTTCGAGTTGCGTTATCTCAGATCCAGTGGCCCGGGTCGACCACTGCAGTCCCAGGAAGATACCGTCGTGCATGCGTTCCTTGGGTGTCTGCACGCGCACCTCGTGCGTGTTGCCGAAGTTGTTGTGGTAGCTGAAGCGCATGTACTCGCCCTCGTCCATCTCGCCCGCGTTCACGTAACCGTTCGAGTTCGAGTCGGTCCACAGCGTGCTGCTGGTGTCCTGGTCTTTCCAGTCGTAGACGACCGGGCGGGTGACGTTGTGCGTGGTCGTATCGGTATCGAACGCGCCCGTCGGCGCGAAGTCCTCGATGTTCTGCGTTGTCCTGATCACCACGAGGTCTGTGCCGTCAGGAATCATGTCCGAGATGTCGCGCAGGTAGTCAGGACGGTCGAAATCATAGGCATCGAGCTCTGTTGCGTCGAGTGAGACACCGAATGACTCGGATCCGTTGTTCTCATACCAGGCGTCCGAAACGGTCACGTTCACCGGATCCGTACCGGTGTTCTCGAACTGGAACGCGGTGTCGTACGAGCCGCCCGGGTGCACCACGTTGGCGAAAGACGGATAGTTCTCGCCCAGATAATCACCCGGGTTCCACGAACTCGGCTGGATCAGCACGCCGCCGTTGCCGGCCGCGATACCCACGGATCGGCTGGCGTCGACCGAGCCCGCGCCCTGAACGAGCGTGTCGTAGTTGAGGTCGCGAGCGCCGTTCATGATCAGGCCCTTGGCCATCGTGTTGTCAGGCCACGCCCCGGTCCGGTCCTTGTACGCCTGGAAGATCAGCGCCAGGTTACCGGCTGCTACCGGACAGCTGCGGCTGGTGCCGCCCCAGATATCCCAGGAGGTCGAGCCCTCGTACCAGTACATGTTCACCGGCACCGCGCCAGAAGAGTACGCGCCGTCAGCCACGATATCCGGCGCCAGCCCGCCAGACGCACTGGGGCCGCGGTTTGACCACGGGATGACGTCCCCCACGGTCACCTGGTCCGCGTCATAGATCGAGTCCCAACCGCCGCACGCGCCCATCTGCGTGGAAGCACCTACACTGATGCCGGTGGCCGGTCCGGGAGGTGCGGTCGTACCGTAGCCCGGAGCTCCGTTACCGGTTGAGAACAGATACGAGACCTCTTTGTTCCATTCCGTGTTGAGGTACGTGATGTAGCGCGAGCGATAGTCCCACCCGTCTGCATCATCATCGGACTCGCCGTAGCTGTTCGAGACGATCTGGACGTCATCGCCTGTGTACGCCTCATTGTCCAGACCGAACGCCGCGTAGTCGTACGCGGCAAGCGTCGAGTTGGAAATGGTTCCAGTAGATGTCGGCAATAGCGACGAGCTCGGCATCGGGCGCCGCTCCCTGGACGATGCCGTTGCCGCTGAGTGGATCCGGCGTCTTGAACGGCGGGTAGTCGCCCCACACCGAGACGTCGTCGATGTTGCCCTGACCCACGACATTCGACGAGCACAACGTGCCATGATCCTCGTCGAGGTTGAGGGCGCCCATGAAGCACACCATGTCGCCGGCGCCGGCGGTAGTCGGGAAGCCGGAGCCGAACATGAACTCCGCGCCCGGCGGCTGGTTCGTTCCGTCAGCGATCCAGTAGATCATCCCGCCGGAGATATCCGCGAACCCATCCGGGGTCATGCCGTAACTCGCGTCCCACAGGTCCGTGTACGAGACCGGAGAGGACTTCGTGCACGGCTTGTCGGTCGTGAAGTCCCGATCGGCATCGAGGTCGACGTAGACCGTGTCGTACACGCCTGACGTGTTCTCATCGGCGACGAGCACGATGGGGAACTCATAGTCGCCGTAGTACTCGTAGTAGTTCTCGTCCCACAGATAACCCACGTGATAGGTGCCCGACAGACTCGTCCCCGGAGTCGTCAGCGACTCGCCACCAAACTCGGGATCGGCGTCAGTAATCGTTGCCGAGGTGTCCGTGAACCACGTGTCGCCATCGGCCACGCTCGTCGTCCCATAGAACGAGTCGTACGAGTAGAGCAGCAGCGAGTACGGGTCGAACGCCTGCGGCCAGCCGTAGTACGGCGACGTCGCGTCCTCGACCAAAGCACTGGTACCCATGAGATCCGGATGCCCGAAGTCACAGCTGTCGTCGGCGACAGCGACCCTCACACCGTCGCCGGTGTACCCCTGCGCCCAGGCGCCCTCAGAATCATGCCCATCCGGCTGCACGTCGAAAAAGCCGGTTGCCGAGCCGCCATCATCGGCCGCGGCCGGCTCCACGAGCACGCCCTCGTCGTCGAACTGGGCGGCAAAAGCTTCGGGGGC
>JBGSMX010000208.1:0-10307 GCA_041739935.1 Coriobacteriia bacterium | reverse complement strand
GCGGGGAGCAGATCGTGGCGCACCAGAAACACCGAGCCCCGCATGCACCGCACCCGGGCCAGCGAGTGGTGCGTGTACAGCGCAGCATCGAGTCTGTCGGGCGCGAAGCCCTTGAGCCGCGCGTCCAGGGCCAGGTACGGGGTGGTGGGATGGATTGCCTGCAGTCCCACGACATCCGCAACCAAGGATTCTATGCTCGCGGGCTCGTGGGGGGTTCCCACGTGGTGGCGTGCGAGCACGCGCGGAATCGCACGGGCGATAGGTGCCGAGAGGGTCGCGGTGGGCGTGGGGCATACCTGAGCGTTGCGTCTGGGAGGGACCGGCACGCCGGTGCCGCCCTTCGAACTCGGCAGCGCGTCGACGTCGACCATTGAGATTCCCTCGGCCAGGTCACGCAGGCGCACCAGCGGCACCAATGCGCGCGCCGTGGCAAAAGGCGAAGGCTCGCGCTTCTGGCCGAACGAGAATCTCTCGAAGCCGCGGTACGTGCGTCGGGGTGTGACCAGCGCGTCATCGTCGAAGTTGTAGGCGATGAGGCACGCGGCCATCTCCTCGATGCTCTCCCGGTCCTGCTCGCGGGCGTCCGGCCCGCTCCATAGCTCGGGGAACCGGCTGACCGTTTCGAGGACCCACAGCGCGTCGTACCAGAAGTTCGGCCACTTCACGCTCTTGAACTGGTAGCCGTGACCGAACATGTACGGCCGCTCCTCGACGCGGCGCCGCCAGATCTCGAGTGGCGTCCGGGCCGCCTGGAGCAGCCAGCTCGGCCGCATGTCCTGTGCGATCTGGGAGTAGGCACGCAGGCCCTCGAGGGTGACTTGCGGACAGGCGTCGTCAACTCGTCCGGGTCCCCGGAAGAGCGTGCGTTTCTCGGGGACGCATCGCCAGCCCGTGCCCTGGGTAGTGGCCGAGGAATCCGACCCCATCTGCGCGAGCGCGGCCCGTACACGGGGGTCGTCGCCGCGGCCGAAGCGCAGGGCGACGTCGGTGATGGCGTTGCTATCGCACAGAAGCGAGCCCCATTCCGGCCGGGGTCGGCCGGGTGCCTTGCCAAAGGACATGAAGCGGCCGCTCTTGTCCTGGTGCGCGAGAACCGAATCGAGCAGCGCTTCGATCTGGGGCGAATCGCCGCCGCCGATGCCCATGTCTGCGAGCAGATTCAAGCGATTGGGCAGGAAAGCCGGGCTGTGATGCCCCGAGAAGTCGCCTTCACCCCATGAGGGCAGGCTGTCGACGAGCGCACGCACATCGGCGTCGGCCAGCGTCTGTTCGTGATCCGCACGCACGCTCGCGGTGTCGGGATATTCGCCCAGAATCGTCGTGCGGGTCACCCAACGCGCGTGCGGCTCGTCCGACTCGAGAAGCCACACAGTCGGGTCGGCGCCGAGCATGTCGATAAATGCGTCGTTCAACCCGGTCTCCCTTCGCGGCCGTCCACAGCTTACATTCCCGAACGGAGCTGTGGCGACGGTATACTCCGAAGTGCCCGCCATCCTCCGTTCACGACCTCGAGGCAGCTCACATGACACGCAGAGTATGCTGTGCCCCCATTACCGGGTTGCTTGCGGTCTCGTTGCTTCTCACCGGCTGCGCGGCCGGCGTGCCCGATCCGACTGCCAAGGCCGAACCCGCTCGGACCGTCCCGGCGAACATTCACGGGCGGGTCATCTTCGACATCGCGCATGGCGAAGTGTTCGGGGCACAGGATACCTCGGCACTCGGACAGTCGGGCGCTGTCGACCGCATCGTGCAGGCCGGATTCGATGTGGAGCTCGGTCAGTCGCGGTTCACGACGGAGTCCGTCAGCGGGGCATCGGGCATCATCCTGGCCGGTGCCATGCGGCTGCCGACCTTCGAGGAGCAAGATGTGCTGGAGCGATACGTTCGTGACGGAGGTGTGCTGGTAATCACCACTCACGTGTCGTATCCGCTCATGGTGCTACCCGAACGCTACGGCATGGGTCTGACACCACTTGTGGTTACGAGTGACAACCCGCTTCCCGGTGCAGATGCCGGCTCGTTCCTGGCGACCACTATCGAGCCCGATCTGCTCACCGAGGGTGTCGGGGAGATACTTGTTCTCTCGAGCTGGGCGGTGACCGCAGCGGGCGACGATGCCGACGTGGTGATCTCGTCGGACGAGGACACCTGGGCCGATGACGGCGATCACCGGCGAACGGCGACCGATGCGGTGGGACCGTTCGGGTTGGTGGCGGTCGGCCGGCTGGGAAAGGGCACCGTGGTGCTGGTGGGCGATGATGCCGTCTTCGCTAATGCCGCAATCGGTCAGGACGGCAACAGGCGGCTGTTCGACAACATCCTGGGTCTGATGGGAGCCAGCGCGCTGGGGGCGTGAGGTCTAGCGTTTGCCCACGCATACCGGCGAATAGCAGGCACCGCAGGCACCCACACACACCGGCACGATCGTGCCGCACTGGTGGCAGCGCAAGTCGGCGCCTTCACGAGTTGCACCGCACGCGCGACACGTTTCGGGGTCGTCGTCCCAGACGCTGTCCGCCAACAGCTCGTGATTGCCGCTCGTGAACCGCTCGTGTGATGTGTCGCTGCTCATGGCACACGTGCCAGCAAGCGCCACGCCAGAGGCCCGTGCTACGCTTTCCGAATGACGAACGGTACCCCACTACTACAGCTGCGCAACGCGCAGGTGGTGCGCGATGGCATCACGATCCTCGACATCGAGCACCTCGTGTTCAACGAGGGCGAGCACGTCGCGATCCTCGGCCCGAACGGTTCGGGCAAGTCCACCCTGATCGGCGTGCTGACGCGTGACGTGCGGCCGCTGCACCGCGACGATGAGCCGTCGGTGCGCTTCTTTGGCAAGTCGCGGTGGGACTTGTTCGAAGCGCGCAGACTATTCGGGGTCGTCTCGGCGGAGTGGCAGAGCCGCTACTCGGTTCCTGTCACCGTGCACGATGTTGTGGTCTCCGGGTTCTTCGGATCCATAGGGCTGCACAGGACCCACCGAGTACAGGAGTCCCAGCTCGAGCGCGCGCGCGAGCTGATGGCGGAACTGGGTGTCGAGCGCCTGGCGCAGCGACGGATGGACACACTCTCGACCGGCGAGGCCCGCAGGGCGCTCATAGCCCGGGCGCTCGTCGACGATCCGCCCGTTCTCGTGCTCGACGAGCCCTGCGCGGGGCTCGATCCGGGTGCCGCATACCATCTGCGCGCCGTGTACGACACGCTTGCGAACGCGGGGCGCAGCCTGGTGTTAGTCACCCATCATGTCGAGGATATCGTGCCCTCGATCGAGCGCGTCGTGATGCTCCGTGAGGGTCGCGTAGCACGCGATGGTCGGGCGAAAGAGGTGCTTTCCAGCGAGAGCCTGTCCGAGCTCTTCGACATTCCTGCGGTGCTCGACCACCGGAGCGGGGGTTACCGGCTGTGGTGAGGAGATTCAGGCTCGAGTCGGAGTTGGGCTCTGTCAGGGCCACAGTGTAGACTGGGGCTGTTGGGGTGACGTGCGCATATCGGGGTAAGGTGCGGCGTCGTCAACACCCTGGGGAGCGAGAGGGTACCGGCATGTGCCTGCGCTTGGGCAGGGCGGTCGCAGCGTGTGCGACCGCTTTCATCTTACTCACCATATCCGGGTGCGGGGGCGATCCCGTGCCCGACATCACGGGCCAGCGATACCAGGCGGCCGACTACCTGTTGGAGCGCGCGGGGTTTCGCTTGGGGAATATCGACTATGACGAAGGTTCGAAGGACCCGCCGGGCTTCATCGTCGAGCAATCGCCCCGGGCAGACTCGCTGGCGACACTGGGCGATGAGGTCGACATCGTCATAGCCGGGCCACTTCTCGTGCGCGTTCCGGTTCTGATCGGGAAGCAGGAATCGGAAGTCAGTCAGATTCTCGCCGACGCTGATCTGCGCCGTGGTCCTGCTTTCGAGGAGTACAACGACTACATTCCCGAAGGTACTGTCATCGGCCAGGCCCTGAGCCCGGGTTCGCGCGCGCCCGACAACACGAAGGTCGGTTACACGGTCTCACTCGGGCGCAAGGACGCGCCCGTTCCGGGAGTCGTGGGTCGCTGGGAAGATGACGCCCGATCGTTCCTGCTCACGTTGGGTTTTCCAAGCAAGATCGACCGGGAGCACAGTCCTCAACCGCCCGGCGTCGTGATAGGGCAGTGGCCGGATGCGCGCACCGAACTCGACCTGGGAAAGCGAGTAGGTCTGACTATCAGCGAAGGCCCCAAGACCGCAGTCGTGCCCGACGTTCGAGGCATGTCGGTTGACGATGCGATTGACAAGCTCGAACACGCGGGGATGAATCCCACCGCGTACCTGATCGGCGGAGCGCGATCCACGAGCCTGGCCGTAATCCAATCGCAGCAGCCCGAAGGCGGCTACGTTGCCCCTGAGGGAATCAGCGTCGTGCTGTACGCCTACGAACCCGACTGACGGCTCCGGTCTTCCAGGGGGCTAGGGTCCCAGCACCGGGTACACGGAGATGTCATCGAACGACGCGTCCGTTGAGTCCCAGGTGCGCAGACCGGCCGATCCAGAGGGTAGGGTGTCATCCGTGAACTCGAGCACGATCTGTCCGTCAACTCGAATCACGTGATCGGCACCACTGACTGTGATCTCGATCTGGTGACTTGTGTCGTAGATGTCGTAGCCGGCGGGCATCCTTGCACTTGCGATAGGGGCGCTCTCCCGTCCGTTGGTCACAGTCCGCACGACGAACCGGTTACCCGCGCCCGGATCGAACTGGAAGCAGTAAGCGGTGATGTTCGTTGCTCCGTCGGCGCGATAGTACACCCCGTACCCGTCGCCTTTGTCGAGCGTTGCGTCGAGCTGAATCCTGTAGTCGGTCCAGTCATTGCTTCCGAACGACACGCGGTTCTGGTCGTAGTTGCGGGAGACCAGGTGCATGGTGCCGTCGCTGACATAGGTTCCCCTGCCCATGAGGACACGGAAGCCCTCGAGACTCGTCAGGTCGCTTCGAAACAGGGCCACTGCGTCAAGCCAGAAGTGAATCGAGCAACCCAGAGTGCGGTACTTGGAGTCGTCGTCGAGCGTCCACAAGTACACGCCGTCGGCGGGGCATTCCGGTGCGCCGTGCAGATACTCGGCGACAACCAATGCGTCGAACGAAGGTGAATACACACCCTTTTCAAGGTAGTAGAGGTAGTCGGCCCGCTCGACAGTTGCCCGGGTCTGAAGACAGCTCGCGTAAGAGGCGCGCGAGGCGGCCAGACGGTATGTCGGGATTGCGATGAAGAGCAGCGCCGTGAGCACGAGCGCAACGGACATGAGCTCGACGAGGGTGAATCCCGCGTCGCATGATAGACGGCGTCTCACGGCAACTTCACCTCCGGAACCAATCGGTCTGAGCGCACGCTGAGTGACTCCGCGCTGTGCTCGGAGGGATTCGGACACGCCACCACGGTCACCGTGCCTTCGGTGCTGATATCTAGCGCCGTGCCGGTCGCGGGGCACCGATACCCAGAGGCATCGCCACCGCTTTGCAGCGCAGCTGCAGCCGACCACAGTGTGTCAATACACTCGTCCGCCGAGGAGTTGGTTTCCACAGCCCCGGCTCGGATGGGCTCGGGTCCGGTAACGGCGTCCACCAGATCGTCGGACTGGGCTACGATCACACCGATGGCGCCGATGGTCAGCGCAAAGAGCAATACGAGCCGCAGTATGCCCCGGACACTGCGTCTCTCCGAGACAGCAGCTTCCGATGTGCGTTTGCGAGCACTCAGAGTCGCCTCGGCGGTTTCGATCGCGCATTCCAGGCACAGCGATCTGTCCGACTCCGCAGTGCCTGCGGTGCCGAGTTCTCGGCCGCAAAGCCGACATCGTTCGGTCTCGTCTCCCACTCGAACCTCCCGAGGCAACATGATCGATGGCTCCTGCCATCATGCACCTACTTGGGCGGCGCTGCCCTGCGAGTTACACCTGTAGCCACTTCGCGAAATAGAACCCGACGGCGGCCACCGTGCCTGTGAGCACGGTTCCCCACACCATGTCGATCGCGGACACCTGCCACGCCCAGCCCTTGAGCGTGGCGAGATTCGTGAGGTCGTAGGTCCCATATGCAAGCAGCCCGAAGACCGCGCCCCGGAAGACCGCAACCGATAGGGCATCCTTCTCGTACCCCGGCAGCGAGGCGAGAACCAGGATGCCCACCACGTACAGCAGGTAGAACGCGCCCGCAACCGGGAGATTAGGCGTGTCTTTCAGCAAGTCGCCGATGTAGGGCCGGTAGATGCGGCCCGTGGCCACAGTGAGCCACACGAAGTCGAAAGCGAAGAAGACGACCGTTGTGAGACCGTAGAGCTCGAGGTACTTGACCATCGCTGATGCCTCCATGTCTGTGGACCTTCCTCTCGTTCTTTCCCGAACGAGACGCCCTCGCGCGCCGGCGTGCTATTTTGTTCGAATGGCTTACGCTCATCATTTGAAACTCGGTCGCGCGCTGGCGACGGCGCTGCTCGTCGCGATGCTCGCCCCCTCGTCTGCGGGAGCCGCCGTCGTGGACTTCTTCGACGCCGCCGCAGCGCCGGAGGCGATTCTGAGCGAGATGGCGCTGCACCCGGCCTCGGTGCGCGTGGGTGACGTCACCTACATCGCATATCAGGGCCCCGGGTACGATCCGTATGTCGCTGCTTACGACGAATCCGCCGGAGAGTGGACCGGCCCCATCCGTGCGGGCGTCAACCCGCTCGTTCTCGACACCCACGGCGCGCCATCGCTCTACGTCGATGTGGCCGGTCGGCTCAACGTCGTGTTCGGCGGGCATACCACGCCTCTGTATCACTCGCGCACGGTCCTGCCCGGCGACATCACTTCGTGGGAAGCGTGCCCTGTGGTCGATTTCGCCGGGACGTATCCTCAGACCTTCGTCGGGGACGACGGCCGTGTGTTCATCTTCTACCGGACCACGAACTACGACTGGGTCATGCGAATCTCGGATGAGGCGCGCGAGAACTTCGGCCCGGCCGAGCCCGTTTTGCTGGGTGGGCCGGACACCTGGTGGTACTGCGATTTTCGTCCGGGTACCAACGGGTCGGTCCATGCGGCATTCGTGTGGAACGACTACCTCGCCCGGGTGACAGGGGAGTACGTCCGCCACCATGTCTACTACATGCGCAGGGACGCAGGCGGGACATGGAGCGATGCTACGGGCACTCAGGTCCCGGTCCCGCTCGATCGCACCGCCGCGGACAGCACCGTTCGTGTGATTGATTCGGGAGAACAGCTGGTCAACGAGATCAGCGTGAAAGAGGACGACACGGGCGCCCCGTGCATCCTGTTCGTGACCGGCTACGATGCGGGGCCGGACGGATTCGAATGGCGCTACATGAGGCGCGAGGGACCCGGCTGGTCGCTCTCAACGATCACGACTGCGGATCACTTCTTCGATTCGGGAGCGTTCCTTCCCGCCGATGACGGGAGCGTCGAAGCACTGCTCGTAAGCGGGGACAGCGGAGCGCAGGATGCCGAGAACGGCAACCCGCGAGGCAGGGGTGGCGCCATCGAGCGGTGGATCTCGCCCGATCGTGGAGTCACCTGGAGCCGCGAGTCGACCATCACGCCTGCAGAGCCGGCATCGCTGTTCGGCGATCCCCAGTTCGTCATAGGTGGCGGGGGCCGGACGCGCGCGGTGTTCACAGAGTGGACGAACGACGACACCAGCTTCTTCAACCGCATGTACCTGTGGGGCGATGCCGGACTCGTAACGCGCTCCGTGGAGCCCACGACGCAGCGGCTTGCGGGCGCTCGCAGAGCAGACACGGCAGTAGCGATTTCGCGGGATTCGTTCCCCGAGGGAGCGCGCGTCGTTGTGATCGCCCGCGAGGACAACTTCCCCGATGCCCTCGCCGGTGTGCCACTCGCGCACGCCCTGCGAGCTCCACTTCTGCTTGCGGCACCCGATGGGGTGTCGGCTGCGACGCGCGAGGAGATCGTGCGTCTGGGGGCAACCCGTGCGGTACTTCTGGGCGGTGCCGGTGCGCTCGGTCGCCAGGTCGAACTCGATCTGTACGGATCGACCCCGGTGAAATCGCTCGAAAGACTGGCAGGCGCTAATCGGTACGAGACCGCCCGCGCCATCGCACGGCGGCTCAAGGCGGCCGACCCTACCGCGCCTCGCGATCATGCGTTCGTGGTCAGTGGCGAGAATTGGCCTGATGCCACCAGCGCTGCCCCCCTTGCGGCGACGGCCGGCGTGCCGATCGTGCTCGTGAAGGCCAGCTCGATTCCCACGGCATCGGCCGAGATCCTCGATGAATGGGAGGTAACGAGGACCGTTGTAGTGGGCGGGGAGCGTGTGATCACCCCGGAGGTCCTCGATTCACTGCCAATGCCGATTCGAGTCGCGGGGTCGAATCGCTACACAACATCGGAGGCAGTTGCGCGCTACGGTCTTGCGACAACCCTGCTGCCGTACCGCGTCGCATTTGCCACGGGGCTGGACTTCCCTGACGCACTGACCGGGGCGGGTCTGGCTGCCAGGACGCGGGCGCCGGTCCTGCTTACCGGACGCCTGACTCTGTCAGACGCTGCGGTGGCGTACCTCAAGAGCGTGAACGGTTCTGCCATTCGCGGGTACGTCTTCGGCTCCACGAATGCGATCGACGAGATGGTGCTGGACCAGGTCGACGAACTTATGGAGTGAGGGTCTTGATCCTCAGGGGGCGCATCAGCAAGGCTACCGCCTCGGCTGCCTGAATCTGCTGTTCTTCCGAGGAGATCGACGCGTCGTTATCGCCGGGCTGCTTGCCGTAGGACCCGAATTGGGCGTGATTCCCTCCTTCGATCGGCGTGAAGGTGGTGGATCCCGGCAAGAGCTCCACCGAGGCCTCCATGCCGCTTTCGGACAGGACGCCGTCACGCGTGCCGTACAGCGAGACCACCTCGAGCGCGTTGTCGGACAGGTCCGTGCTCGAGGCCGGGTAGGCCGCCAGAAGGAACAGCGCGCCTACCGCGTCGGGATTGGCTTCGGCGTACGAAGCCGCCATGGCGCCCCCCAGACTGTGTCCGCCGATGCCCCACACGAGTACGTCGGGGTTGTCCCCGATGATCCCGGCAGCGGCATCGACGTCGAGAACGGCCAGGCTCAGTGGCATCTCAGGCACGATCACGACGTAGCCGAGCGAGGCGATCTCGCGGGCCAGGGTCGCGTACGAGCGGAAGTCCACGCGTCCGCCGGGGTACAAGATCACCCCGGCTCGTGCCTCCTGATCCGCGGGGGTGAACGTGATGCGGTCCTCGGCGACCTCTACGGTGACTTCAGCGGTCGATTCGAGTGCAGCGAGCGCCTCCGGTGCAGGGCCAAGCGGCGTCAGCGCCCACCAGAGAAACGCTCCTACCGCTGCGGCGAGGGCGACAAGCAGCCCGATCCCGATGCGGAGCGCGAGTCGTCGTTGCGACGGGCGAAGCGCCATCAGTAGCGGAAGATCGCGGCGGCCGGTGCCGGCGCATCATCGGGGGTCACCGCATGAACCGTCCCGCCATGCAGCAGTGTTTCGACCGCTGCGAGATCCGCAAGGTCCCAGTCACCGGGTTGCGGCTCGGGACTGACCTCGACGCTGCCGTTCGCGGGGTCGACGTTTCCCCACGCCGTGGATTCCGGATCCAGCATGAGCACTCGAACGCGTCCCTCCCGCGCCGCCGGGACGATCTGGGCCAGGTCTGAGGACGCTCCCGCCGTCCCCGCGAGTGACTCGAACACGGCGACATCGCGATCGATCTCGCCCCGGAAGTGCGGCTCGAGCAACTCCCGGGCGCGCGCCTGAAGTTCGTGCAGCGGCGTCTCGTCCGGGTTGCCCGACAGTGTCTCCTGAACCAGGTGAGGGTAGGAGTTGACTTCCCGATACATCGCCGTCAGGTAGTCCACACCGGCGAGGAGCAGCGGCGCCTCGGCAGGTCGCATGAGGTCGTGGATATCCCGGTCCACCGTCTTGAAGTAGCGCTCAAGATCGGTCTTCTGTGTGTCCGGAACCCCACCATGCCCGTGGAAGACCGCCGCCCTGCGACCCTTCCCGGCCGCGCCGGCTGGTGTCTTCGAGTGGAACTGGATGTGCCGCTCGTAGTCGTCGTATTTGAGCGCCTCGGCCAGGCTCTCGGGCACTCCGGCGAGGTCGAGCTCACCTAGACCCTCTCGCGTGCCTTCGAGCAGGCGCACGCGGTTCTTGCTCAGCGTGAGGACGAAGTAGCGCAGGTCGGTTGCGAGCGCCGGCAGCACGGGCCGAATGGCGAACCGGTCCCCGACGCTGACATCTTCGGGCAGCTCGCGCTCGACCTTGAACGTATGGATGGCGTCCGCCGAG
>JBGSMX010000201.1:0-4358 GCA_041739935.1 Coriobacteriia bacterium | reverse complement strand
AATCGCCCGATCACGCCCGAATCGGCCTGCACGGCTCGTTCGCGACGACCGGTCACGGCCACGGGACAGATCTCGCACTCACCGCGGGCCTTCTGGGCATGAGCCCCGACGATCCCGGGATCCGCGATGCGCTGGCGCGAGCGCTCGCCGAAGGGCTCGACATCTCGTTCGAGACCGTCGACCTGGGCGACGTCCACCCCAACACGGCCGTGTTCGACCTGGAGCGGGGGGGAAGGCGAATGCATCTGCAAGGCACCTCCATCGGCGGCGGGGACGTCTTGCTCACCGGCATCGACGACTTCGACGTCGAGATGACCGGCGAACTGCCTTCGCTGATCGTCGAGCACATCGATCGTCCGGGCGAGATCGCAGCGGTATCGACCGCACTTGCGGATGGGGACGTGAACATAGCCGCCATGTGGGTCTCACGTGAGGGGCGTGGCGCCCGTGCGCTCATGGTCATCGAGACCGACGCCCCGGTGCCCGCCACGGCGCTGTCTGCTATCGCGAGCGTCCCGGCGGTGATTGCAGTGCGCGGTGTCGCTCCGGTCTAGGGCCACGAACGTCCCCCGCCCTGACAGTCGCCCACCCCTGCAGCACCGCGAGCGCGTCGTAGAGACTCCCTGTTGTTCCTGTGTACACTCACGCTGCGAACGGGTAGATTCGTTCCTAGGAGTGCCACGCGATTCGGGCGGCCTAAGGGGGAACGCCGTGAGGCACGCATTTTTCCCAACGCTGGTCCCGAGACCGTGCTCGCAAGCGATTTCCGCACGTCCTTATCGCACACCACGGGTCACTGACTCACGCGCACCGTCCGGATGGTCCGGGCGGTGCGTCGCTGTACCGCCAACCTAAGAGTGCAAGGAGAGGAAGCAATGGAGACACGGCATGTGTTTCGGGCCACGGTGGTTACGCTCCTGGCGGCGATGCTCGTGGGGGGCTCGGCGTTCGCGGCACCCGCGGTCATCCTCCCAACGGTGGATTGGACGCCCGCGATCCTCTCGGCGAACTCCACTGCCGCCGAGGACACGGCGGTCATCGACGGCAACCTGGTCGCGTGGGAATACGACAGCGGGATCCGCGTGAAGAATCTCGCCACGGGGATCGTGCGCACGATCCCGGACTCTGGCGGATCCCAAGAGGAACCCGATGTGTCGGGCGACCGAGTCGTATACCAGGATAACGCGTCGGGAAACTGGGACATCAAGATGTATCACTGGAGCACGAACAACGTCACCGCCGTGCGCGCAACCGCCGCGGCGGAGGAGTTCCCCAGAATCGACGGCAACGTGGTCATATGGTGGGACTCCACCAATGACGACCTGTGGGGCAGGTCGTATGACATGGCAGGATTCGTCGCCGAGCAACTGAGCGCGGGATACCCCTCCGTCATCTACGACGTGGATAATGGGCGCGTAGCCATGATCAGCACGGTCAGCGGGAGCATGTGGATGCGGAGCGTCGCGCCCCTCGGTGAGTGGACTGCGACGCTCCACACGTTCTCGAACCCCGACCGGATGCAGATGCATGGCGACCGGATTGTCGTGGAGACCTCCGATGGAGAGGCCGACGTCGTGGTCTATGATGTCGCCGCTGACACCATGTCGAATGTCGCTGCCTCCGCCGCCGCTGACGAGGAAGCGCCGGCCGTCTTTGATCGCGGGATCACGTGGTTCGAGCAGGAGGGCGTCGAGGACGCCGACATCGGCTACCAATGGGTCGGAGGAATCATCGTCAGCACGCCGAGCTTCAACGACGGCGAGTCCGACAGGTATCCGAGCATCTACGGTCACCGCATCGCCTACCAGCGCAGCGATGACACGGACCAGGACGTCATGCTCGCCACCTCGGATACGAAGCTCGAGGGACGCAACTCGGGTACCGATCGCTACGGCACGGCCGCCGCGATCAGCTCCGCCTACTTCACGGATGCGACCGATGTAGTGCTGTGCAACGGCCGTAACTTCCCGGACGCGCTTTCGGCAGCCCCGCTCGCCAAGGCGCTCAATGCCCCGTTGCTCCTGACAGGCCCGACGTCGCTGCCGTCTTCGACATTGACCGAGATCACGCGGCTCACCCCCGTCAAGGTCTGGGTCATCGGCGGATCTGATGTCGTCTCTGACGCGATCTACAACCAGCTCGATGCCACCTACAACATCGAGCGGATCGCGGGCAACGATCGCTATGCGACCTCGGCCGCTGTGGCGCGGCGACTTGAAGACATCGTCGGTGATGATGAGGTCTTCCGGGCGTTCTTCGCCCGCGGTGATGCGTTCCCCGATGCGCTCGCAGTGGGCCCCGTCGCCGGAGCCGCCAACGGCCCGGTCATGCTTGTGAAGACGGGCAGTGTACCTGCGGCGATCGCAGCTGCTGTGGATGATATGGACATCACCATCGGATACGTGATCGGCGGCTCCGACGTCGTGAGCGATGCCACCGACAACCAGTTGCGAACGCTCATCACCGCCAACGGTGCGATCGGCACCATCACGGAGCGCTGGAGCGGCGACAACCGCTACGAGACCGCTACGGCAGTTGCCGAGAAGGGACTTGCCAACCGGTGGATCGACCTGGACGACGTCGGATTCGCGATCGGCACCAACTTCCCCGACGCTCTGGGCGGCGGAGCGGCTCTTGGCCACTACGGCAGCGCGCTGCTGCTGACGAAGGGCACGACGCTCTCGCCGGACACGGCAGCGTTCCTCGACTCACACAGGTACCAGATAGGTAGGTGCGACTTCTTCGGCGGCACGGACGTGCTCACGCCGGCCGTCGATGACGCGATTATGGCCAGAATCTACTAGCCTCTCGCCGCAACTCGCACTTCCCCTGCGAGATAGCGAAGCGCCCGGTGCGACAGCATCGGGCGCTTCTGCGTGCGCTGCGGCGCGGGCCGCGGCTAGCCGGGTTTGCCGTCGACGCTGGCACATTTCGTCCGGCACATCGAGCACGCACCCGTACACGACGTGAGCTTGAGCGCGTTGCAGCGCGGGCACCTGATCTCGCTTGACGGCGACGGCAGACCGCATGCCGGGCAGGGGGTGACCGATGCCATCTATGCCACCCCCAGGATTCGTGCGAGGACTCCTCCGGCAACAAACGCGATGCCGATCGAGCCAACCAGCAGCCCCGCCAGATAGCCCGGGCCGCGCTCCTTGAGAATCACCATGACACTCGCGATGCACGGAACGAACAGCGTGATCGTCACCATCGACACGAGAAGTTGCGAGGCGGACAGATCCATCGTGAAGAAGCCCGCAGCACCAAAGTCGCGTCGGACGAATCCCATGACGAACGCGGTCGATGCTTCGGCGGGCAGGCCAAGCCAGCCCACCGTCAGCGGCACGAGCGCCTGCTGGAGCCACGCGAGCACGCCCGTCACGTCGAGCAGCGAGATCAGCAGCGCGCCGACCACGAAAAATACCGCGACCTCCCGCATGAAGTTCCAGACTTTCGTCACGGTCTTGCGCAATACGTTGTCCGCGCGCGGCAGACGCAGACTCGGCACGTCAATGAGCAGATCGGTCGACACGCCGGGCGTCAGGCGGTCGAGTACCTTGCCCAGGAGGCCGAAGATGACGAGGAGGCTGCCAAAGTAGCCCGCCGCGTACAGCGGTCCCACCCCGGCCATGAGTGCGGCGATCACTGCGAGCTGACCGGAGCACGGCAGCGCGATCGCCATGAGCGCTGTCGCGATGAAGCGCTCGCGCCTCGACCCCAGGATCCGCGTGGTGAGAGTCCCCATCGTGACGCACCCGAGTCCCAGGATGAGCGGGATCACGGCCCGGCCGTTGAGCCCGATCGAGGTGAGCGCCCGATCGGCGAGCGCCGCGATCCTCGGCAAGTAGCCCGAGTCCTCAAGCACCGCCATGAGCAAATAGAAGCCGGTGACGAGCGGCAGTATCACGCCGATCAGGTACGTCGGCGCCATCGTGAGCACGCCGAACTCACCCACGAGCACCGAGTGCAGCACCGTACCCTGCGCGACCAGCGCGCCCACGACTTCGCGAACGAACGGCTCCCAGTAGCCCTGCATGAGCGTCTCTTCGAGCACGCCCACGAGCCCGCCCGCGACCCACTCTCCCAATACTATGTACATGACCCACAGGAGCACGCCCAGCAGCGGTAGGCCGGTAGCAGGGTGCATCATCGCCCGCGAGAGCCGCGTCGCAAATCCAATGTGAGCGCTCGTCTCGGTCAGCACGTGACCGATGATGTCGTTCACCCGCGCACGCCGTCTCGTGTAGATCTCGTCGCGCAGCCCCTCGGCGACGAGCCCGTGGCGATCCGCCACGACCTCGTCGCCCTCGAGCACCATCAGGGCCTCGGCACGCGTTCCCACCCGTGCGGCCATGCGG
>JBGSMX010000195.1:0-2572 GCA_041739935.1 Coriobacteriia bacterium | reverse complement strand
CGGTGACACCGCAATGACCGACAACTGCGGGACAGCCACCGTTGCCGAATCGCCGCGCGTGGGCGACGCGGCACCAGAGGCCTCCGCTCCGGTTGCCGGAGACTCCTCGGCCGCGGAGTCCGGGTCACTGGCCGCCGCGGCTGCCAGCTACGTAGCGTACGACGGCTACGCCTACCGGTTCGTCTCTCCGGTGGAGGTCGATCCGACCAACTTGCCGTTCCTGGGCACGACCAGGACGGCGCTCGGATCCGGTGACTCCCCTGATTCGCACGATGTCTACCAGGGCGATGCCGAGGGCCGGATCGTTGTGGACGACAACGGTACTGCACTCGCGTTTACCCTGGTGACACGTGTGTTCGACGGCGTGAACTACGGATTGCGCAGCGACGCGATCGACGGGTTCGGACAGTGGCCCACGCTGCCGGCCCAGATTCCGCAGCCATCGGGCGCTGACGGCAGCCCGACGTTTGTCGAGGCCGGTACCACTGATGGTATCGCCATCTACTCGCGTCCCGGCAAAGATCCCGAGGACGGTTTTGCTGTCGGGCCGGGCACGCCGGCAACCGACCCCGCGGCGGGTAATCCCGGCTGGACGTGGTGGGAGCCGCTGTCCTAAAGGATGAGCATGGCGTCGCCGAACGACAGGAAGCGATAACCTTCCTCGGCAGCCTGCTTGTACGAGCGCAGGATCAATTCGCGTCCGGCGAAAGCACTCACCATCATGAGCAGCGTCGAGCGAGGCGTGTGGAAGTTGGTCACCAGCGAGTCGACGACGTTGAACCGGTATCCCGGCAAAATGAACAGCTCGGTCGCGCGCTCCTGAGCCACAACCTGCCCGGACCCGGCATCAAACGCACTTTCGAGCGCACGGACTGACGTAGTCCCCACGGCGATCACCCGGCCGCCTCTGGCCTTCGTCTCGTTCACCATCTCCGCGCACCGGGGACTCACCCGGAAGTGCTCGCTATGCATCGAGTGTGCGGCGGGGTCGTCCTCGGCCACGGGTCTGAATGTATCGATGCCTACATCGAGCTCTACACGTGCGAGGCGAACCCCGCCTGCCTCGATACGGTCGAGCAACTGCGGCGTGAAGTGAAGGCCCGCGGTTGGTGCGGCGGCGGAACGCTCGTCGCGCGCGAACATGGTCTGGTAGCGCTCGGGATCGTCGAGTGTCGTCGTGATGTAGGGAGGCAACGGTACCTCGCCAATACGGTGTATCGCATCGAGGAACGATCCCGACCCGTGCACCGTGAACCGCACGAGACGGCCACCTGACTCCTCGAGGATGTCGACCACGAGCGCTGTCAGCTCGCCGTCGCCCAGCACGATACGGGCACCGGGCTTGAGTCTGCGACCCGGTCGCACCAGACACTCCCACGTGTCTTCATAGCGCTCCCGGAGCAAGAGCAGCTCGACCGCACCACCGGTCTCGTCTTTTGCCCCGGTGAGGCGCGCCGGAAGGACACGCGTCTCGTTGACAACCAGCAGGTCGCCCTCGTGCAGGTAATCGGGCAGGTTCGTGAAGATCCGGTGGTCGACTTGCCCGCTCAGACGGTCGAGCACGAGCAACCGGCTGGAGTCTCGCGGCTCGGCCGGGTGCTGGGCGATCATGCCACTGGGAAGGTCGTAATCGAAATCCGCGGTACGCACCTGAACGGTCTCCTATCTGTATTCGAAACGCAGCCCCGGCGAGTGCCCTTTCGGACGGCCGGCGCCTCCTATCTTCGCCAGGAAGCATACCCCAACACTACGACACGTAGGCGTACCCGACTCGCCCTCTGCTCGCAGGTTACGCGATAGCCGTCCGGCGAAGGGTCGGGTACGATGACCGCATGCGACGCTCAGATCTCTCCTCTGCCGACCTGCACATCCACACCACCGCTTCGGACGGCACAGCCACTCCTTCCGAGGTACTTGAGTGGGTTGTCGAGCACACCGACCTGCGCGTTATCGCAATCTGCGATCACAACACTGTGGCAGGCGCGCTCGAGGCCGCCGAACTGGCTCGCGACCTCCCGATCCAGGTGATCGTCGGCCAGGAAGTCGAGAGCTGCGACGGGCACATCCTCGGCCTCTGGACGCCCGAACCGATCGAGCCGGGCCGACCCGCGCTGCCCACCATCGCCGACATTCATGCCCAGGGTGGGCTAGCCGTGATCGCGCATCCGTTCGCACCGCGCTGGTGGCACAAACACGGGCTGTGCCGCGGCGACCGAACGGTCTACGACGCCTCGGACTACGATGGCGTGGAATGCGCGAACTCGACGCCGCTGCTGTTTCTGGCCAACTTCCACGCCCGCGCGTACTGGCGCGCGAATCGCGACCGGCTCGCCGCGACCGGCGGAAGCGATGCGCATATGCTTGCCGTCATCGGCTCCAGCCGCACGCTATTCAAGGGAACCACGGCCGAGGAGCTTCGCGTCGCACTCGAGCGACGCGAGACGATCGCATACGGACCGGTCTGGTCCCCCATGCGCGCCGTGCACTACTCGAAGAAGATCCCCGAGATCAAGCGCAGGTCGGCCGAGTACAAGTCGCGCTAGCCAACGCCCTGGCCGCGCGCACGGGCCCG
>JBGSMX010000163.1:0-3959 GCA_041739935.1 Coriobacteriia bacterium | reverse complement strand
GCCTCGACCCACTCGGCGAACTTCGCGAGCGCCGCACCGCTCTGCAGCGCCTCGCGCAGCATCTCGCGAGCGATGGCTTCGTCGGATGCGACCTGCCCCAGCACGAGCATTTTCGCGCCGAACACCAGGCACAGCTCGCTGAGCTCGGCCGGGCCCTCGCCACGAAGTGTTTCGATGGCCTCGATGACTTCGAGTGAGTTGCCCACGGCCATGCCCAGCGGTTGGTCCATATCGCTCATGAGGCACACGACCTCGCGCCCCAGCGCGCGCCCGACGCGCGTGAGCTCGGAAGCGAGGACACGGGCGTCTTCCTGCGTCTTCATAAAGGCACCCGAGCCGACCTTCACGTCGAGCACGATCGCGTCTGCGCCGCCCGCGATCTTCTTGGAGATGATCGAGCCCACGATCAGCGGCACGCTGGGCACCGTCGCGGTCACGTCGCGCAGCGCGTACATCTTCTTGTCCGCCGGGTCGATATCGGGGGACTGCGCGATCACGGCGACGCCCACGTCGCGGACCTGCGCCAGGAACTCCTCGGCAGATAGTTCGATGCGGAAGCCGGGAATCGATTCGAGCTTGTCCAGCGTGCCTCCGGTGTGGCCGAGGCCACGCCCGCTCATCTTCGCCACCGGAACGCCGCAGGCCGCCACCAGAGGCGCCAGCACGAGCGTGGTGGTGTCGGCCACCCCGCCCGTCGAGTGCTTGTCCACCTTCACGCCGGGAATCGAGCTCAGGTCGAGCACGCGCCCCGAGCGCACCATGGCATCCGTAAGCCACACGGTCTCGTCCGCGCTCAAACCGTTGAGGTACGCCGACATGAGCCACGCCGACATCTGATAGTCGGGCATCTCCCCTGCCGAGTAGCCCGCCACGATGCGGTCTATCTGCCCGGCGGTGTGCTCTCCACCATCGCGCTTGATCTCGATGAGCTCCTCGAAGGTGAGCGTGCTCACGGGCGGGCCTCCCGCACCTCGCTCAGAAACGACGTGCCACGGCCGCACGAGCCTGCGATTCCGTAGAAGTCGAGCACGGTCTCGCCGATGTCGGCGAAGGTCGAACGGATCCCCAGGTCGACACCTGCGTCCACGCCTTTGACGTAGGCGATGAGCGGCGTGTACTCGCGGCTGTGGTCGGTCGAGTCGGTCGTCGGGTCGCAGCCGTGATCGGCCGTGATCACGAGCACATCGCCATCGATCATGGCTTCCAGCAGTTCGGGCATGCGAGCGTCGACCGCTTCGAGACCACCTGCATATCCGGCGAAGTCGTTTCGGTGACCCCAGATCATGTCGAAGTCCACCAGGTTCGCGAAGATGAATCCGCTGTGCGAGTCCTCGGCCACCCGCTTCACCAGGTTGTCGAAGCCGTGCATGTTGGTCTTGGAATGGGGCGACTCACAGATTCCCCTCCACGCGAAGATCTCGCCGATCTTGCCGATGCCGTAGCTGGTGATGCCGATCTCGCTCAGGCGGTCGAGCACGGTAGGCTCGAACGGTTCGACAGCGAAGTCGCGTCTGCGGTGTGTTCGCACGTAGACCCCGTTATCATCCGGCCCCACGAACGGGCGCGCGATCACGCGGCCGACCGAGTGCTCGCCCACGAGCATCCTGCGGGCGATTCCGCACATCTCGTAGAGCTCGTCGATCGGAATGACGCCCTCATGCGCGGCGATCTGGAACACACTATCCGCACTCGTGTAGACGATCGGCTTGCCCGTGGCGACGTGCTCGTCGCCGAGCTTCTGGATGATCTCGGTACCACTGGCCGGATAGTTGCCCAGCCAGCCCTTGCCGGTGAGCCGCGTGAACTCGTTCATGACCGCGGGCGGGAAACCGTCCGGATACGTGGGAAACGCCGACTTCAGCACAAGCCCCATCATCTCCCAGTGACCTGTGGTGGTGTCCTTGCCCGCACTCTCCTCGGCGTTGCGTCCCCACGACGCGATCGGCGACGCCTCACGCGGGACCCCGGCGATATCCGTGATGTTGCCCAGCCCCATACGCTGGAGGTTCGGCATCTTCAGGCCACCCACGGCCTTGGCGGTGTTCGCAATCGTGTTCGAGCCCTCGTCTCCGTACTCGGCCGCATCCGGCATCTCGCCGGCTCCGACACTGTCCAGAACCAGCACGATCGCGCGCGGTTCGCGTCCCATATCAGATCACCACCCTGTCGACTTCCTCCAGAGAGGTGATACCCGCTGCCACCTTGTCCAACGCGTCGCGCCGAAGCGGCGTCATACCCGCCTCGAGCGCGAGTTCCCTGAGCGCCTCGGCCGGCGCATGGTCGAGAAACGCCCGTGTAAGCGTCTCGTCCATCGCCATGACCTCGAACACGCCCACGCGACCCTTGTAGCCGGAGTTCGAGCACTGCTCGCACCCGACAGGGCCAAAGAGCTTGACTCGCTTGGACTGAGCAGCAGTGAATCCCGCCGCCACTTTCCGGGGACCGGAGACTCTGAGCTGCTCCTTGCAGTGCGGGCACAGCCTGCGAACCAATCGCTGGGCGACCACTCCGAGGAGACCTGACGACGTGATGTATGGCGGCACGCCCATGTCGGTGAGGCGGTTGAGCGCACCCGGAGCGTCGTTGGTGTGGATCGAGGAGAGCACCAGGTGCCCCGTCAGGGCCGCACGGACTGCGATCTCAGCCGTTTCCGGATCGCGTATCTCGCCCACCATCACGATGTCGGGGTCCGAGCGCAGTATCGTGCGCAGGCCTGCCGCGAACGTGAGGCCGATTCTCGCGTACACAGGAATCTGCGTGACACCCGCCATCTGGTATTCGATGGGGTCTTCGACCGTGATGATCTTGCGCTTGGGGTCATTGAGTTCTTGGAGCGCACCGTAGAGCGTCGTGGACTTGCCCGAACCCGTCGGTCCGGCGATCAGAAGTGCGCCGTACGGCCTGCCCAGAAGCTCCCTGATGATCTTCAGGTCGCTCTCCGACATGCCCACATCCGTCAGTGCACGAAATGACAGCTCCGAGTTGAGTATCCGCATGACAAGCGACTCGCCCAAAGGTGTAGGCAGACTTGCAACGCGAATGTCCACCGGCCGGTCGTCAACCCTGACCGCGATGCGACCGTCCTGCGGGCGCCTGCGCTCTGCGATGTCCATATCGGCCATGATCTTGATGCGGCTCGTAACGCCGGCCCTCGAAGCAGCAGGCAGCGTCATCACCTCTTGCAGAACTCCATCGATGCGGTTTCGCACGACGACGTTCTTCGCCCCCGGCTCCACGTGGATGTCGCTCGCTCCTTCGCGAACCGCCTCACGAATCAGCTGGTTCACCAGGCGGACGATCGGGACGTCCTCGGCCGCCGTAGCCGCTTCCTCGGCATCTACCGTCTCGTCGAGCGTTGTCTGGACCACGTCGTGAAACGCATCTGCCGAGGCGACGTACTTGTCGATCGCGTAGACGATTTGTGAACGGCTCGCCACGACCGGGGTCACGCGCATTCCGGTCCGCAGTTCCACGTCATCGATCGCTTCGATGTCCAGCGGATCTGCCATAGCCAGGATAAGCGTCGATCCATCGAACGCGATCGGGATGACCAGACGGGTGAACGCCATCCGCTCGGGTATCAGATTCACTGCGGCGCGATCGATCTCGTAGCCGGTGAGACTGATGTGCTCAAGACCCTTCTGCTCCGCCAGCGCCGCGGCGATCTGGTCCTCGGTCAGCAAGAGCTGGTTGACGAGTATCTCGCCAAGCTTCCCGCCCTCGGTGGCCTGTACGTCCAGCATCTCCTCGAGCTGTTCGGGCGTGATGAGCCCGGCACGAATGAGCAGTTCGCCAAGCCGTTCGCGGCTGTAGAGCACGAGCCCTCCTCATGAACAGATCGAAACGGCCTACCCCCGGCCGCGCATTACCGAAAGGCCCCACTCTGCAAGCAGGAGCACGCCAACGGTGAGGACGCCATCGATGTTGAGGACGCCCCCGTACGGGGTCTTGTACTCGGC
>JBGSMX010000154.1:0-12033 GCA_041739935.1 Coriobacteriia bacterium | reverse complement strand
CGGGCGCCGAGCCGGCTATCATCCGCGAGGGCGCGATTCCCACCGATGCGGTCATGTCCGCAGCCCTCGGCGGCTCGTAGACTGCCGCTCGGGTACTGGTACAATCGGCGGTGGCACTCATCCGGGTGCCGCCGCCTTCTTCGTCGAAACCAAGCGGAGGACAGGAAAGACCCCATGCGCATCTACCTGGGCAGCGATCACGCGGGCTACGCCATGAAGGAGTCGCTCAAGCCGTATTTCGAGCGCAAAGGCATCGACGTGGTCGACGTCGGGACCGACGGCGAGGAATCGGTCGACTACCCGGACTACGCGCAGGCAGTTGCGATCGCAGTATCTTCCGGCGAGGCCGAGCGCGGTGTGCTGGTATGCGGCTCCGGGATCGGCATGTCGATCGCGGCGAACAAGGCACCTGGCGTGCGCGCCGCAGTGATCACCGATTCCGAACTGGCAACGATGTTTCGCAAGCACAACGACGGCAACGTGATCTGCCTGGGCGGACGCTACATACCCCGCCAACTTGCCGAGGAGATCCTCGACGCGTTTTTCGACACGGGGTTCGAGGGCGGCAGGCACCAGTTACGCATCGACAAGATATCGGCGCTCGAGTCCGACCGTACCTGATCGGCGTCGCGCACGCGCGCGGCCCGGACCGAAAGGAAGCGATAAGCGGCATGGCTTTGAATCACATTCCCACGCAAGATCCCGAGGTCGCGGCTGCAATTGACGCGGAGCTTACCCGGCAGAGGGGTACGATCGAGCTCATCGCATCGGAGAACTTCGTTTCCCTGGCAGTGCTCGAGGCCGCAGGCACGGTGCTCACGAACAAGTACGCCGAGGGACTTCCCGGAAAGCGCTACTACGGTGGGTGCGAGAAGGTCGACGTCGTCGAGAACCTCGCACGCGATCGTGCCAAGAAGTTGTTCGGAGCCGATCATGCGAACGTCCAGCCGCATGCGGGCGCGCAGGCGAACATGGCCACGTACTTCGCGTTCCTCCAGCCGGGCGATCGCGTCTTGGGCATGTCGCTGGCAGAAGGCGGCCACCTGACTCACGGCTCGCCCGTGAACTTCTCGGGCAAGTTCTACGACATCGTCGCGTATGGCCTGGGCGAAGACGAGCGGATCGACTACGACGAGGTCGAGCGCATCGCGAAAGAATCGCGGCCCAAGATGATCATCGCGGGCGCCAGCGCGTATCCGCGTACGATCGATTTCGAGCGATTCGGCGCGATCGCACGCGAGGTGGGTGCCATCCTCATGGTCGACATGGCGCATATCGCCGGGCTCGTCGCGACGGGCGCGCATCCCTCGCCGGTGCCGCATGCCGACGTCGTGACCTCGACAACCCACAAGACGCTTCGCGGTCCGCGCGCGGGACTGATCCTGTGCAAGGAAGAGCATGCGGTCGCGATCGACAAGTCGGTGTTTCCCGGGTCGCAGGGCGGACCGCTCGAGCACATCATCGCCGCGAAAGCGGTGGCGTTCGGTGAGGCCATGCGTCCGGAGTTCGCGACCTACATCGACCAGGTCGTCATCAACGCAGCAGCCATGGGCGAGGCGATGGCCGAAGGCGGTCTGCGCCTGGTCTCCGGGGGTACCGACAACCATCTGCTGCTCGTGGATCTGCGTCCTGCGCAAGTCACGGGCAAGGATGCCGAGGCCGTGCTCGAGCGCGTGGGCATCACGGTCAACAAGAACGCCATCCCCAACGATCCGGAAAGCCCGTTCGTGACCAGCGGCATCCGGGTCGGCTCGCCCGCCATCACGACACGCGGGTTCTCGGCAGACGAAGCGCGTCAGGTGGGTGCGCTCATCGCCGAGGCGATCTTCAAGCGCGATGACGAGACCCGGCTGGCCCAGGTTGCGGCCAAGGTCCAGGCAATGCTCGACCAGCACCCGCTTTACCCCGAGCTATAGAGAGCCCGGGCTGCCGACAGATCACACGAAGGGGCGACGCAATGGTAGCCGACAAACGATTCCCGGGCGTGACGGTGATGGATCACCCGCTGATCCAGCACAAGCTGACTATTCTGCGCGACACCAAGACGGGCGCGAAGGAGTTTCGCGAACTCGTCAAGGAGCTTGCGATGCTCATGGCCTTCGAGGCGACGCGTGATTTTCAGCTCGCCGAGACGACCGTGAAGACTCCGATAACCGAGACGGTCAGCTACGTGCTGGCCGGCAAGAAGGTCGCCGTGATCCCGATTCTGCGTGCAGGTCTGGGCATGGTAGACGGCATCCTCGAGCTCATCCCGGCGGCGAAGGTGGGCCACATCGGTCTGTATCGCGATCCCGAGACGCTCCAGCCGGTCGAGTACTACTGCAAGCTGCCCGAGGACATCGGCGAGCGTGACATTCTGATCGTCGACCCGATGCTTGCGACGGGTGGCTCCGCAGCCGCAGCCGTGCAGTTCTTGCGCGCAAAAGGTGCGCGGGAGATCAATCTGCTGGTGCTTATCGCGGCTCCCGAAGGAATCCAGGAAGTGCTCGACAGTTGTGACGGCGTCAAGGTCTACGCCGCCGCAGTAGACAGCCATCTCAATGAACACGGCTACATAGTGCCCGGTCTGGGCGATGCCGGCGATCGGCTCTTCGGCACCAAGTAAGCAACCGGGTGCCGAGGTCCAGCCCGAACATCTTCGGGCCGCAGGGGAGAGCGAGTCATGCCGCGACCATCGTGGGACGAGTACTTCATGAGCATCGCGGGTCAGGTCTCGGGGCGCTCCACATGCTTGCGCCGCCACACCGGGGCCGTGCTCGTGAAGGACAAGCGCATATTGGCGACCGGTTACAACGGTGTGCCTGCAGGGCTCGCTCACTGCGAGCAGGTCGGGTGCCTGCGCGAGCAGCGCAACATCGCAAGCGGCTCGAACCACGAGCTGTGCCGGGGGATCCACGCGGAGCAAAACGCCGTCATCCAGGCCGCTAAGCACGGGATTTCGATCGATGGTGCCACGGCGTACTGCACTCATCAACCGTGCGTGCTGTGCGCGAAGATCCTCATCAACGCCGGGGTGGTCGACATCGTCTACCGGGATTCGTATCCCGATGCGCTCTCGATCGAGCTTCTGGCCGAGGCGGGAATCGTGCCTCGATGCGTGGACATGACGGCAGCGGTAAGCGGCAACGAACCCTTCGAAAGCGGTGAGCGGTGAGTCTGCGGCACTACGCGTTCGTCATCGTGGCTGCAGCGGTGGTGACACTCGTGCTGACCCCGATCGTTCGCCGTATCAGCGAGCGGTACGGCCTGGTCGACCAGCCCGGGGGCCGCAAGGTACACGAGACGCCGATTTCTCGGCTGGGCGGCATCGCGATGTTCGTAGGCTTCTTCGCGGCGCTCGCGTTCGAGCTTGTCGGCGAGAAGTTCTTCGGATGGGGCGGGATGCTGTCCCAGAGCGGAACCGAGCTTGCGGGCGTGCTCGCGGGCATGGTGCTGATCTTCGCGGTGGGCGTGGTCGACGATATCTTCACGCTCAACCCGGGGCCCAAGTTCGTGGGCCAACTCGTCGCGGCATCGATCGTCATCGCCTCGGGGCTGCGTATCGATTTCGTGGGCAACCCGTTCGGGGGCGGGTTGATCGCGCTAGGTCTTCTCGGCATCCCGATCACGCTCATCTACATCGCGGGTTTCACCAACGTCATCAACCTGATCGACGGGCTCGACGGGCTGGCCGCCGGCATCACCGCTATCGCCGCCACGAGCTTTCTTGTGCTGGGCGCCCAGGCCAACCGGTTCGAGGCGGCAGTCCTGGCAGCGGCCCTTATCGGCGCGTGTCTCGGATTTCTTCGCTACAACTTCAATCCGGCGTCGATATTCATGGGTGACTCGGGCGCGATGTTCCTCGGCTTTTCCCTGGCGACGATCTCATTGCTCGGCGTGATGAAGTCGACCGCAGCGATCGCCCTGGCGGTGCCACTGCTCATCATCGGGGTGCCGATCTTCGATACGGCCTCGGCGATCGTGCGTCGCGTGAGGCACAACCGGCCGATCCAGGAAGCCGACAAGGGGCACATCCACCACAGGCTGCTCAACCAGGGATTCAACCAGCGGCAGACGGTCGTGATCATCTACATCTGGTCCGCGCTTCTTGCGGGCGGCGGGTACGCGATGCGCTATGCACCCACCGTCATCAAGCTCGTGACCTTCGGTGTTCTGGCGGTACTCACCGGCCTGATGGCGTATTGGCTGGGGCTGTTCGAGGCGGCGCATCAGCACCTCGAAGACGGTTCTCCGGACGCCTGACGCACAAGCCTTACGCAAGCTTGTCGCTCACGGGGGCTTCGTGTACGATTAGGCCGCTTTCCGAGACCCCCCGATCGGAAACGTGCTCGATTCTGATACCCATCAGGTATCTGTAGCACGTAGCGCTCCTCATCGGCGCCGCTCGCGGATGGTCCCGACGAACGTCCCGCAGGGTTGGTGGATAGGGGTAAGGCGTTGATTCCCGGACTACTCGACAGCCTCGGTGTGCTGTTGTCGCAACCTGTTGTGGCAGCCGCTTTGGGCCTCGCGCTCGGCGGCGGGCTGTTCGTCGTCTCGCGGTGGACCTTCCGCACCATGAATGCCGAGGACCCGGCTCGCGGCCTGTCTTTCATCGGCATGATGCTCATCGGGCGAATGCTGCTGGCCACGGTCGCGCTGTTCCTCTACCACACGTTCGCTCCATCGGGATTCCTTGCGTTCGGGCTCGCGACAGCGGGCTCGTTCCTTGTCATGTACACGGTTGAGCTTGTCCGGTACGCCGGGCTGCACAGGTATGCCCGGCCGGTGGCCGGGCCCCGGGATGGGAGGTCGGTAGACGCGTGAACCCACTGGAGCTACTCCCCGACAAGATTGCGGAACTCGTACATGAGTTGTCGGTGTTGCCGTACAACAACATGCACGCCGAAGGTGCGGTGACCAGTGCGTTCGTCCTCACGAACTACGTGGTCTGGGGCCTGATCGCGCTGTTTACGGTAATGGCGATGTTCATCCTCGTCGCCGGCCGTGAGAAGCGGCAGATGCAGTTGGCGGTCGACTCCGGCGACGTGAAGGCACTGGCGCCTGCGGGTCGCTTCGTCTCCATGATAGAGGCAGGCGTCGAGTTCATCCGCGACATGGCGGTCGACGTGATAGGCGAGAAGGACGGTCCCAAGTTCGTGCCGCTGTTGGGCACGTTTTTCTTCATGATCCTGGTGTCCAACATGTTCGGGCTGATTCCCGGCGGCAAGTCGATCGGTGGTGCGATCGGCGGCACGGTTGCTCTCGCGCTCGTGAGCTGGATCGTGTTCGTGTGGGTCGGGTTCTCTCGCAACGGAGCGTACGGATACCTCAAGAGCCTGATTCCGGCGGGCGTTCGCTCGATGCCCCTTGCCGGACGGGTCGGCCTGGGCGGATTCATCTTCCTGCTCGAGTTCGTGTCGTACTTCATCGTGCGGCCGCTCACGCTGGCCGTTCGACTCTTCGCCAACCTCTACGCCGGCCACATCATCCTCGGCGTCTTCTCGGCGTTCGTCGCACTGTTCATCACGACGGGCGTGGGCGGCGTGTTCGTCAGCGGCATCTCGCTCGTGTTCCTGATCTTGATGTACGCGTTCGAAGTGTTCGTCGCGTTCATCCAGGCCTACGTCTTCACGATTCTGACGGCGGTCTACATCCAGAGCTCGGTGCACGCATCCGAGCACTAAGCAGGTAAGTCACCGGCCCCCAAGAGCCGGTTGGAAGAGCGGTTTTCGTGGAGCCCGGGAAGACCCGGGTCTCGACCTAGAAGGAGGATCTTCAAGTGGAAGGTAACATCGTCGAAGCTTTGACCGGTCTGTCGTCCATCGGCAAGGGTCTTGCCTACGGTCTTGCAGCGATCGGTCCTGGTATCGGTATCGGTATCGTTGGCGGCAAGGCGCTCGAGGCCATGGCTCGCCAGCCTGAGATGGCCGGTCGTATTCAGAGCACCATGTTCATCGCCATCGCGTTCACCGAGGCGCTGGCACTGCTCGGCTTCGTCCTCACGTTCCTCATCTAGTCAGCACCGAACAGATAAAGGACGGAGGTCGACACCGTGTTGTTCATCCAGTATGCATTCGCGAGCGAAGCTGCCGGGGAGGCTGCCGCTGAAGGCGGGCTGGCCGGCACGCTCGGTTCGGTCTACCCGAACCCCGCAGCGATCTGGCCCACGTGGCTTGCGTTCATCGTGCTATTCGTCTTGCTGTGGAAGTTCGCCTTCCCGGCCATCATCGGCATGCTCGACAAGCGCTCCGAGGCCATTCGAGAGTCCCTCGAGAAGGCCGAGCAGACCAAGGTCGAGGCCGAGCGCCTGCTCGAGGAGTACAAGCAGCAGATGGCCGAGGCACGCGGCGAGGCCGGCAAGGTCATCGAACAGGGTCGCAAGGTGGCCGAGTCCATGAAAGAAGAGATCGTGGCCAAGGCCAACGAGCAGGCTGCCGGTATCGTCGCCAAGGCCCATGAGGTCATGGAGGCCGAGAAGAAGGCCGCCATCAGCGAGTTGCAGGCTTCAGTCGCCGACCTTTCGGTCGCGGTGGCCGGCAAGCTCATCGGCGAGAAGCTGACCGTGGCAGACCACGCCAGGCTCATCGACTCCTACGTCGCCGAACTGGGGAGCCTCAATGACAACTAGCGAGATCGCAAGGACCTATGCACGGGTCCTCTTCGACCTCGCCGACGCGGCTGATGCCGTGGACGCGGCCGATGCCGGTCTCAAGACCGTCGTCGAGTCCGTTCGCGGTCATATCGACCTGCGTAACACTCTGACGGACTCGCAGGTTCCCGCGGAGAAGAAGCGCGACGTGTTGAGCGGTATCTTCGGCGAGCGCGTTTCGCCCGAGGCGCTCACCGTTGTCGCTCTCGCGGTCGATCGAGGTCATGCGGACCTGCTCGGCGATGTCTCCCGCATCTTCGGGGAGATTGCCGAGAAGGAGCGCGGCATCGTCGTGGCCCAGGTCACGACGGCCATCGCTCTCACCGACGCCATGCGTGCGTCGGTCACCGACAAGCTCGCCGCTTCACTGGGACGTCCGGTCACGCTCCGAGAGCGTGTCGACGCCTCCATTCTCGGCGGCATCATCATCAACGTCGCGGGCCGGGTGCTCGACGGAAGCCTCGCTTCCCAGCTCAGGGCTATGCGCGCGACGCTTGTTACCGCACCGCAGGGAGGTGAGGCGTAAGTGACGCAGATCAGTGCAAGCGCTATCAACGACGTGCTCAAGGCGCAACTTGAGTCGTTCAAGCCCGAGGTAGACGTACGCGAAGTCGGCCAGGTCCTGCAGGTCGGCGACGGTATCGCACGCGTCGACGGCTTGAAGGGCGCAATGGCCGGTGAGCTCCTCGAGTTCGTCGGTACCAAGGGCGAGATCGTCTTCGGCATGGCCCTGAACCTCGACGAGAACGAGGTCGGCGCCGTGCTCATGGGCGATACCACACTCGTGGGCGAGAACAACATGGTCCGTACGACGGGACGCGTTGTCGAGGTTCCGTCCGGTCGAGGACTTCTCGGCCGCATCGTGGATCCGCTGGGTCAGCCGCTCGACGGCAAGGGCCCGATCGAGGCCGAGGGTGTGCGCCCGGTGGAGTTCCGCGCTCCGGGTGTCGTGGCCCGACAGCCGGTTCACGAGCCCGTGCAGACCGGCATCATGGCCATCGATGCGATGATCCCTGTCGGCCGAGGACAGCGCGAGCTCATCATCGGCGACCGCCAGACGGGCAAGACCGCCGTGGCGATCGACGCGATCATCAATCAGAAGGGCACGGGCGTCATCTGCGTTTACGTCGCGATAGGCCAGAAGGCCTCGACGGTCGCGGGCGTCGTTCAAACGCTCGAAGAATACGGCGCGATGGACTACACGATCATCGTTGCCGCCAACGCTTCGGACCCCGCTCCCATGCAGTATCTGGCGCCCATGTCAGGTGCGGCTATCGGCGAGTTCTTCATGTACAACGGCGAGGATGGTCAGCCGGCGAGCAAGGACAATCCGGGCCGGGCGGTCCTGTGCATCTACGACGACCTGTCCAAGCAGGCCGTCGCGTACCGCCAGATGTCGCTCACGCTGCGCCGCCCTCCGGGCCGCGAAGCGTATCCCGGAGACGTCTTCTACCTGCACAGCCGGCTGCTCGAGCGCGCGGTGAAGATGAACGACGAGCTGGGTGCCGGTTCGCTCACGGCTCTTCCGATCATCGAGACGCAGGCCGGCGACGTGTCCGCCTACATCCCGACCAACGTCATCTCGATCACCGACGGGCAGATCTTCTTGCAGTCCGACCTGTTCTTCCAGGGCGTGCGCCCGGCCATCAACGTGGGTATCTCTGTCTCGCGGGTCGGCGGTAACGCGCAGATCAAGGCCATGAAGCAGGTCGCGGGTTCGATGCGTCTGGATCTGGCGAACTACCGCTCGCTTGCGGCGTTCGCGCAGTTCGGATCGGACCTGGACAAGTCCACCCAGGACACACTCAACAGAGGCGCCCGGCTGGTGGAGCTCACCAAGCAGGGCCGCTACGTTCCCATGCCGGTGCAGAGCCAGGTCCTCGCGATCTTCGCGGGTACCCAGGGCTTCCTCGATGGAATCGCTATCGAAGACGTGCAGCGGTTCCGCGATGAGTTCCTCGAGTTCGTGAATTCGGCTCACCCTGAGATCGGTGCGACCATCGCGTCCGAGAAGAAGCTTTCCGACGAGACCAAAGAGACTCTCACGCAGGTCCTGCGCGGGTTCTCCGACTCCTTCTCGGCAAGCTAGGGCGGTACCATGGCGAATCTACGCGACATAAAGAAGCGGATCGGCAGCGTGGAGTCCACGCGGCAGATCACGCGCACCATGGAGATGGTCGCGACCGCCAAGATCAAGAAGGCGCAGGAGAAGATCGAGGCCGCGCGTCCGTACGCTCTGGCCATGATGGAGGTACTGGGCAACGTGGCGCGCAACGCCAAGGGCGCCGAGCACCCCTTGCTGGTCGAGCATGCCGAGCGCAAGCGGGTCGTTCTGATCGCCGTGACCTCGGACAGGGGTCTGGCAGGAGCGTTCAACTCGAACATCCTGCGCATGATCGAGAACCTTATGCGCGAAGAGCGTGACCAGGGTGTCGAGGTCGACATCATCACGGTGGGCAAGAAAGCCGGCGGGTATTTCCGGTACCGCGGCATCGAGCCGCTGGCGGCGTACCGGGACATTTCTGACAAGCCGACGTTTGCCGATGCCAAATCGATTGCAGCGCACGTGATCGGCGCCTACTCGGCCGAGGAAGTTGACGCGGTCTACATCGCTTTCAACCGCTTCAAGAACGTGGCCGAGCAGAAGCCCGAGGTTCACAAGCTGCTGCCGATCGAACAGGCGGTCGTCAAAGAGGCCGCCGAGGAAGCGGATGTCTCCGCCGAGTACATGTTCGAACCCAGCCCGGAGAGCGTGCTCAAGCGCCTGCTGCCGACCTACGTCGAGACGCTGATCTTCCGCGCACTCATGGAGTCGGCCGCATCCGAGCACGGCGCACGGCGAACCGCCATGAAGTCCGCGACGGACAACGCGGGCGAGATGATCATCACCCTGAGCCGCAGCTACAACCGTGCGCGTCAGGCCGCGATCACCAATGAGATCGCCGAGATCGTCGGCGGCGCTGCGGCGCTGGAGGACTAGATGGAAATCACCAAGGAGAAGGAAACGCCTATGAACGCTGGACGTATCGTTCGCGTGGTCGGCCCGGTGCTCGACGTCGAGTTCCCGCCGGACGCTATCCCCGCGATCTACAACGCGCTCAAGGTGGACGCAGAAACCCCGATCGGTCGCGTGTCCACGGTCGCCGAGGTGCAGCAGCACCTGCCCGGCAACCAGGTGCGTGCTGTCGCCATGTCGTCCACCGACGGCCTGACCCGCGGCATGGAGGCTGTCGATACCGGCGGCGCCATGAAGATGCCGGTCGGTCCATCCACGCTCGGTCGTATCTTCAACGTGCTGGGCGAGACGGTCGACGGCGGCGAAGAGGTACAGGCCGAGGACTACTACCCGATCCACCGCGACGCTCCCCTGTACGAAGACCTGGAGCCCACCACCGAGATCTTCGAGACCGGCATCAAGGTCGTCGACCTGCTCGAGCCCTACATCAAGGGCGGCAAGACGGGTCTGTTCGGCGGCGCCGGTGTTGGCAAGACCGTCATCATCATGGAGCTCATCAACAACCTGGCCCTGGGCCACGGCGGTACGTCGGTGTTCACCGGCGTGGGTGAGCGCACCCGTGAAGGCACGGACCTGTGGCTTGAGATGAAGGAATCCGGCGTCATCGATAAGACCGTGCTCGTCTACGGTCAGATGAACGAGCCTCCCGGCGCGCGTCTGCGCGTGGGTCTGGCCGGCCTGACCGCCTGCGAGTACTTCCGCGACCAGGGCCAGGACGTGCTGCTGTTCGTGGACAACATTTTCCGCTTCACCCAGGCGGGCTCCGAGGTATCGGCGCTTCTCGGCCGCATGCCTTCGGCCGTTGGTTACCAGCCCACGCTGGCAACCGAGATGGGAGATCTACAGGAGCGCATCACGTCGACCAAGAACGGCTCGATCACCTCGGTACAGGCGATCTACGTTCCCGCCGACGACCTGACCGACCCTGCACCGGCCACGGCGTTCACACACCTCGACGCCACGACCGTTCTGTCGCGCTCGATCGCCGAGCTCGGCATCTACCCGGCCGTCGATCCGCTCGAGTCCAGCTCGCGCGCGCTCGATCCCGAGGTCGTGGGCGAGGAGCACTACCGCGTCGCCCGTGCGGTCCAGGAAGTGCTGCAGCGCTACAAGGACCTGCAGGACATCATCGCGATCCTGGGCATGGACGAGCTTTCCGAGGAGGACAAGCTCGCCGTCAGCCGTGCGCGCAAGGTGCAGCAGTTCCTGTCGCAGCCATTCCATGTCGCCGAGCAGTTCACCGGCATGGCCGGCAAGTACGTCAAGCTCGAGGACACCATCCGCGGCTTCGACGAGATCGTCTCCGGCAAGCACGACGACATCCCTGAAGGCGCCTTCCGCTACGTCGGCACCATCGAAGAAGCACTCGAAGCTGCCGAGAAGATGGCGGCTACGGCTTAAGGCCAAGAAGGAGCGCACCGGTATGGAACGCACGCTTCTGTGCGAGATAGTGACACCCGAGCGCATCGTCTACACCAACGAGGTGAAGATGGTGGTCGCTCCCACGATCGACGGCGAAATCGGCGTGTTGCCGCTCCACGCCCCGCTCGTGAGCGCGCTCAAAGCGGGTGAGATCCGGGTGCGCTACGGCAACGACGAAGTCGAGTGGTTCGCCGTGGCGGGTGGCTACATCCAGATTCACATGGACAAGGTCATCATTCTCGCCGATCACGCACTCGCGGCATCGCAGATCGATGTGGAACGGGCCCGCAGTGCTATGGAGCTCACCCAGCAGCGTCTCGCAGGGCTGCCCAAAGATGCCGAGGGGGAGATTTCCTCGTGCGAGCAGGAGCTGAAGTGGTGCGAGATCCAGGTAGAGGTGGCGCGCAAGCGCGACTGACGAACCGGGCGGTCTGACACGATCGCGGGACGGCCCCGGGTACGGTGGCCGTCCCGTTTGCGTTCCCGCCCGCCGCGCCCGGTTGCGCAACGTGTCGTCAACACGCGCGCCATCGGGTTTGCCCGGTCCACAGGCCTCGGATACTCTGACTCTACGGTCCGGGGCGATATCCGCACCCAGGGGCCACCATCGACTCGACGCCTCTCGAAAGGTCGACCCGCGCTATGCGTTCCATCATCGTTCGCGGCGGCACGCCGCTTTCCGGCGAAGTGACTGTCGAGGGAGCCAAGAACTCGGCGCTCAAGCTTATGGCTGCTGCGCTGCTTGCGCCCGGCGTCACGACGATCACCAACGTCCCGGACATCAGTGACGTGGACACCATGGGAGACGTGGTGGCCGGGCTCGGAGCGCGCGTTTCGCGCGCCGATCACTCGCTGCAGGTTGACGCAACCGACCTCACTTCGTACGAGGCGCCCTACGAGATGGTCGCGCGCATGCGCGCGTCGATCGCCGTGCTCGGCCCGCTGATCGCGCGTCTGGGCGAGG
>JBGSMX010000080.1:0-2616 GCA_041739935.1 Coriobacteriia bacterium | reverse complement strand
AATCGAGCACGGAGGCGTCCACTCTCGCGCCGTCGCCGATCTGCGAGTCGCACGCGCGCGTACCGGGACCTACGTGCGCGTTCGCGCCCACGACCGTGCCGCCCGTGAGAAACGTCATCGGCTCGATCACCGTGTCCCGCCCGATTTCGACGTCCGGACCGACCCACACGAGGTCGGGGTCTGTCATGGTCACGCCCGCGAGCATGTGCCGCTCGTTGATGCGCCGCTGCATGAGCTTGCCTGCCTGCGCAAGCTGTACGCGCGTGTTTATCCCGTGCGATTCGTCCACGTCGTCGGTCACGACGGCATCGACTGTCAGGCCTTCGTTCTTGAACAGGGCGACCATGTCGGTCAGGTAGTACTCCTTCTGGGCGTTTCCGGCCTCGAGCCGGTGTACGTGCGCCGAAAGAAGCGCGCCGTCGAAGCAGTAGATGCCCACGTTGCATTCCGGAGCGTTCAGATGCTCGGGAGGCAGGTCCTTGTGCTCGACGATGCCCTGCACTGCGCCCCCGTCGCTGCGGATCACCCGGCCGTAACCGGTCGGGTCGGGAAAGAGCGCGCTGAGCACCACACACGCGGCACCGGTTTCGAGCTGCCGCGAGACGAGCGCCGCGATCGTCTCGGGACGGATGAGTGGAACATCACCGGCGAGCACCACGACCGGCCCTTCCAGGTCCCCCGTCGCATCGAGCGCGCACTGCACGGCGTGTCCCGTACCCAGCTGCTCGGTCTGACGAGCGAATTCGACGCCGCGCAGCAGAGACTCGACCGTCTCGGCCTGATGACCTGTGACGACCACCGTGCGCTCCACGCCTGCCTCGCGCACGGCGTCCACCACGTATCGCACGACGGGCACGCCCAGAATCTCGTGCGCCATCTTGATGAGATCGGACCGCATGCGGGTACCCCCGCCGGCTGCGAGGACGATCGCTGAAGTACTCATGGCCACCTCGGATCGGTCACCGGGAATCGACACATCGGGCATGGCTGGGGCGGTAGGATTCGAACCTACGAATGTCGGCTCCAAAGGCCGATGCCTTACCGCTTGGCTACGCCCCAATGCCCGGCGTGAGTGTATCAGAATCGGGCAAACCGGCACGCGAAGCAAGCACCATCGCTCAAGCGTGAGATCGGTAGCGCGCAGCCGCGTCGGTCGGACGCAGATGCACAACGGTCACTCGGTGACGACCGCTGCCTCGCTGAACGCGTCAACGCCGCCTTCGACAGCGAACTGATCGAGCACTGCGGCCTGGATGTTGGTCCTGGTCTCGGTGTTGATCGGGTGGCAGATGTCTCTAAACTCCCCGTTTGGAAGCTTGCGGGAAGGCATCGCCACGAACAGGCCCTTGTCACCGTTGACCACGCGCAGATCGTGAATCACGAAAGCGTCGTCGATGACGATGCTCGCAATCGCACACACCTTGTTCATCGCCACGGGGCGCAGCGTGACCTTCGTGATGTCCATTTCTATCCCCTCGACGCATAACCCGCCCGCGACCATTGACCCCCAGTCGCATCGGGGTGGTTCTGCCACTCTATTCGGCAGCGCTGTCGGGATTCCTACCCGCTGTGATGCTTGCGAGCACGCGTTCTGCCACGACAACGTCGGCCGGCTTGTCCACATCGGCGCCGATCGATGCGAACGATGTGTAGATCGCCGCACTGGGTCCGCCGAGAAGTTGTTCCATCTTCGCCTCGACCTCGTGCACCTCAAGCCTGCCTGTGGCGAGCTTGATGACGAAACGGAACCCGATCACCCGCGCCATCTGCAGCGCGCTCTTGCGCGTCTCGAACAGCCGCTGTCCTATCTCGCGATTGCGGTGCGAGAGATTCGGGTTGATGAGCATCATGTTTCCGCCGGTCACCAGGCCGGACTTCAGCCGCACAAAGGTACGCTCGCTCCCCGGAAACTGCGCCAGCATGTCCTCCTTGCGGACCAGCGGGTACGTGAAATCTGCTCCCGCCGATAGGCTGCGTTCGACGAAGTCGTCGATAGCCGCCGCTGTGAGTGCCGGAATGTCCCCCGTGGTAATGAGCGTGGGCCGGTCCGCCCGAAACGAATCCACCCCGGCAAGAATGTTCTCACTGAACGAGCCGTCGGAGACCACGATCTTGTCGACCGCGTCGGCCCACGAGCCCAGGTCCTCGGCGGAAGGGACGACCACGGCGATCTGCGCCACGAAGCGGCTGGCCCGAAGCGCCTCGGCGACCCAGGCGACCATGGGCCTGCCACCGATCGAAACCAAGCCCTTGAAACGGCAGTTCGGGTCGATGACCGCTCCGTCGCCGCCTGCAAGCACGACCGCGTCGATGCTCACGAACCCCCTCCTTCTGCCTCGATACTCACGCCGTCAGCAACCGTTCGGGCCGCGGCCGCCCACCAACCGCGAGCACGGGCATCCTCGGCGATGCGCAGTGCCGTGTCGGCATCGTGACACACCCCGAACACGGCAGAGCCGCTTCCGGCCATCGCTATCCCCATGATGCCCGAACGGCTCCGCATCCATGCAAGCACGTCGGCGACGATTGGCACCAGGCCGCATGACGCCTCGGTCATGTTGTTGTGCAGTCGTGAGGCGACAAGCTGCGCGTCGCCCGCCTCCAGAGCGCTCACCA
>JBGSMX010000067.1:0-5518 GCA_041739935.1 Coriobacteriia bacterium | reverse complement strand
GGCACGATGCGCGGCCCGGCCGTAGCGGCTGCCCAGTCGTTGATCGATTCGACCTGCTCGGCCCGGGTCGCGACCGGCTGGGTCACCGTCACGTCGATGCCCGCCCGGTCCATCTCGGCCATCAAACCCGAGAGCGTCGCGTCGTAGAACCCGCGCACGCCGGCGCTGCGCTCCATGCCCGGCAAAATGCGGGCAGCGAGCTCGTCGGGAAACACGTGCGCGTGCATGTCGATGATCGGCACCGGCTTGAAGCCTCCGCTCGGTAGGGCTTTCGGGGGAAGTCTACTCGGCCAGGCGCATAGCGCACAAACAGGTGCAAGCCCCGGGAGCGGCACACGCTTCATTGTGCTCCGGTCTATAAGTTGCTAGATTTATCTACCGGAGGCGATTCAGTTGAGCGACGACCAGACCCAGATCTCCGCATACATCTCGGCCACGACAAAGCAAAGGCTCGATGAGTTCGCGCGCGAGAGCGGCCTGAAGAAGGGCTACATCCTGGAGCAGGCGCTCGATGGCTACCTGTCCTCGGCAGACGCAATCCCTGCCGAGTACCTGGTGCCTTCGACCTTGGTGCTCACGAACGGGTCTTATGACCGGGTCGTCGAGCAGATGGTAAGGCCCGACGAGCCGACGCCTGCGCTCGGAGCGCTGTTGCGAGGTGAGCTCGATGCAGGTCAGGCGCCTGAGGGCTTCTGACGCCACCGCTTGCTTCGCCTGCGGTGATGCCGGGCTCGACCGATTCCTACAGCAGCACGCATGGCAGAACCAAGATGCCTTGGGCATAGGAGTGACCTACGTCGCGACCCCCAGCAGTGAGATCGCAGGGTACGTCACCCTTGCCGCCGGTGCGTTGGAGCGAGACGTTGTCCCTGCGGACCCTACTGTGGCCTACCCGCGCTATCCGCTCCCGGTTCTGCGGCTCGCACGCTTGGCTGTCGATACTCGGGTGCAAGGCGTCGGTGTCGGAAGCGCTCTCGTGGGTTTCGCGCTACGCGTCGCATGGACGATGCGAGAGCAAGTGGGGTGCGTGGGCGTAGCCGTGGACGCCCTCCCAAGGGCGGTCGACTACTACGAGACCCTCGGATTCGGACAGCTTGCGGTGCTCAGAGGCTCCTCAGCCGCGCGCCCTCGGCAAATCCCCCTGTACCTGTCCCTGAACACGGCGAGGCCATTCCTCGAGATTGACTAACTCGAAATCCGGACGACGACAAGAGCGGGATGACCCGTGGGGCCACCCCGCTCCATCGTTACTGCGCTTAGCAGGTTGCACGCATCTGGCGGAGGCGCGTGCGAATCGAACACACCCAGGACGCTCTTCACGCCCCACTACGGTTTTGAAGACCGCGGGAGCCACCAGGCCCCATCCGCCTCCAAGGGGTGATTCTGCTCAGTCGCTCACGAAGTGTCAAACGCGGCCGATTTCTCGCCCGCGAAGTCCGCACGCTGGCTAAACATTCTCTCATCGGGCTCTTAACTGCCGCTCACGCGCGTGACCGATAGTGGTCTCAGGACGTCCGCGAGCCCGCATAAGGCAGATGGGAACCGGCAAAACATGACTCGCATACGCTCGTTGATCGTGGAACGCCCCGTTGCAGCAGCTCTGTGGATCGGTGCCCTCACCACCCTCCTTCTCCTGGGGTTCTTTGGTATCGCCCAGGCCACAGACAGCCCTACCTTCTGCAACACATGCCACGAGATGGAGCCGTACCACGCGGCATGGAGCGCCGGTTCCCACGCGGATGTCCCCTGCGTCGCCTGCCACGTGGACGCCGGAATCCCCGCGCGGCTGAGCCACAAGTTCGTGGCGCTTGGTGAGGTATGGATCCACGTGACCGGCGATCCGACCTTCCCGCTTGAGGAAGCAGCCCTGGTCCCCGACGAGCGGTGCACCGCCTGCCACGAGGACGTGGAGTCCGACACCCCCGGCTTCGAGCACGACAAGCATGCCGAGGGACACCCCTGCATGGATTGCCACGAGACCGTGGGACACGCCGTCTCCGAGGCCGCACTGATCGAGGCCGGTATCTACAATTCCGAGAACGCGGCGATGCGCAGCGAGCATATCGTTGCAACGCTGGGCAAGGGCGAGGACAACATCGAGGAGCACGTCGCTACCGAATGCGCCTCGTGCCACGACATGGAGGCGACGGGGTGCGAATCGTGCCACACGCCGAAGCACGATCCGATCGGTGACACCTGCACCCAGTGCCACAAGCCGGGAGCGGAGTGGGTCTTCGGTCACCCGGCCGCTGGCAGCTGCACCCAGTGCCACGGCCGGCCCGACGATCACACCGTCGTCGGCGACGACGCCACCTGCGAATCGTGCCACTCCGAGCGCGGCGTGAGCTGGGCGTTCGCCCACCCCGACGAGCCGACCTGCGAATCGTGTCATGCCCGACCTGCCGAGCACCGCTCCGGGGAATGTCGCACCTGCCATACGGGAACCGAGGGCGACTGGACCTTCACGCACTCCTCGGCGGCGAACTGCACTCAGTGTCACGAGCGTCCCGCGAACCACCGCAGCGGCACGTGCACGACCTGCCATACGGCAGGCGCCAGCTGGGCATTCAAGCACCCCTCGTCACGCTCGTGCGAGAGCTGCCACTCACGCCCGAAGGATCATGAGTCCGGCACGTGTACGACCTGTCACAGCTCTCGCTCGAGCTGGGCGTTCTCGCACCCCGGATCCGGCTCCAACTGCACTTCGTGCCACACGCGACCGGCACGCCATGCAACGCAGACCTGCACGACGTGTCACGGGGTCGGGACCTCGTGGGCGTTCAGGCATCCTGGTGCGGGCTCGAGCTGCACGACATGCCACTCCCGCCCCTCCGGACATTCGACTCAGACCTGCGCCAACTGTCACGGCGTTGGGACCACCTGGGCGTTCTCGCACCCGGGATCCGGCGCCAACTGCACCTCATGCCACACGCGTCCGGCAGGGCACTCCTCGGCAACCTGCACGAACTGCCACGGCGTCGGGACCTCATGGGTCTTCAAGCACCCGACATCGACCGCGTGCAGCTCGTGCCACAGCGCGCCCTCGAGTCACTACGGGACCTCGTGCAGCTCGTGCCACACCCCGACCAAGGCCTGGAGTAGCGCGACGTTCTCCCATCCGAGCGTTCCGGGCGGAGAGCACAGCTACCGCAGCTTCGCGTGCACCAACTGCCATCCGGGAGGCTACTCCTCGGTGTCGTGCACGGCATGCCACGATTCGAACAACCCGGGTGACGATGACGATGACGACGACTGATGGCACGCTTGTCGCTCGCCTTGAAGTGCACGCACCGGCGACCGGCGCGTAGTATGGGCTCGAACACGATGAAAGCGACGCACGCAACGTGAACGCACCAAACAAACGAGTGGTTGTTCTGGGTGTGGCTCTGACTGCCGCGCTCATGCTCGCCGCAACCGTGGCTCTGAGCGCCGGCGTGGCCGGTGAAGCGCCCACGACGCCAGACGTCCCCTCGATTCGCACGGACCTTCGCCCGGAGTCACCTGACAGCACTCCGCCGGTCGGTGCTCCGCTCCCCGATGTCGAGGCGACGCGTTCGCTCGTTCCCCTACCTGCCGAGGACTCGCCCGGCACATCGGGCTGGACTCCGAACTTCCCGGGCGGGTCGACTGCCACGCAGGCCGATCCCGCGCCACCTGCAAGCGACGCCCTGCCCGAACAGGGGGCGGACTCCTCCGACGACGAGCAGGACGACGAGGACGAGGATCGGGAGACCGTGAAACCGCCGGTTCGCGACGATGACGACCACGAGGACGACGACCCCGACGGTGCTGACGAGAACGACGGTACCGACAGCTAGGTCGAGTGCGTCAGACCCAAAGCGACGCGAACCGCGGACAATAGGGAATCATCCGGGAATGAGAATCCTGCTGGTCGAAGACGAGGAACGCGTAGCCTCCTTCATGATGAAGGGGCTCAAGGCCGAGGGTCACGCCGTCGAGTGGGCGGCCACGGCCGCCGACGGACTGTCGCTGGGAACCTCGGTCGACTTCGATCTGATCTTGCTCGACATCATGCTGCCCGACGGCGACGGACGTGACGTGCTCCGGGGCATCCGGGCAGCCAACGGCGACGTTCCGATCATCGTCGTGAGCGCCCTGGGCGAAGTAGACGACAAGGTCGAGCTGCTCGACGACGGCGCCGACGACTACCTGGTCAAGCCGTTCGCATTCGCCGAACTGGGAGCCCGGGTGCGGGCAAACGTGCGTCACGGGCAGCGGTCCTCTCGGGTGCTCACCGTAGGCGAAGTCACCCTCGATACGCGCTCGCGCGTCGCCCGCCGGGGCGATCTCGCCGTTGACCTGCCTTCACGGGAATACGAGCTGCTCGAGTATCTGATGCGCCATGCAAACCAGGTCCTCACGCGACAGCAACTGCTCGACGCGGTGTGGGGCTTCGACTTCGACACCGGCTCCAACGTGGTGGACGTGTACGTGGGGTACCTGCGCCGCAAGCTCGATCGGGGGTTCGACACCTCGTTCGTGGAGACGGTCCGGGGAGCCGGGTATCGTGTCAGGTCCTAAGCGGCTGACCGCCGCGGGACGGGTCGCCGTCGCTGTCGTCGCGGTACTGTGCCTGGGTGTGCTGATCGTAGTTGCGGTCGCATACGTGGGAATGACCAGCCGGATTGCAGCCGACCTCGATGACGCACTGTTCAACGAGGTGCAGGCGTTCACCGCAGCGGTCGCACCGCGAGTCGAGTTCGACGAGCGCACGCTCGACGAAGCCTCACGCTCCTACCTTGAAGCCCGAAGCGGGAGCGGCGATCTCGACCTCATCTTGATCGTGCGCTTCGCCGACGGCCGCATCATGTCGAACAGCGACGTCAAACTCGAGGATGCGCCGGATAACGATGCCCTGCTCGATTCCGCGCGCGCAGTCTCCGGCTTCGCCGATATCGACTTTCAGGCAAGCACGTACCGCACGATCACCTCGCCGATCATCGGTCCCGACGACGAAGTCCTCGCCGTGTTCCAGGCGGCGGCATCAACCGACGAACTCCAGCGGATCGCCCGCGAACTTGCAGCGTCACTGCTGCTGGCGGGCGCAGCCGTCGTTCTGCTCGGCACACTACTCTCGGTAGCGGTGGCCCGCGCTTCGCTCGAACCGCTTCGCTCGATGGCCGACACCGCCTCGCAGGTGACGCAGACCTCGCTGGGCGAGCGAATAGGCTACGAGGGCCCCGACGATGAGCTGGGAGCGCTTGCGAAGTCACTGGACTCCATGCTCGACCGCATCGAGGAGGCCTTTGCCGAGCAGCGACGATTCGTGGGCGATGCGAGCCACGAGCTTCGCACGCCGGTGGCGGTCATCCGCGGCAACGTCGACATGCTCAAACAGGGGCGCCTGGGACCGGACGAGCAGGGCGAGGCGCTCCGGATCATCGACGAGGAAGTCGCTCGTATGCAGCGCCTGCTGGTCGACTTGCTCTCGCTTGCCGGCACGGGCAGCTCTGCCCGCCGCCCGTTCCAGCCCCTGCAGATCGGCCCGCTGCTTGCC
>JBGSMX010000173.1:0-3421 GCA_041739935.1 Coriobacteriia bacterium | reverse complement strand
TCTCGGGTTCGCGTCCGGCCGTCACCGGCCCGCCCAACGCATCTGCCAGCAGTTGCGCGCCCAGGCACACGCCCAGGACGAGCTTGCCGCTGTCGACCGCGTTGCGGATCAAGCGCTTCTCCTCGGCAAGCCAGGGATGCTCAGTCTCCTGGTAGATGTTCATGGGCCCGCCCATGACGACCAGCATGTCGAACTCGGCCGGGTGCTCGAAATCGCCGGCGTACAGGCGCGTACCCGTGACCGTGTGACCGCGCTCCGAGGCCCATTCGCCGATCCCGGCGACTCCCTCGTACGGGACATGCTGCAGGTAGTGGATGCGCACTGACTCCTCCTTCAAAGGCGGCCTAACCGTATCTCATCACGCCCGTGCGCGGAATCATCAGAATTCCCGGACTCATTCGTATAGACTGCAAATATCTGGGTATACATCCGACTCAATGGCGTCCCTCAAGGGGGCGCTTCGTCGTGACAGGAAGGTGAAGAGATGTTGGTTCTGGGAGGGCTCATCACAGTAATACTGTGGGGGCTCGCAGGGTTGGTCGCACTCGCGGTGCTGTGGTTCGCGCTCGGCGTGCGCGTCATCCGTTCGGATCGCATCGGTATCCAGGAGAAGTGGTGGTCGCCAAAGGGTTCGCTGAAAGACAACATCATCGCCCTGAAGGGCGAGGCGGGCTATCAGCCCGAGGTTCTGCGAGGCGGTGTCCATTTCCGTACGCCGTTCATGTACCGCGTACACGTGATGCCGCTCATCACGATCCCGCAGGGCAAGATCGGCTACGTCTTTGCGCGCGACGGCGTGCCGCTTGCGCCTGCCCAGACACTGGGCAAAGTGACCGACTGCAACACCTTCCAAGACGTTCGCGCGTTCATGGCCAACGGTGGCCAGCGCGGTCCGCAGCGTCAGATTCTTCGCGAGGGTACCTACGCGTTCAACCTGGCGCAGTTCGTCATCATCACCGAATCGCACACGTTCTTCCTGCCCATGGGCAACAAGGCCGAGGAGGGCTCCATCATGTCGATGGCGACCCGCCTGCAGTCCCTGGGCGGATTCGATCCGGTTGTCATACGCGGCACGGACGACAAGACCGGCATCGTCACGGTGCATGACGGCCCGTCGCTTCCCATGGGCGATATCATCGCGCCCCCGGTCGGGGAGACGCCCGAGCACCCGCAGTATCACAACAACTTTCAAGACCCCGAGGCGTTCCTGGCAGCCGGCGGCTTCCGCGGTCGGCAGTATCAGGTGCTCACCGAGGGCACGTACTTCATCAACCGCTCGTTCGCGACCGTGGAACTCGTGCAGAAGATCCTGGTCCCCGTCGGCTTCGCTGGCGTCGTGGTCAGCTTCTACGGTGTCCGCGGCAAGGACACCTCGGGCGAGGAATACCGCCACGGCGAGCTCGTGGATCCCGGCCAGCGTGGCGTGTGGAACCAGCCGCTCATGCCCGGCAAGTACGCGTTTAACACCTACGCCGGGACGATCATCTTGGTCCCCACGACCAACATCATCTTGAAGTGGATCTCTGCCGAGGTCGGTTCGCACAAGTACGACGAGAATCTGGCCGAGGTCGGACTCATCACCAAAGACGCGTTCGAGCCGTCACTGCCGCTGTCGGTCGTCATTCACATCGACTACCGCAAGGCGCCGCTCGTGATCCAGCGCTTCGGCGACATCAAGATGCTCGTCGACCAGACGCTCGACCCCATGGTGTCGAGCTACTTCAAGAACATCGGCCAGACCAAGACGCTCATCGAGCTCATACAGCAGCGCGCTGATATCCAGGCGCAGGCCTCGCAGGAGATGAAGGACCGCTTCAGCCACTACAACCTGGAGCTCGAAGAGGTTCTTATCGGCACGCCGCATTCACCCACCGGCGATGCGAAGATCCAGATGATCCTGGAGCAGCTGCGCGACCGGCAGGTAGCCGTCGAGAAGCTCGAGACCTTCGACCGCCAGAAGATCGCGGCCGACAAGGAGCGCGAACTCAAAGAGGCCATGGCCGTGGCCGAGCAGCAGACGATCCTCACGCAGTCGCAGATCAACATCGACATCCAGGAGAACCAGGCCCGGGCCGACCTGCAGCGCGCGCAGCAAGACGCCGAGCGCGTCCGTACGCTAGCCAAGGCCGACTCCGACCGCGTCAAGACGCTCGCCTCCGGTGACGCCGAGAAGGTCCGCGTCATCGCAGACGCCGACGCCCACAAGGTCGAGGTCATGGCTTCGGCCGATGCCTCGCGCGTCAAGCTCATGGGTGAGGCGGATGCCAAGCGCGTCGCCATGCTTGCCAAGGCCGACGCCGAGAAGGAAGCCCGCGTGGGTGTGGGTAAGGCCATCGCTATCGACGAGCAGGTGCGCGCCTACGGCGGCCCGCAGCTCCAGCTCATCCAAGACGTGATGACCAAGCTCGCAACCGCGATCGAGGCCTCGCACGTGCCGATCGTCCCCAGCACCGTGGTGAACATGGGCGGCGGGGCCGACGGCGAGGGCGACGGCGGTTCGAGCAACAACGCGTTCGGGCTGCTCATGACCATGCTCGCGACCGAGAAGCTGACCGACATCACGTTGGCGGAGCGCCCGGTCGACGAGGCTCAGGCCCAGATGGTCGCCGCCATCAAGACGGATCTGCGCGAGACGCTCTCGAAGTCCGCCGATGAGTCTCCGGCGGCCGACATGGCGCCCGGTGCGCCTGCGGCAGCCACCGAGATCTAAGGGCTCTCTACACGGGTGACCCTTGTGGCCTGCGCCGTCTCACCTACGTGAGGCGGTAGCGGGCCACATTCGTGCCGTCATTGAGCAGATCCCACTCACCGGTCACGCCGTTCGCCCGCGCGGCAAGCTCAAAATGCAGCATGGCTATGCCGCAGTCCAGGCGCTTCGAGACCTTCGGTCCCTCGGCGCCGTCGTATACCACCAGCACGCGGCCGTCCTCGTACCGGAAGCGCCACGGCTGCCGGTTCATCGCGCTGGGTGCCAGCCGCGCAGCCCTCACTCCCGCCTGTGCCCACGCGGGCCACGACTCCATGCCGACAGCGATCTCCTCGGCAGGTTTGCGCGGCTTGGAGGTGTCAGGGCGGGTGCCGTAGATGACGCGTTCCGCGCCGGAGATGGTCTCGAGCGAGTGGCCCACAGGCGAGACCGCGAAGATGCGCTCGCCGCCTCCCAGCGAGATCAGCTCCGCGACCTTGTGCGGCTTGAACATGCCGGCGATCCAGCAGGTCGCCAGGCCCAGGTGGTTTGCCTCGAGCACAAGACCCTCGCCCGTGAAGCCGACCGCAGCATCCACTCCCGGTGCCCCGGTCGTGCCCACGAACGCGAGTGCGCTTGGCGCGTCGCTCACACGACCGTAGCTGCCCACGATACCGGTGAATATGTCGGCAGGGGCCTGCGCGATCAGCACCGTGCGCGCCACCGGGCTCGGGC
>JBGSMX010000021.1:0-2020 GCA_041739935.1 Coriobacteriia bacterium | reverse complement strand
GAGCGCCGCGTACGCCTCGGGCTCGTCTTCGTGCCGCAACGTGCGGCCAACCCGCGTAGACGCAACGGCGGCGATCGCGGTCATGGGGCGCGCATCGGCCACGATTCGCAGCGAACTCGCCCCGTGCGGAACCGCAAGTGCGACATTGCCGTAGCCAAGATCGGCCACGAACTGGAGGTTCTCGGCAACGTTCGCCAGATGAGCGTCTGGCGCTTGCGACCCGGATATCTGCTGGTGAGACGACATGCCGCGAGTATACGCGGCTGCGGGGCCGGCTGTACTCGAATTGAGGCCACGATCCGGCGCGAGTCGCGGCCTTTCGCCCTTGCATAATTACCGTTCGGCGCTTGTATCGTATCGCAGATTACCGTTCGTCAGAACTATTGAACCCTTCATCTTGAACGGACGATAGCAGAATTGAGTCGTACGAGATGGAGGGGCCAAATGACCGCACCAGATGTCAGGCAGGTTCTCAGACGAGAAGGCCAGCTCAACGCCATCGCGTATACCCTGATCGTGCTGCTCCTTGGCATGATCGCGGCGTTGATCGTGCCGCTGGTGAGCTCGATCGAAGTACCCGAGCTGGCGATCCTGGGCAACCATGTGGCGCGCACGCTGTTCGCGGGCGTGATACTAATGTTCATTCTCTATCTCGTGGACCAGCACCGCAGACTACGTGCCGAGCTGCTCGAGACTCACAACCGACTCGAGCTCGCCAATCAGGAGATCACTTCGGCATACGACCGTTTGTCGTTCGCACAGCACACGGCCTCGGTGATGACTTCGCTGGCCGATCCCAACGGACTCGAGCGAGTCCTGAGAGATGCCGCCGGGCACTTCGGCGCAGACGCGGCTGCTGTCGTTGGCGAGGATGTGACGCTCATCGCGGAAAACGGCGTCGAGGTCGACCACGCCGAATCCGCCGTCTTGCAGGTGGCACTCGAAGTCGTGCGCGCCGGCAAGGCAATGGCCACCAAAGAGACCTCGTACGGCGGCGACGCTATCGCCGTACCCCTGCGGGTGCGCGGAGAGCTCAAGTCCGTCGTCTGTCTGTGGCGAAAAGGCGGAGCGTTTCCCACCGACCAGCTCGAAGGCCTCATCCTGATGGCGCGAATCATCGAGCTGTCGATGGAGAATCGCGGACTGCTCGCCGGCGTGGAGGACCAGCTCGACGGGACTTTGTCCGTGCTCTCGCTTCTCGTAGATCAGCGGCTACCCGACCACGCCAGGCACTCTACGCGCCTTGCCGAGCACGCGGTCGCCGTAGGCCGGTCGATCGGCCTGAGCCACCGGGAACTCACCGACCTCAAGATCTCTGCACTCCTGGCAGACGTCGGGATGCTTCAGATCCCCGAGTCGATCTTCTCGGCACCCCGAGAACTCACCGCCGAGGAACTCGGCCAGGTCCGGCTGCATCCGGCCAAGGGCGCCGAAGTCGCGAAGAGCGCTCACTTCAGCGCGCAGGTGCAAGAGGCGATCCTCGGCCACCACGAACGTCTTGACGGTTCTGGCTACCCGCACGGCAGACGAGGAGATGCCATCCCTGTGGCGGCCCGGATACTGGCGGTCTGCGACGTGTACGACTCAATGATCTCCCCTCGTCCGGATAGGCCGCGCTACACGCCCGTGCAAGCGGTGTCCACGCTCATGCGTGGCGCCGGCGCTCACTTCGATGCAGAAGTCGTTCGGGCGTTCATGCAGGTCGTCGGCCACGACATCTCGGACATCGCGGACCGCCAGGAATCCGTCACGCGCGTCAGCCGCACGGCGATGCCCGGCGGCACGCGCGTAGCTTCGTAGCCGACATCGACTCGGAGCATATCCCGCCCAAGTGCGGCGCACAGGTCTCAGTTCCCGTATAATCTCGCGGTGCGCACCGGTGTGCCCGGGTGGCGGAACAGGCAGACGCGCCGGTCTCAAAAACCGGTTCTCGAAAGGGAGTGCGGGTTCGATCCCCGCCCCGGGCACCACATCGCACGGCACTGCCGCTACCGCCGCGCGGCAAGCTCCTCGGCAGTGC
>JBGSMX010000256.1:0-2455 GCA_041739935.1 Coriobacteriia bacterium | reverse complement strand
TCGCCGCACGCAGAACGGCCTCGATCTGGTCGGGTGTCACGGGCTCGCCGGTGAAGCGACGGATCGAGCGCCGCGACATGATGCAATCGAGCGCGTCCATGGCCATGGGTGGCTCCTCCTACGTCGCGTGGGTGTCTGTCCACAAGCTTACCCTTCGCGGGCGGGTGCGGGGCGGCGCATGGCGGAGAAATGTGGCAGCATGGCAGTGAGGGGGTGAGGCCCATGGATCGCATGTTTCGTTGCGCGATGGTGTGTCTGCTGCTCGCGGGAGTCGCGCTGGGCATGGCGGGGTGCATAGTCACAGAGGGGACCGCCCCGCCTGAGTGGATGGCATCGAGCGAGAACGCGAGCGATACCGGTGACGCCGCTCAGGATTCGCCTCCGGCGCCTGAGGGTTCCCATGGTCACGGTTCCGAAGTCCTCATGATGGGGCGCTCGGTCATGGCCGGCTGGTTCGACCACTGGGAGTACGACGGCAACAGCCCGGTCCTGCGCGACGGGTACGCGCTCTACTACCGCGAGGTGGCAGGACCACCGGATATCGGCAGCGATGCCGCCGCAGCGATCGCGGAAACCCCGGAGGGCACGATCGTCTTCTTCAAGCTGTGCTTCGTGGACTTCTGGGCAAGCAACGATGCTGACGTGCAGGCGAATGTCGACGAGTGCATCGGCTACGTGAACCAGGTCCGCGCGGCGTGTGAGGGACGCAACATCACACTTGTCGTGGGCAATGCGCTGCCGCAACACCTCGCCGCCACCACACCAGCCCTTGTGAAGACGCATCTCGGGTACAACGCCGCACTCGAGCAACTTGACGCAGAGGACGACCAGATGGTCGTGTTTGACGTCTACTCGCTGCTCGCGGACCACAACGGGGCGGTCTATCGGGGTCTTGCTCTATCGTCAGACGATTCGCATCTCAACGATGTGGCATACCAGGTCCTCGACGAGGAGTTCTTCGCGCTCTTGGACGGACTGGATAAGTAGCGGCGCGGTCGCGTCAGGCGGGCGGGAGGTCGTCGCGCGCTTCGTCGCGGGCCTTGATGCGTCTACCTTCTCGGAAGATCACCGGGCTCGTGCCGAAGAGCAGGTCGTTCTCGAAGCTGATGCGCTCGAGCTTAGTGAGGTCCTGTGCGATCTTGGTGACATTCGCGGCGACCTGCGGGGAATCCACCGTGAGCTCGTGCAGGTCGACGCCATCGAGCTGGCCCTTCTTCTTCGCGTGCACGTAGGTCTTGAACAGCGCCTGGCGGATGCGCGGGCGCGTCGAGGGCGCACGCAACGCCTCGAGCATCTCGGCGCGCAAACGCTCGAGTTCTTCGAGAGGCGGGTTCTTGGGCAGCGCGGCCAGGGAGCGGCCCATACCATCCGCAAAGGGGCGATTGGTCTCCTGGACGATGAACTTCACCACATGCCACGCGTCGTAGAGGTCCTTCGCGCGCACGATCTGGCGGTCGGACAGCCACAGCCATGCGTGCAACCTGCGCCGCCAGTCCCACCACAGCAGCGGATTGGCAAGTGCCTTGTCGGGGATGAGAAACCAGCCGGTCTCGAGCAGCATCGCGCCGAACACGCCGCTGCCTTCCGAGGACTCCTGCCGCCTCTTGCCCACGCGCGCCTTGTACACGCCGCAGGTGGGCGATGCTTCCTTCACGATCATCGCCCGCACGCGCGCTCGCTCGAGAATCGCGACGGCCTCGCGGCTGCCGGCGATGATCTCCTCTGTCACCACGCGGCCACGCCGGTCGCGCACGTTCGCTTCGCCGCGCAGCACGTCTTGGCCGGTTCCGGTCAGGTGGATCGGATTGCGGGGAACGCCCAGTCCCGCCATGCACTCGGGGCACACGGGCGTGAAGATGAAGTCCGCGCGCTCGCGGCCCATGGTCGCAAGCGCATCGAACGACTTGCCGTTGTAGCGCACGGGGCACCGGAACACGCACGCGCTGATGCCGATAGGCACCTTGCGGGTTATGAACTCGGACATGATGCGCCTCTCGCTAGCCGCCCGTGATTGCCCGCACGATCTGCTCGATCACGGTCTCGGGCTCGGCGATGATGCCGGTCAGCACGAGAAAGATGAGAATCGCCGCAACCACGCCCAGCACGACGAGCACGATCATCGCGATCCTGCGCCAACCGCCGGTCGCGCTACTTTCGTCAGGCATTGAGAAACCTCCTGTCGAAGCCGTGGGCACCCGGGTTCTCGTTCGAGCCGCCCCCCATTCGGGAATCACTACTGCCGAGGATACCCATTGCGAGAGGACCCCTCCCGTGCACGATTGCGCCATGATGTGGTTCCGCCGCGATCTGCGCCTAGCCGACAACCCTGCGCTCACGCGAGCGCTCGAAGTCGCCCGCACGGTCTCCCCCGTCGCGATCGAGCCGGTCGCATACGCTCCGGGAACGGCAGCTGCCACATGGCGGGCCCACTCGCTCGTGGCTCTCGACGGCGAGC
>JBGSMX010000192.1:0-5459 GCA_041739935.1 Coriobacteriia bacterium | reverse complement strand
ATCTGCGGCGAGCACGGCGGAGAGCAGCGCGACACCCGCGAACGCGAGCACCCACCTGGCCGGGGCGAATCGCCACAGGCCAATGACACGCTCGCGTGCCTTCGAGTCCACGACGAGGCCGACCAGGATCGCGAATGCCGAAGCCGCAACGACAACGTACTTCGCCGGCCCGAAGGGGTTGAAGCCCCACGGCCACAACGCCAGCGGCACGCCGGCAACCGCCAGAACGATCCCTGCGGTTATCGGCGAGCGGTTCACGCCGAACCGCTCACTGTCCGGCGAGGCTGGCGTCCGTCAGTCGGAGCGCGAACGCTCCCGCGGACGGCACGAGTTCGAGAGTCCCCGTATAGTTGCCACCACGCTCGACCGCGTCGAGCTGATCCGGCGAGGCGGTCACAATCGCGTTCGTACCGTTGCCGAGCACAAGCCGCGACGTATTGGTGTTACTGCGCGATGCGGAGTCGATCCGCACGACCAGGGTCCTGCCGTCGGAGCGGACCGGTCCCAGGCCGTAGGGTCGAAACGCTATGCGAAACGTGTCGCCCGTCGCGCCAACCGCAGTGCTCACCAAGGCCAGGGTCTCGGCCGGTGGCACGCTTACCGTCTCGAGCTCTGATCCGGCGGAGGCAGGCTCACCGGCCGCCGTCGGGGCAGTGACGATCGAATCCTGGTCGACCACCCGGTTCTCCGGCGCTTCTCCCGAAGCCGGGGGCACCGCCGCGGTGCTGCCCGGTGTCGTCTCCGCCGAGGATCCGCCGTCAGCGTCACCCGCCTGACCCGACGCTGTGTCGGCCGCCGAATCGGAGTCCGCAGGCCCCCGTGTCGCCAGCGCACCGGCTACCAGGACGAGTGCGAGCACGGCGATCCCGAGCCCGATGAGAAGCTTCTTGCGATCCACCCTGCCTCCAGTCACTGCATCGCGCACAAGAGCGGCGACGGCCGATTCCCTCTCGGGTGCGCCCGCCGCCGCTCGGTGAGTGCTACCTTCGGCTCTACTCTATCGCAGCCTCGGCCGCATCGCGCACCGCCTGCGACACCGCGTTGAGCCCGCCCAGATACCGCAGTTCCGCGATCTGGTCGGCGTTGGTCTCGAGCTTGGACTCGACGCCATCATCAAGCGCTGCTGCGGGCGTGAGCAGGATCACCGATCCGCTACGTCCCTGCAGCACTCCGCCGGCGAGTGCGTCGTGGAAGTTCTGGCCCGTCGCAAGCGCAGCGCGGTTCCAGAACAACCCTGCGTGGTCGACACCGTACTGGGCAACCACACACGCCGTGTCGTAACGATCGGCACCGGCGAGTCTGTTGACGCGGGCCGTGCCCACCATGCTCTTGAGCGAGGTTTCCACGGTGGTCGAGACCACGGCGGTGCCACCCAGGATGATGACATCTGTGACACCGGCGCTCTGCATGGAGGTGCGGGTGGTCGCCGGCAGGTCGTAGCGCGGATCGACCAGATAGATCGGCCAGGACTTTGCCGCCGCCAATGCCGAGGCGCCCAGAGCATCCGGGAACTTCCCTCCGGTGGCCGCGAACGCGGTGCCATCGTAGTCGGTGCCCAGGAGCTGGACCGTCTTGGCTGCGACCGCGTTCGCAGTCGCATAGCGGTTGCTTCCCGAGATGCGCAGTACGGAACCCGTGAGTGCTGCGTTCAGTTCGTTTTCGACAGCCACGCTGACGGCTGCGGTGCCACCCAAGATCACGGCATCCTCGGCACCGAGGCGATCGATCTCAGCGGCGACCGTCGACGGCAGATCGTCGGGTTTGGTGAGAAGAATCGGGCCATCGTAGGCTCCCGCGAGCGCGGCGCCTCCAAGAGCATCCGGCCAGTTGTAGGCGGTTGCGATCACGACAGTATCGGCTTCATCGTCATCGAACGCCTCTTGCGATGCAGCGATCGCGGTGTCGATACGCGTGTTGCCGGCGATAGGAACGGTCTCGAGCGTGCCGGGCGGGAAGATCTCGAACAGCGCTGTGCGCGCGGACTCGGTGTTGCCGAGCTTGTCCACGGAGTAGTAGGTCAGCTCGTGCCAACCCTCATCCGTGACATCGACGTGAGTGCCTTCGACATCCGGAGCACCGTCAAGCGAGTAGTAGGTGCTGTCGACTCCGACCACGGCGTCGGTGGCATCCAGATCGATGCTCGCCGGGCCCTTATAGCCTCCCTGCGCGTTGGTTGTCGTCACCGGCGGCAACGCGTCCATCGTCTGGAGAATCAGTCTCAGGCTGCCGCCGAGCGGCGTGATGACATCAGCTGCACCGGAGCTCACCGCATCGGAGTACCACAACGAGGCATACCCTTCGAGGGTGTCCGGATCGTCGAACTCCAGTTTGTAGTCGCCCGCAGGCAGGACCGGAAGCCAGAACTGGTCGTTGCTCATCGAGTACGCGTAGGTGGACTGAATCTCGATCCAACCCTCAACCGGATCGTCGAACCACGCGTGCACCTTGATGTCCTGATTCACGTTCGCGATCGAGTCGTCGCGATCGACCACACCCTTGAACTCCACACCGGGCTCGAGCACCGCGCTGTATCCGATATAGGTAGCGCTCCCGAACGAGTACGTGCCTCCCCAATCAACGGTCGGCCTGTTGGGGTACACCTCTGCAGCCAGCCGCTCAGGATTGGGCCACGGCGGCGAAAACATGATGCGATAGTCGCCCGGCTTAAGCGCGCCGACATCGTAGTTGCCGGACGCGTTGGTCTGCGCAGATGCGACCTCATTCCAGTACGTGCCGTCAAACTGCAGCATGTGCACCGTCGCGCCTTCGAGCGCTCCGGAGGTATCGCTCACGTTTCCGGTGACGTGGGTCGCGCGCGTGAGCGCATCGTTCACGGTCGTCGGACCGCCCGCGATTGTCGCAACCGGCACGGCGTCTTCCTCGGCAAATACACTGTCGTACCAACCGGGGGCATACGTCTGTGACTGCGTGAAGCCCATGCCCGACCAGTCCTGCTGGTTGAAGCCCAAGATGTAGGAGCCCTCCTGGACCGGCCAGCACCAGAATCCGCTCGCGTTGGTGACCGTCTGCGCGTACTCCCAGAAGTAGTCGCCATCGCTTTCGTACTTGAGAAGCTTCACGGGGATTCCGGCGCCCACAGGCCCGCCACTCGTACCGTCGAGGAGCGTGCCCTGCATCAGGACCAGTTCAGCCGAGCGGACCAGCACCTGGTCGACACCCTCGACGTTGCCGCCAGCGGACACGGGGATGTCGGACGCATCTTCAAAGAACGACGCGCTCGCGTAGTAGACCGGCTCGTAACCGGCGAGCTGGCCGAATAGCTGGTCGTACTCCCAGTCCATCCATCCTGCGCACAAGAGCCGGTACGATCCCACCGGCACGTAGTCGAGGAAGTACTGGCCGGCGTTGTTCGTGTAGACCGGCGGGACGTCCCACGACTCGGTCCACCAGGTTTCGCCGCCGTCCTCGTACTCAACGTACGGTGTGATGAGCGCGCCCGGAATGGCCTGTCCGTTGACGGCATCGGTGATCGCACCGGAGATCGTGCCCCAGGTCCCGGTCGAGACCATCGCGGCGTTAATCCCCGTGCGCTCGTCCTGAGTCGCTACGGTGACTGCCGTAGCAGCCCCGAAATCAGCCTTGTTGTTGTACCACTGGGTCACGTAGAACTGGTTACCGGGATCTCCAACCGCGTCCCATCCCCAGTCGAAGAACTTCACTTTGTACGTGCCATCCGGCACGCCGCCGAAGCGGTAGTGGCCCTCGCTGTCGGCCATGGTCCACATGACCTCTTCCTCGGCAGCGTTGTAGAGGCCGACCTGCATGCCCTGCTCCCACCCGGCAAGCCAGATCGGGTCGCCCGAACCGCTCTTCGTCACAGTGCCCGAGATGCCGTTACCGACCTGCATGGAGGCGTTGATCGACGCGCGCGTTGCCGGCGCGGTCACGGACACGGCAGTCGCGCTGCCCATGAGCGTGACCCCGTTGTAGAACTCATCGAGGTAGACGCGCTCGTAACTCGGGTCGGTCTGGCCGATGTCCATGAACTGGACCAGATAGCTGTTCGTGGGCAGCCCGCCGATATCGTAGGTTCCGTCGACGCGCGAGAAGGTTTCGTAGATCTCCTCCTCGCCGTACGGCGGAGCAAGCGCGATCACGCGCACGCCCTCGAGGGGTTCGCCGGTGCTCTGAGCCGTCACCGTCCCGGTGATGTGGCCACCCGCTGACAGGGTTGCGTTGATGTTGCTGACCGTGGCCCCGTCTGCCACCGCTATCTTGGTCGCCGATGTCCAGATGCGGGTGTTGTTGTAGAACTCGCCTATGTAGTTCGCGCCATCCCAGTCGGCGAACTCCAGACAGATCTGGCCGGCCGGAACGTCGATCGAGTAGGTTCCATCGTTTTCAGTGACCGAGTCGCCGACCCAGTTCATGAAGCCGGGGTCAGATGCATCGTAGGCGTATGCGGTGACGTAGATGCCGCCGAGTCCCTCGTGATACGCCTCGTCGATCACCGAACCGGTGATCGTCCCGTGCGGCGCCTGCTCGAGCGGGAAGTTCGCCGTGACGTTGTTTCCGTTGATAGGGATGGTGTCGGCCGAGTACATATCGGACTCACCGCTGTACCACTGCTCGAGGTAAGTGCCGTACCAGTCGATAGCTCCCACGATATAGTCGCCCGGTCCCAGGTCAGTGAAGGCATACTCGCCGGCACCGTCGGTGTAGGTCTCGTTGTAGAACGACCAGTCGCTCGCACCGTCATCCCACACGTAGAGGTCGACAGCCATGTCAAAGACCGGATCGGTTGTGTCAGCATCGGTGACCGTGCCGCTGATGCTGCCCCAGGTCACGGCATAAGCGCCTCCGGGCACCAGAAGTGCCGCAGCGCACATCAGCCCCAGAATCGCGAGTAGGCCGGACCTTGCAGGTATGTGCCGCTTCGACACCATGACTCCCCCTCCACGAAGGACCGCCGGGACGCCCGAGACCCTCGGTGCGCGACCGCTGTCCCTCTATTGTGCGCCCGATTAGCGCACCTGAACAGGTGGTCTTTGGGGAGATTTCAGCAACCGCGCCGCGCATCCTCCTCGTCATCCCGCCATGCGAACATACGTTCGACTTTGCCTTCGATTCCTGCTAGACTCGCTCCGCGAACACGGATCTCTCGGAACAGGAGCCGACATGCCCGGCGCTGACCGCACAACACCGCCTCCCGGACTCGCCGAGGAACTGCTCAGCGCCCTCAATCCGTCCCAGCGCGGCGCGGCATGCGCACCGAACGAGGCGCTGCTGATCGTGGCCGGGGCTGGCACGGGCAAGACCACCACCCTCGTACACCGGGTGGCCTACCTGATCGCGGGTGGCACCGAACCCGGCCGGATCTTGCTACTCACCTTCACCCGACGTGCCGCTGCCGAGATGATCCGCCGGACGGAAGACCTGCTGCGCCCCGGCTTCGATAGCGACGGGGCGGCCCGCCACACCGCGCCCGGATCGCGAGC
>JBGSMX010000181.1:0-9567 GCA_041739935.1 Coriobacteriia bacterium | reverse complement strand
CGACTTCTACAAGTGGACCATAGACTCCTCGGCCATGGCGCAGAAGTTCGGCACTTCCCTGACGCCCGCCGTAGGGGATGTCCGGCTACACAACACCCGTATCGTCTACACGTTCGGCGCCGCGCAAGACGAGGTCGGCGTGATGAGCGTGCACGACGGCTTCGGTGGCGACCTTGGTACCGCTGCGCGCGACGCGGACGTCTTCCACGAGATGTACGCGCACGAGGATCCCTCGGAAGGCTGGCTGCGGCTCACTCACAACGAGATGTGGAGCGTGCCACTGGGAATCGGTGGAGCCGAGGAGACCGACCCGAGCGTGTTCGGGAACCGCCTGGCGTTCGAGCGTGCCGTGAACAACGGCGACATCGTGATGACTCACGCCTCGGAGCCCCTGATCGACCGAACCTCGGGAGACGACCGCTACGAGACTGCGTGCGCGGCCAGCCGGGAGTACTTCCGCATGGGCGCGAACTCCGTGGTGCTGTGTACCGGCGAGAACTTCCCCGATGCGCTCTCTGCGGCGCCGTGGGCGCGCTACCTCAAAGCGCCGCTGCTGCTGACCCGGAAGACCTACGTGCCGCAATCCGTGCTCGACGAGATCGAGCGCCTGGGTGCCACGAACGTATGGATCGTGGGCGGAAACGCAGCGGTGGCGCCGTCGGTCGAGGCGCAACTCGAAGCTGAAGGCCTGAACGTGGATCGCCAGCTCCAGGGCATCGACCGCTACGCGACTTCCAAGCAGATCGCGTACTTCCTCTACGATGCCGTCACGGGCGACGACCGGGAATTCAGCGGCATGGCATTCGTGGCGCGCGGCGATGCGTTTCCCGATGCGCTGGCCGTCGCACCGGTCGCCGCTGCGACCTACTCGCCGATCCTGCTCGTGAAGACGAACGCCCCGCTCCCTGCTTCCACCGCGAACGTGCTGGAGTTCCTGCCCATCAGAGAGGCTTTCATCGTGGGCGGGACCGATGTCGTGAGCGAGGAAGTCGAGGAGGCGATCGAGGTCTGGACGACCTTGCACAGGGGCTCTTTCGCCCCGGCGACCCGTTTTGAGGGTGCCGACCGCTACGCGACGTCCGCCTCGGTGCTCCAGAACGCCGTGGCTATGAACTGGGTCGATCTCGACGCCGTAGGCATTGCCACGGGCCTGAACTTCCCCGACGCGCTGGGCGGCGGAGCAGCCCTGGGCTACTACGGGAGCCCGCTGCTCCTCACTCGCCCCGCTGCGCTGCCGGGGTCTGTGAACGATGTACTGACGCAACATGCAGCAGAGATCGGACGTGCGGACATCTTCGGCGGAAGCGATGTAGTCTCCGACGGCGTGCGCACCTCGATCGAGGGAATCATGAACAACGCTCTCGCCGAGTGATGGCGGTCGATGATCTAGGCGAGCATTCGCTCACATCTCAAGATGTAGTCGTGAGGCCCGCGGCTGAGAAGCCGGCCGCGGGCCTTCGTTCCTCGGCCTGACGACACGCGCAATGTCAGTGCGCTCGGGTATGATGCCGTACATGAGAAACGAGACGCGCTACACCGACACTCGCGGTCTGGATACTGCACGCCCGACGTTCTCGCGCGCCCTGGTGAAGGGCATCGCGCCGGGCGGTGGCCTGTTCGTACCCGAGGCGCTCCCACGGCTGGACATGCCCGAGATCCTTGCGTTCTCCGGGTGGCCGTACTGGCGCAGGGCGGCTGCGATCTTCTCGCGCCTGGGCGTCGACATGAGCGACGAGCGCATCGACATGCTCATGCAGCAGGCGTATGGCACGCAATGGGATGACGAACGCATCGCGCCGGTCGTCGAAGTGCGCCCGGACATGCACGTACTTGAGCTGTGGCACGGTCCCACAAGTGCGTTCAAAGATATGGCCCTGCAGTGCATGCCGCTGTTCTTCTCGGAATCCATCGAGATGATGCGCTCGCACGGCGAGGCCCCCGAGGACTTCCTGATACTCGTGGCGACATCGGGCGACACGGGCAAAGCGGCCCTTGAGGGATTCGCCGATCGCAAACACACCGGGATCGTGGTCTTCTACCCCGCCGAAGGCGTGAGCGACATCCAGCGCAAGCAGATGGTCACGCAACGTGGCGAGAACGTGGGCGTCTTCGGGGTCCGCGGCAACTTCGATGACTGCCAGAACGCGGTCAAAGCCGCGTTCAACGACGACACGTTCAATGCGTGGCTGGCGACCGAGCGCGGGCTCCGGCTTTCCTCGGCGAACTCGATCAACTGGGGCAGGCTGCTTCCGCAGATCGTCTACTACGTGAGCGCGTATGCGGATATGGTCGCCGGCGGCGGCGTGAAGCCGGGCGAGCCGATGGACGTCTGCGTGCCCACGGGCAACTTTGGCAACATCCTGGGCGCGTACTACGCGCGGCTCATGGGCGTGCCCATCGACCGACTGCTGTGCGCGAGCAACGAGAACAAGGTGCTCTCCGACTTCATCGCAACCGGGGAGTACGACATCTCGGGACGCGACTTCGTGACGACACCCTCCCCCAGCATGGACATCCTGATTTCGAGCAACCTCGAGCGGCTGCTGTTCCACCTCGCCGGGCCCGAGCGCGTCCGCGAATGGATGGCGCAGCTTGCCGAGAAGAGCCGCTTCCAGGTCGATCGCGACACGTTCTCGGCACTTCGCGAGCTGTTCGTGGGCGACTTTGTCGACAACGACACCTCGCTGAGCACGATCAAGCGCGTGTTCGACGAGACGGGCTACCTCATGGATCCGCACACCGCAGTCGCGTGGGAAGTCGCCGAGCGGCTGCGCTCGGACGTGCCCGTGCTCGTGGTATCGACGGCCCACTGGGCGAAGTTCGGCGCCGACGCGCTCAAAGCACTGAGGGGCATAGCCTACGGTGACCCTCTCCCCGCCGACTACGGCGGACTCTCCGGCGTTGAGCTGCTCGGCCGCGTTCAGGACCTTGCGCCTGATGCGTGCGCTCCGCGTGCGCTCGCGGAGCTCGACGAGCTACCCGAGCGCTTCGCGGGTGTGGTCGACGCGGGTCGGCAAAGCGTCGAGGACGCCGTGAAGGAGTGGCTCGACTAGGGCAGCCGGCAGGCGACTCAGGGTGTGGTGGTCTGCGCGGGACGTTCGCGCGACCACTCACCCGAGCTCGTGTCGACGAAGAAAACCTCTTGGCCGTTTTCGTAGTAGGCCCAGTACTCGGTGTCGTCGGGGTAGTACCACTGCAACTCACACGTCCACGCCTGAACGCTGCCCCACTCACCGGTCTTTCGGCACGAGGTGAACACGCCTACCGATACCTCTGCGTCGGGCGGCGTCGAGCCGGCGTACGCCACCAGTCCCTCGCTGTGCGGATGAGAGCCCTCACCGGTGCCGAAGAACGGGAACGTCACTCCCCACGATTCGACCCCCGAGCCATCCTGGGCCGATCCAGGCGGCGCCCAGAAGCGCACAACGGCGTCGACGGGATGCTGCGAATGCGAGAACCAAACGTCATACACGGGCACGTCGGGATGATTCCGATCCTCCACGGCATAGACGTCGCCAATCTCGAACGTAGCGAAGTCGCGCTCGATCTGTTCGGCAAGGGCCGCTGGAAGCTCCGCCGGCTCAGGCGAGGATGGTGGCGTATACGCGTAGTCATCGGGCACATCCGGCAGCGGATAATTCGGCTCGAACTCCTGGCTCAGGACCACGCGATCCAGGGTATCGGTCAGCAGAGTGATTCCTGCCGCGAGCGCGGCGAAGAGCAGCACCGCGACGACCAGCGCGATTGCTATCCATGCGACGACGGGAAGTCTACGACGAGCCGGCGCCGCGAGTGGTTCGACCGGGATTGCAGACGGCACGTAGGCGGGCAGATTCTCGAACTGCTCCCACGGGTCACTCACCGACAGCCGCCCTCACGCCGGTGACTACCGAATGCCAGGGCAGCGCTCCCTCGTGAACCCGAACCTCGACGAAGCCCGCCCGCTCCAGGAAGTCACGCAACTGCCCGGCAGAGGCGCGGATATGCTGCGGCGGGCCCTTGGGCGTCTCGACGGGCGCCCAATCCGCGACAAGCACCTGCCCGCCGGGCCGGGCCAGCCGGAACGCCTCGGCGTAGATCGCGTCGGGCTCGGCGAGTTCGTGGTGCAGATTGAGCATGTACACCAGGTCTGCCGAGGAGTCCTCCAGCGGGACATGCCCTTCATGAGAACGTACCGGCACGAGCCGCCCGGCTCTGACTTCCGGTCGATTCGCGCGCATCCACTCGAGCATCGAGTCCACGATGTCGGTGGCGTAGACGACCGCGCCCGGTGCCCGCTTCAGGAACTCCGCCGCGAACAGACCTGTGCCTGCGCCGATCTCGACGAGAGTGCTCGCATCCGCGGGCGCGCCAACGGCGGTCCAGAACACATCGGGCTTCATCGTCTCGAAGCGGCCCGGGTCGTTCAGGCGCTCGAGCTTGGCGGGGTCGAACTTCTCGTATCCCATGCGTGCTTCCTGGCCCTCGGTCCGCGGGGGGCAGCGTCGGCCCTCGAGCCAACCCTACGGCGTAGGCGTGCCTTCCTCGGCGTCCAGATCGGTTCCCGGCTCGCCTACGATCCACTCGGCGCTGTCGCGGTCTCGCGTCGCCCACGTTTCGAGCTCCACGCTCCACGTCTCAGCATCCTCGTCCCACACCCTGTACCAGACACGCCAGGTCTGGGGATTCGAAACGATATCGGCCGCTTCCACGACCGTCGCATAGCTCCACCTGGTAGACGAGAAAGTGCTCCCGAATTCGTCCAGGAACGCGTCCTCGGCGCCCGTGTCGCCCGGCATCGCCACGATGAGCGACACCTCGCTCCAGCCCGACTCGGCAAGCGTGTCGGGCTGCATGGTCACGAGCCTGCCGATGTTGCGCGCGCTGTCCCACGCAACGAGACGGACCGGCCCATCGGCCTCACCGAGCACCTCGGAGCTCTCGACCTGCCAGCCCGGGTGGGCATCGAGGAACGTCTGGGTCGCTGTATCGGTATCGTCGCCGAAAGCTCCCAGCAAGACGGCGACGCCGACCACGACAGCAACGGCGGCCACCAGAAGCAAGAACAGCGTGCCCACACAACAGCCGCCGCGGTTCTTAGCGGTCTTTGGCGCGGGAGGCCTGCCTTCGGGAGGTGGGGCAGCGTGAAGCGACGTGTGGTGCTTGTGAGCCTCTGTGTGCGGCCACCCTGCTGGCGGCGTCTCTTGCAGCGGCACCATCGACGACCTCCCCGTCACAACAACCGGTATAGCGAGCATCGAACCCGTCACTATCCTAGCCTTTCGCGACGCGCGAGACGAATCCCTGCGCGTCCGGCGATGCGCTACACTCGGTTACTCCAAACCTGCCGAGGAGCCCGATCGCCCATGCTCGATCTGCGCGAGCACCACGAGAATGTCCAGAGAATGATCGACTCGCTGTTTCGCGGCGCGGTGACGGTCACGCGACTCGACGCGGTTATCCGGGCAGAGTCGTGGGACCTACCCGACGAGGTCATCGGAATCGTCGAGTTGCTGCCGCCGGGAACGTACACCCGGCCGCGGTTGTGCGACCAGCTCAATTCCGCGATCGTCGCGCACGGATGGGGCCGCACCCTGGGCACCTTCGACTGAACGACGCGCGATCGTCGCTCAGTCGTCCCAGCCCAGAGCCCTCAAAGCCGAGGACACTCCAAAGTCGTCCTCATGTGCGTCAACCGCTTCGAACCGCACCCCGCGCGGCTCAAGTCCGGCCTTGAGTTCCTGCACGAACACGCCTGAACCGCTCGTGCGCACGGAGACCGCATCCGACCCTGCCCCCTGCGCGGTGTTTGTGATGTGCACGCCGCAGCTTGGACTGCCCTCGACGCCCAGCACGGCGATGACATGCATCCCGGAGCGTTCGTAGAGCTCCACGGTCCCGACCACATCCTCGGCAAGACGCGCGCACAGGCTCCGGTACTCGTCGGTGTCGTACTGCTCGATTGCGCGCGGCGGTCTTTGAAGCCCGTCAAGGGCGAGTTCCGGACACGGAAGCTGAATGAGCCCGCAGCCGCGTTCGCTCAAAGCGCCGACGATCGGGTGGACGCCCGGGTAGCGTGACAACCCCTCTACGCGCGAGTTCGCATTGAGCAGACAGTGGCTCACGAGCACGATCTGCCTCGAGCGATTCATGCCGCAGGGACGCTCTTCGCGTGCGCAAGCGACCGGTTGACCGAACGCACGCACCCGTATGCTCCTGCCGCAATGACCGGCATGGGGATTCCCCAGCCCTGAATGGCATCCAAACCGTGCGGTAGTGCGTTGGTGAAGCCCAGCACGATGATGGGCGTGAGCAGCATAGTTCCCCAGCGCGCCGCAACGACTCGAACGCGGTCTGTCCTGCCCATGAGCGGCGCATGGACCACCGCCACGAGCACGGCCGCGATGTAGATCATGACTCCCACCCCCGTGAGCCCGACTGCGAGCCCGGCGTAGGCGATGCTGCCAACGATGACCAGGACCGGAATCGAGTACGAAAGGGCGCCCCGGACCAGTGAGAGGGTGAGTTCGCGTGTCGGCCGTCCCCAACGCAGTCCCCACACCAGCAGCGGCAAGACAATGGGCAACATGGCCGCGGAAACGGCATACCATACCGTGAGCACCGGATGGCCGATGAGCCCATACGTGTGATAGATCGGAATCCCGATGGAAATCACGAATGACCCGATCAGGATGATGTCGGCGCCAAACGTCGTGGAATCCACGACTGTAGGCGCGCCATGCGCAGGAAGTCCTCGTGAGTCTGTCGTTTGCATTGCCATCCTCGCGCTACGCCGTCCGGGGCCCCTCGGAACGCCTCAAGCGTGGACTTCGATATTTCGTCAACGAATCCTGCGACCAATCGCAGGATTAGCGGGACGAACCGCTACAGGGTGGCCATCTGCACGTTGGAGAAGCGGCGGCGATAGAAGGCCGAGTAGTCGCATTTGCTCTCCAGGGCATGAATCACGGCATGCGAGAAATTCACCTTCTCGAACTTCTGCGCGCTGCCAAATCCCCCGGGTGAGAACACGTTGACCTCCATGAGCTTGTCGCCCACGATATCGAGGCCCACCAGAAACATGCCGTCCGCAACGAGTTTGGGCCGCACGAACTCGGCGATCCGCAGTTCGGCCTCTCCGATGTTGGCCTGCGCGATTGTGCCGCCGGCGTGCACGTTGCTGCGGATGTCGTCGCCCTGGCGGATCCGCTTGAAGGCGGCATACTTGCCTTTGTAGCGCAAGGGCTGACCGTTCATCATGAACAGCCTGGTGTCGCCTTCCTCGGCCTTCTCGAGGTACTCCTGCACGATCGCGTACCCATCGCGAGTCAGCGCGTCGATCATCTGGTTGAGGTTCTTGCGCGTCGACGGGTCGACGAGAAACACCCCGGTGCCACCCGAGCCCTGCAGGGGTTTGAGCACCGCCCGGCCTCCCTGCTCCTTCACGAACTCCTTGATCTCGTCGCGGTCGCGCGTGATCAGAGTGCGGGGACGCACCTCTTCAGGGAACAGCTGGAAGTACATCTTGTTCATCGCTTTGCCCAGGCCGTTTGGGTCGTTGAGTACGATCACTCCGTTGCGCATCGCCAGCCGACCAAAATCGACGCCCGCATTGGTCGCCCACGGACGCGTGATCGCATCCTGAGACGGATCGTTGCGAAGCATCAGAACATCGAGGTCGTCGACAGTGATGCGACGATGCCTGGCCTTCGAGCTGTGAAGACCTTTGAGATATGCCGAGCCTTGCAGGTACTTGTCCCTGGGCGCGTGTCGGGCGCGCGCCTTGATCTTCTCGTCGGGGTCGTAAGCGAAGTCGCCCGGAGAGATCACCCACGCTTCGTGACCCCGGTTGATTGCCGCCATGGCCATACGGGTCGTGGTGTACCCGGGCTGCTCGGTGTCAACATCGTTTACGAGAAAGCCTATCCTCATGTGCGTCGCACGCGTCCTTCCACCAGATCTGTCACCGTCATCCCCCGCCGGAGTGCGGCGAGCCGTTCGCGCGCTTCGGGGCGCTCCAAGTATCGCGGAAGCACCTCCGGTCGCGATAGCGTTTTTCTTGCAAGTAACTCATCGATTACCGGAACGTGTCTCACTCCGAATTTGCCCAGGAACAGCCGCTCGAAGTCACACCCCTCGGCCACATAGTCGAGTATCCCCGCCAGGCCTCTCAGGTACATTGCGTCTTTCGTGTAGCCGCCCCCTCGATACACGCGCGTTGCAATCGTGAACGCGGTGCGCTGGGTGAAGCCGTGGCTCCGAAGCGTCCTGAACGTCTCGACGAAATCCGCTCCGTCGATCATTGCCGCCACGGCCACAACGCGCGCAGCAAGAATCCGGAGCCGCTCGCGGTCCAACCCGCCCACGAGGTACTCGCCAAGCACAGCCAGCCCTTCTTGCAGCTCCTCGTAGCCGGGCAGGCCAACACTGAGCAGCTGCAAGGGCTGGGCGCGCCCGTTGTGGAACGTCACCACATGCGTACCGATCTCATGCTGGATGAGCGCATCTGAGCGGCTGACGGGTATCTTCGCCGCCGAGCCGACGAACACGTGTCCACGCGAAACCATCAGGCCCGAGTAGATGTCGTCTCTGACTTCGGGCATGGTTCCGAAACGCGGCGTCGAACGCCGATAGCACAGGATTTCCGAGGAAGCCAGGCCGGCGAACTCCTCGGCAGACAGGTAGGATATGCGGCTGTCACGCGAGCGCGGCGGGAGCGACTCGAGCAGGTGCTCCGCCAACGCCAGAAGACCCGGCTCGACGCCGCCATGCAGTTGCATGCTCGTGTGCACGAACCGCGCACGTTCGATGTCGAGCAGGAGGTCGATTCTGCGGTCGAAGTGGACCTGCACGTCGCGAAAGAGGTACATGAGGGTCGGATCTTCCACGCGTTCGGGTCGCACGGCCCACAGCTTGTGCTTCATCCGCGCAGGATCCACCGGCAGCGGGCGGTAGTGGAAGGCAGGGCTTCGTTGGAACCTCGAGCGACGAAACTCCGTCCATGCTGCCTCACTGTTCACCGGGGTCACCAGCAGCAGCGGGTCGAAACTCGAGCCGATCCGGGCGAGTGCGGAGTCGATGTCTTGCACCGCCTTGACGAACGCCCGGCGCCCGAGAGCGAGATACGACGAGGGCCTCGCTGTAGTCCTGGTGAGCGTGAAGCGATAAGCGGCCCGATCAACCGCAGCCGCCATGCGACGCGCGAATTGACGGATGGCGATCGGGTAGACCTCGCCATCCGCGTCGCGGTACACGGGAGCCACCTCGACTCCCACCAGGTGCGCACCCATTGCGTCGAGCTGTCGCCGCGTGAACAGCGGCTTCATGTGCGGAGGGGCGATTCGCGAGCATTCGCCGGCAGTCACGCCCGGGTACTGCCGCAGCACCTTCTGTCCCTCGAGGGCCGCAACCAGCTCTGCGATGGTCGGTTCGAGTGCGGCATCGCGGTAGTGGCAGACCCGGTAGGCCGGCTGGCCGACGGTCTCGGCCGGACTTTGCTCGCCCGCCCAGACTTCGACGATCAGATACGCGCCGAACGCCGCAGTCATGACACCGGCGACCGCCTCGACGAGGGCGGCGATCTCGCGG
>JBGSMX010000153.1:0-9064 GCA_041739935.1 Coriobacteriia bacterium | reverse complement strand
CAGCGCGCGGATCGTCGAAGCGCACGGCGGCACCCTGTCGTTTCGCGCCAACGAGCGTGGGCAGGGCAGCGTATTCACGATGCGGCTGCCCGTGCAGGGCCCGCAGTCCGAGCCGGAAGCGTTCGCTCGACTCGACGGGGTAGAGACCAGCGGGGGGACAGCATGAGCACGCGACCCGAACCACATGGCACACTCACCAGGGTGCTCCTGGTCGAGGACGATCTGGCGCTCGTGCGCGGACTGAAAGAGGCGCTCGAAAGCGACGGCTGCGTGGTGCGGGCAATCAACCGCGGCTCCCAGGCGCTGCAGACCGCGCTCGATTTCGCCCCCGATCTCGTGTTGCTCGACGTCATGATGCCGGGCATGGACGGGTGGGAGGTGCTCGCACTCCTCAGGGCGAACGCTTCCACGGGCAGCGTCCCGGTCATCATGCTCACCGCAGCCGGATCGGAAGCATCGAAGGTCAAGGGTTTCAAGCTCGGTGCCGACGACTACGTGACCAAACCGTTCGCCGTCCAGGAGCTCCGGTGCCGCATCGATGCGATTCTCCGGCGAGCGCAGCCGGCTGCGCCCCAGGACAACTCGCCCTCGATCCCGGTCATCGGGAGCGGCTCGAAACTTGAGCTCGTGCGCCTTCGCGACGTGTACTACATAGAAGGCATCCGCAACTTCACCTACGTACACACCTACGACGCCCGGCTACTGTGCCGCCTGACTCTGGGTGCCCTCGACGAGAAGGACTACGAGGGGTTCATGCGCGTGCACCGGTCGTTCGTGGTCAATCTGGAACACGTGAAGGGGTGCGGTTGGTCGAGCAGGTCGGCGTACAAGATCCGGCTGTCGGATCGCGATGAGGCCGAAGTGCCGGTGAGCCGACCGCTCGTCTCCGAAGTTCAGAAACGACTGGGCTTGAAGGCATAGAGACTCCCTCGGAACCGCCGCTCGTGAAATAATTCACGGCTGATTCGCCATTTCATCAGCATTTCGCGCCGATTCGTCCGTTGGCTATCCCTCGCGCCTGTACAGGCAGCTTAACCTCTCATTAAGGAACGCTCATAGGGAGAGCTGTCTTTGTATGCCGTTCCACAGCGCGTGACGGCGGGAGTCGAGCTTCTCGCCCAGCAGTTTGAAAGCACCGATCTTCAAGACCCGCCAAGGAGGTGGACACGAGGAATTTGCCTGGTCGTGTGAACCACATCGTACGAAGGAAGAGAGGGTGAAAATGTCGGAAACTGGATTGTCACGTAGGCAGTTCGTTGGTGGTGCGGCCGCTATCGCCGCCGCCACAGCAGTACCGGTAGTCACCAATGTCGCCACCGCCGCGGCTACGCCCGCGCTGATGGCGCCGTTCGCAACCCCCGACTGGGTGCCGCTGGATGCAAAAGCGGCAGCACGCCAGGGCCTGGAGATCTACCGGGGCAAGCACACCGGTCAGAGTGGTTGAGGCGAGGGAACTTACTGGCCCGTGATTGGCCAGCTCGCAGCGATCTATCCTGACTCGTGGGGGCTCATCCCCAAGGGCATGTTCCTGTTCGGCAGTGGTGGTGTTGCAGGCGTTGGAAGCATCTGTGGCGGAGCCATGGGTGGTATCGCCGTCATGACGCAGATGGGCGCTCCTGCCTCGTTCAAGAACGAGTACCTGGCCTGGTACGAGAAGACCCTCATCCCCAGCAACGCAGCGTATCTCGACTACCGCAGCGGCACCTGGGTCCCCGGTGGCACCACCGGTGGCGTGTGGGGTGGAGCCGGTCTGCCGATTCCGCTCAACAACGCTCCCAAGGCGCGGCCGAACTCGAACCTGTGCCACGCTTCGCACACCAACTGGCGTTCCGTCTCCGCGACATGGCTCGCCGTCAACGGCTCGGGCGCTAACCAGGATCGCTGCAGCAAGCTCGTGTACGACTGCGTGTTCAAGCTCGCAACTCTGATCAACACCTGGAAGGCCGGCGGCACCGTGTCCGGTGCGTTCGACCCCGTCGTCGCGGCCTGCAAGGCCTCGAATTGCCATGGCGCCACCAACGGCCACCCCGAGGCGTCAGGTTCCATGAAGTGCACGCCGTGCCATACCCAGCGCATCGGCGACAACCACAACCTGTGACGAGCGCTCTAGGGCGAGTGCGATCCGATTCATGAAGATCGCGTTCGCTCCCGGTAACACTTTAGGAGGTGTGAACTACGTGAGGAAGGTAACCCGAATCACGATCCTGCTCGTCGCAGCCGCATGCATGTTTGCGATCTTCGCTCCCAGTGCGTACGCGTATTCAGGCTATTGGGTCCGTTGTGAGAATTGCCACGGCGCGGCAGCCGGAGCGACGATCACGGCTACAGCGACCAGCAACGATGGCACGACCGCTACCTACGACATCGTCACCACCGGAAGCACGGAGTGGGCATTGTTCGCCGGCTACACCCGTGTCGCATCCGGATCCGGTGCCAGCGGTACGGTAACCGTTCCTGCAGGAACCACCTACGAGATCTACACGGTCGGTGGCTCCCCCACGAGCGGCACATATGCCAAGACCACGATTACTCCCGCAAGCACGTGGGTAATGCCCGGCACCGACGACTTCACCCCACCGGTGAGCGCGTCGAATGCAGTGGCTGCCTACACGAACAGCGCATCGATCGCCATCACCGCGACCGATTCCGATGGCGTCGAAGGCCCCGCATGGGGCGTCGGAGCCATCTACTACTCGGTTGATGGTGGCTCGATTCGCACGACCCCGGTCGGCACGAGCGGAACCGCTATCGCGGTCATCGCGCCAACCACAGCCGGCACGTCCACGCACACGCTCGAGTTCTGGGCAACGGACCGCGCCGGTAACGACGAAGCCCCCCAGACCGTGACGTTCGACATCACCCGTGCTGACGCAGGCGTCATGTCCGGCGCTGCCGGCCCGACCGTCATGGACGTCAACGGCCGTTCGCGCTGGAGCTACCAGGACCTCGCCGATTCCTTCGAGAAGTTCGAGGGCGGCTACGTTGCGTTTGGTGGAGCCAGCGGCTGGTACGCTAACCCCCACGGCGGCTACGACACCGCGACCAACAAGTGCAAGGTGTGCCATGCCGTTCACCGTGCCGAGGGTGCGTACTACCTGCTTCGTGCAGACAGCCAAGACGACGCGTGCGACTACTGCCACATCGGCGGTTCGGCGCACAGCTCGAAGATCGTCTACGACCTGAACTCTGCCGGCAAGGCGACCCCGAACGGTCACACGATCGGTGCGTCGACCTACATCCCTGATTCCTCGATCGCCCAGTGGACCGAGACAGTTACGCTCTCTACCGTTGACGCCAACGGCGATCCACTGACCGAGGACATCGAGGTTCGTGCCTACGACGAGCAGAAGAACGACATGTATCGTTTCGCCCGTCACCACGGACACAGCGCTGCAACCGGCGGCGCCCGTCGCAACTACGTTCCTGTCGGCCCGCTCGCGCTTCGCTGCATGAGCTGCCACCAGGTGCACAACGCCGAGGCTCAGACCTGGCAGTCCGTTGCCATGGCCAGCATGGGCAACGCCGGCGAGTACGTTGACGACGCCACCAGCAGCTACAAGCTCCTCAAGCAGTTCCCGTCCGGCACGTTCGTGGGTGCGGCCGATTCCTACGGCCAGATCCCGGTCGGCAACATCTCGCTCGTTCCCGAGACGACCCTGACCGCCGGCGTGAACTTCGACAACGCGCGTGTCGCGGGTGCCGATCCGAGCGCTCTGTCGCTCGCTCGTGACTTCAACAACGACGGCGACACTGCCGATTCTGGCGAGACCGTCGCGATGAACGGCCCGATGTGGGTGGCCCAGGGCTTCGACGGCGAGCATGATCCGCTCGAGCCCCTGGCCGAGGAAGCCATCGCTTCCGCAGTCAACAACGCCGCGCTTTCCGTGTGGTGCGCCGACTGCCACAACCTCAACATCGGTGGCTGGGAGCATCTGGCCAACCCCGAGCTGGGCTTCAAGGCTCACACCGAGCGTACGCATCCGGCTCCTTACACCGGTGCACACTCAGGTCCGGGACAGTGCTACAGCTGTCACCGCAACGACCTGCCGCGCATCAACACCGGCGACTCGTGCTCGCAGTGCCACTACGGTACTGGCAACTACCGCGAGAACCGCACGGCTGGAACCGAGTATGTCGCCTCCGACTTCCCGCACTCGGGTGAAGATGGAGACTACAAGATGCTCGGTAGCTACTCGATCCTCCGTACCGACCTTGCGGTCAACACGGTCATCGACGACACCGTCGCGGTTGGCGCCGACAACCTGGACGCGGTATGTATCCGCTGCCACGGTGGTATCGGAACCTTCCACTAGGCTCCAAAGAACGATGATCTGCTAGCGAAAGCTACCAGGTGCGCAGGGCCCTCGCTCAAAGCGGGGGCCCTGCTCGTCTCTCGGGTGTCACATGAGAATCCCCACATCCTGGTGCGCGGCAGCCGCCCGCCTAGATGAGAATCCCCACACAATCCACCGGTCGGTACGCATGGTGCTCCTTGCCTCGGCACGACGCGTGCGTCGCAGGTCGCGACGTACCACCCGTCACCGGAGGTGCATGCAATTGAAGATCGCAAGACTCACGCTCCTGGCGCTGGCCACGGCGCTCGCGGTGGGCCTTATGGCGACCGATGCGTACGCGAGACCGAGCTACTCGGGCGCGTGCTCATCGTGCCACGGAGGCTCGGCGATCGCCGTGTCAACGACGCTCGTCAGCAACACAGGAGGAAACAGCACGTACTCTTACACCGCGCCGGGCGCCGACGCGGTCGCTGTGTTCCTGGGCTCGACCAAGATCGCAACGATCAACGCCTCGACAGGGCAGTTCACGGTCGCGAACGGTCAGACCTACACCGTATATGCGGTGAACGGCCCGAGTACGAGCAGCGGCATCGGCACCACGACCGTGAGCCCCAGCAATCCTGTGACGCCACCCCCGCCCCCGCCGTCGGCACCGCCGGTCCCGATCAACGACCCTGACGGGTATACGACGATCGCCGGCGCCGACCGCTACGAGACCGCGATCGACGTCTCGCAGCAGGCGTTCCCCGACGGCGCGGCAAGCGTCGTCATCGCTACCGGCGCCAACTGGCCCGACGCGCTTGGCGGAGGCGCCTTCGCAGCCGCGGTCAACGGCCCGGTCCTGCTCACCAAACCGACCTCGCTGCCTTCCTCCGTCGCGACGGAGATCGAGCGGCTCGACGCCGGTCGTGCCTACATCCTCGGCGGGACCGGTGCCGTAAGCACCAGCGTCGAGAACGCGCTCAAGACACTGTTGGGCGCATCGAACGTGACCCGCATCGGCGGAAGCACCCGGTACCAGACTGCCGAGAAGATCGCACTGGCAGTCGTTGCCGAGGTCGAGAAGACCGGCACGTACTCGGGCGACGCATTCGTCGCGACAGGCGTGAACTTCCCGGACGCTCTCGCGGCGACACCGCTGTCGGCCGCGACTCGCCGCCCCATCTTCCTGGTGGGTGGAAGCCTGGCCGCCTCGACCCGCACCGCCATGCAGGATGCAGGCGTCGATGACGTCGTAATCCTGGGTGGGACCGGAGCGGTCTCCTCGGCAGTAGAGATCGCGCTCGAAGGCAGTTTCGGCGACTCGCACGTGGGGCGTCAGGCGGGCTCGAACCGCTACGCCACCGCCGTCGCGGTCGCCACCTACGGAGTAGATCAACTTGGCCTGTCATGGGACGGGCTGGCTATCGCCACCGGAAGCAACTTCCCCGACGCGCTCGCAGGTGGCGTCATGCAGGGCCTGAGCGGCTCGGTACTGCTGCTCACCCCGAGCACCGAGCTGCACAGCGCCACCAGCGCATGCTTGCTCGCGAACCGCGCGGGCCTCACCAACGTGAGGTTCCTGGGCGGCAGCGGCGCACTCAGCGCGGCAGTGCACGGGCAGGTCACGACCGTGGTCGGCACACTCAATCCCGATCCCGACCCGACCTCCCCGCATGCGGCCCTCGATTGGGCCGACTACCCCGCCAACTGCCTGAGCTGCCACCCCGACGAGTTCGCAGATGCGTACCAGGGCGTGCACTACCAGTGGCAGGGCGAGGCGCCGGAAAACGTCAACCAGCCCGACCGGCTGCAGGGCAAGCTCACGAACGCCATCAACAGCTACTGCGTGAGCATCGAGGGCAACTGGCCGATCTGCGGGAAGTGCCACGCCGGACGCGGTGACGTGCCCGTGTGGACCTCCACGCCCACCACCGAGCAGCTTCTCAACGTCGACTGCCTCGTGTGCCACAACACCGACTACATCGCGGTGCGCACCCGGCTCGCCGACGGCTCGATGGGCCCCAGCACCACAGACGCCGCCACACTCGACGGCTTCGTGCGCAACATCGCAGCGCCCGAGCGGGCCAACTGCCTGACGTGTCACGCGTACGCTGGCGGAGGTGACGCCGTGAAGCGCGGCGACCTGTCGTGGGCCACCGCCAACACGACCGACCGCTCCTACGACGTGCACATGGCGACCACCGGCGCGGACCTGCTGTGCCAGGACTGCCACGAGTGGTCCCAGCACAAGGTCACCGGCCGAGGATCCGACCTGCGCGTCACCGACAACCCCGGCGAGGTCAGCTGCTCGACGTCCACGTGCCACCCGAACAACAACGTGGCGGAGCACCCCGCGGCGATCCAAGAGCATGTCGCACGCGTCGCGTGTCAGACGTGCCACGTGCCCGAGTACGGGCGTAACGCCGCAGACACGGCAGTCACCGAGGCTACCGAGATCGACCGCAACTGGCTCGACAACCTGCATGTCGGCGGCGCCAAACCCTGGCACCCCGGCTCGACCAAGGCCAACGACCTCACTCCCGTCTACCAGTGGTGGAACGGCACGAGCGACAGCATGCTGCTGGGCGACGCGAACCTGACCCCCGCGGCCGACGGCACGTACCCGACCTCGCGACCCGTGGGCTCGGTCAACGACCCCGACGCGCGACTGTTCCCATTCAAGTACAAGACCGCCACGCAGCCCATGCGCACCGCGAACAAGATGCTTATAGGCATCGACACGCTCGACTACATGACCGGTTCGGGCGACCCGTACACGGCGACCCGGCTCGGGCTCGAGAACATGGGCTTCGCGCAGACCGACGCGATCCAGTGGGTACAGACGAGCACGTACGGTGCACTCAACCATTCGATCGCACCTGCCGAGGATGCCCTGCAGTGCGCGGACTGCCACGACTCGACCGCGCGGATCGACCTGCAAGGCGACCTGGGCTACGGGCTCAAGGGCTCGACGTCGACCGTGTGCTCCCAGTGCCACGACTCAGAAGACATGCCAAGCTTCACGTCGGTCCACAACGAGCACGACCGCTATGACTGCTCATGGTGCCACAGCTTCTCGCGCCCCGAGCGCGGACTGCGGATGCCGTAGCACGCAGCGCTGCAAGAGCCTTCACCCGACACGGCGGTGGACACGAGTCCGCCGCCGTGTCTACTTCGCGACGAGGACCGCCAGGGTGTTGTTGCCCTGATCGGACAGAACGAGCTTGCCGTCGTTGAACTCGAAGTGCTCGGTGTCCTCGAGCGCCGCGAAGAAGTCGGCCTCCTGCTCCATCGCCTCTGGCGGGCCCGCCATGCGGGTCGAGGCAAGCGGCCCAAACGTGAGGGCGTCGTCTCCCGGGGTTTCGTAGCTGCCGTTGAAGGTGTTCACGCCCCCGCTGCCCGTGACCTGACTGTCCGCGAACGTGATCTCTGTCGTGACGCCGGGCCTCGCGTCGACCAGATCGGTGGCCCCGCCAAAGGCCTCCAGCGCCCACGTGCCCTCGAGGTCTGCCGGGTCGGGTGCGTCAGCAGATGCGCAGCCCCCCACCACTACCGCGACGCCTAGCAGTGCCGCACAGAGCGCTGCCGTGCTCATTCTCGACTTCATTGCGACTCCTCCTTCGCTCGGCCGGCCGCTGAAAACAAGCGCCGCGAAATCGTGAACGACCCACGTACCGATACTACGCGCTGACCGGTGCTCATGGCATACCTGGCACGTCTCCTGCTAGACTACGCGATAGATAACGATATATCGCGTTAGTCTTTCAGAGAGGATTCATCATGCACAATCACTTCCCGCACCCTTCGGGCAACTCCGGCGCCCGTCACCACGGTGACTTCATGCGCCACGGCTTCAAGCACCCCTTCCCCATGGGTGGCTTCCCGCAAGGCTTCGCCGGTCCCATGGGTCAGCGCGCCCGCCGCGGCGACGTCCGCACAGCGATTATGCGCCTGATCGCCAAGCAGCCCATGCACGGCTACCAGATCATCCAGGAGCTCTCCGCCCGCAGCGGTGGCGCGTGGAGCCCGAGCGCCGGCTCGGTCTACCCGACCTTGCAGCTCCTCGCCGATGAGGGTCTCATAGTCGCCGAGGAAACCGGCGGCAAGAAGGTATTCAGCCTCACCGAGTCCGGCATCGCAGCGGAGGCCGAGCTCGCCGGCCAGCCCGCCCCCTGGGAAGAGGTCGCGAGCGGCGACACCGGCCGCGCGGGATACCGCGAGGCTGTCGGCAAGCTCATGCAAGTAGCCTTCCAGGTCGGCACGTCAGGCTCGAGCGACCAGACCAAGGCCGCGATCGAGATCCTGACCGATGCGCGCAAGAAGCTCTACGCCATCCTCGCCGAGGACTAGACTGGTATTTCCGCGCCCCACCACCCACGGCGGGCGCGGACGACATCCACGGAGGATGAATGAAGGCGTCGCAGCTACGCGCGCGCTACTGGCGCATCCTGTTCTTCTTTGGCCGGGTCACCCTGAGCTTCATCGTCATGGAGATCCTCGTACCGCGCCTGGGTCTGGGCGCGTGGACGAGGCGCACCCGCCCGGAGCGCAGTCGGCGTACTGCCGTGCGCTTCCGGGCTCTCGCGGTGCGCATGGGTGGGCTGATGATCAAGGTCGGGCAGTTCCTCTCGGCGCGTCTCGACGTGCTACCCGCTGAGATAACCGACGAGCTCGCGGATCTGCAAGACGAGGTCCCCGCCGAGACCTACAACGCAATCCGGGCACAGGCCGAAGCCGACCTGGGCCGGTCGCTCGACGTGCACTACGAGTGGTTCGACGAGACGCCG
>JBGSMX010000131.1:0-8446 GCA_041739935.1 Coriobacteriia bacterium | reverse complement strand
TCCTCGGCAAGGGAGATGTGGTGCACCGGAGCGGAGCCCGGATCGTCCCACAGCGAGGTCGCGACAGGCTCGTCGGTGAGCGTGCGAAACGTGAGCGGGCCGACGAAGTGGGTGGCCGCCTCGGTCATCACGACTTTCACGCGCACGCCCTCGCGCACGAGCAGGCGCGCCAACTCGGCCGCCTTGTACGCGGCGATGCAGCCGGTGATTCCCAGCACGACCGTTTTCGGAGCGGAAACGCCCACTGCTGACCCCTTCTTCGCGTCCGTCCAGGGATTATCGCACGTCTGTGGAGCGAGAGTCGGGCACGAACGGGAAAGATAACACACGGGCCCGGGACAGCCCCGCCCGCTTCTAAGTCAATCGCAGGGAGGCATCATATGCCCGCTGGTAGCACTAACGACGCCGTCGAGGTCCGTATCCGATTGGGAGGACCGGCCGGCTTTGGGATCAAGGCGGCGGGGCAATCGCTGGCGCGCGTCTTCACCCGCGCAGGCTACGAAACGTTCGACCTGACCGAATACCCCTCGCTGATCAAGGGCGGACACAACACCTACCACCTGCGCGTGAGCGACCGGACCGTTCACAGTCACGTTTTGGCCACCGACGTGCTGGTGGCGCTGGACAGCGACACGGTTCCGCTGCACCTCGACGAGCTCACCGAGGGCGCCGCCATCATATACGACCCCAAGGACTTCGACGCTGCCTCGATCGAGGGCGTAGAAGACCGGTTCTGCGTGATTCCCGTCCCGCTCATGGACATCGTGTACGAAGTGGGCGCCCAGAAGATCATGCGCAACACCGTCGCGCTCGGTGCCGTGCTGGGACACATGGGCTTTCCGCTCTCGTATCTTGAGTCATCGATAGACGAGCAGTTCTCGCACAAGGCGCCCGAGATCGCGCAGGTCAACAAGGCGTGTGCGAAGGCCGGCTACGAACACGCCGCCGAGCACGGCTGCGCGTTTCCCTTCGACATCCGGCCGCTCGAAGATCGCGAACCGAGAATCCTCGTCGACGGCAACGAGGCATTGTGCCTGGGTGCGTTGGCCGCAGGAGTCGGCTTCTACGCCGCCTACCCCATGACGCCGGCCTCGAGCATCCTGCACTTCATGGCCCGCTACGGGGAAGATCGCGGCGTGATCGTGAAGCACACGGAAGACGAGATCGCGGCCATGAACATGGTGGTTGGCGCAGCGTTTGGCGGCGCCCGCGCAATGTGCGGCACCTCGGGCGGTGGGTTCGCTCTCATGGTCGAGGCGTTCGGACTCGCCGGAGTCAGCGAGAGTGCCGTCGTAGTATTCGTGGGGACGCGCCCCGGCCCGGCGACAGGGCTGCCCACCTGGACCGAGCAGTCCGACCTTCGCTACGTGATTCACGCCGCGCAAGGCGAGTTCCCACGGGTCGTGCTGGCCCCGGGCGATCGCCAGGACGCATTCGACATGTGCTGGCAGGCCTTCAACATCGCGGACCAGCTTCAGACACCCGTGCTGATCCTCGGCGATTCGTATCTGTCGGATCATCGCGCATCCGTGCCCGTGTTCGACACCACCGCGGTCACCATCGACCGGGGCAAGCTCGTGACGCACGGCGAGGTCAGCGACTACCTGCGCTATCGCCTCGCCGAGGACGGTGTCTCCAAGCGCGCGCTGCCGGGCGTCAAGGGCGCCGAGCAGATCGTGAACTCCTACGAGCACGATGAGTACGGCTACGGTGCGGCCGGCGAGGACGCACAGACACGCAGCGACCAGAACGAGAAGCGCATGCGCAAGTACGACCTCGCCCGCGAGATATGCCCGCGACCCGCGCGATACGGTCCGGAGACGGCCGACCTGTCGATAGTGGTGTTCGGTACCACGAAGATGCCGGTTCGCGAAGCCATGGGCTGGCTCGAGCGCGATGGAATCGCCGTCAACATGCTTCAGATCACCACCGTGTGGCCGTTTCCCGCAAGCGAAGTCACTGAGTTCCTGGCTGCGGCGAAGCGCACCGCGATCGTCGAGGGAAACTACACGGGGCAGCTGCAATCACTGATCAGACAGGAGTGTCTCGTCGATGTGGACCACACGCTGCACCGCTACGATGGCCGTCCATTCTCACCCGAGCAAATCTACGAGTTCGTCGAGGAGGTGCTCGGCTGATGCCTGAGGTCAAGCAGTACACGACGTCGAACAAACCGACCTGGTGCCCGGGATGCGGCAACTACGGCATGTGGGAGGCGCTCAAGCGGGCACTATCCGAACTCGGGCTCGACTTCCACGAATACTCGGTCGTCTGGGGTATCGGCTGCCACGGCAACGGCGCTGACTTCCTCAAGACACAGGGCTTTCACGCGCTCCATGGCCGCGCGCTCCCGGTCGCCACTGCACTCAAGCTCGCGCAACCGGATCTCAAGGTGATCGTTGAATCGGGCGACGGCGACGGATACGGGCTCGGCCTGGGCCACTTCGTTCACACCGTGAGGCGCAACGTGGATCTCGCGTACCTCGCTCACAACAACCAGATCTACGGCCTCACGACAGGCCAGGCCTCCCCCACCTCGGACCATCTCATGCGAAGCGTCTCGACGCCCAAGGGCGTGCTCGAGGAGCCGGTGAACCCGATAGGACTCGCCCTGGCGGAAGGCGCGACATTCGTAGCCCGAGGATTCGCGGGCGACATCGCGCACCTGACCGAGCTCTACAAGATGGCCCTGCAACACCACGGATTCGCGCTGGTCGATGTCTACCAACCCTGCGTCACCTGGAACAAGCACAACTCGTTCGCGTGGTTCCGCGATCGGGTCTACAAACTGGAAGAGGCCGGCTGGGATGCCAGCGACCGCACCGCCGCATTCGATCTGTCCATGAAGGCGTTCCACGAACTGACCTGCACGCCGGACGAGTGCAAGGTGCCCCTGGGCGTCTACTACCGTGAGGAAGGCGTGCCGACCTACGAGGACGGCGTGACCGCCTACGGCGAGCCCCTCTACAAGCAGGCCGAGAAGGTCCGAGACGTGTCCGATATCCTCGCCCGGATGGGGTGAGCTGCGGGGTATCCGGCGCTGACTAGATAAGCCCCAGCGCGGTGCCCGCTTCTTCGAACGCGCCAAGCGCCTGGTCGATGTCTTCGTTGGTGTGCGTCGCCATCAGACACGTGCGCAGACGATCCATGCCACGAGGCACGGCGGGGTGCACGATCGGACACACGAAGACACCTCTATCGAAGAGCATCCGCGTCAGGTCCATCGTCTTGCCCTCATCGCCCACCAGGACGGGCACGACACACGTTGTCGAGTCCATGGTGTTCCAACCCTGGGCCTTGAGCCCTTCGCTGTACCGGGCGGTCACCGCGTGCAGCTGGCTCACACGCTCGGGCTCGTCATCGATCACATCGAACGCCGCGATGGCTGCAGCGGTCTGGGCAGGCGGAAGTGCTGCCGAGAAAATGAACGGCCGCGACATGTGGCGCTGGTAGTCCACAAGCTCGTGTGCACCGGCAAGATAGCCGCCCACCGAGGGAATCGACTTGGACAGCGTTCCCATCTTGATGTCGATCGACCCGACCATATCGAAGTGCTCCTCGATACCGTGCCCCGTCGCGCCCAGTGAGCCAACGGAATGGGCCTCGTCAACCATAAGCCTCGCGCCGTAGCGGCGGCATAGCTCGTGAGTCCTGGGAAGATCCATCACGTCGCCATCCATCGAGAACACGGAGTCGGCGACTACCATGACCGTGTTGTACTCGCCTGCGGCACCCGCGAGGAGCTTCTCGAGGTGCTGCATATCGTTATGCCGGTAGGTCTTCCACTTGGCCCCGGAAAGCAGCGCACCGTCAACGATGGACGCGTGATCGAGCTTGTCCATAAGTATCAGGTCGCCCGGGCCCGTGAGTCCGGTGATGATGGCGATGTTCGTCACGTAGCCGCTCGAGTAGACACAGGCGTCTTCTCGGCCGGTGAAACGCGCGATTCTCGCCTCGAGCTCCTCGTGCAGGTCGGTCGTGCCCGTGAGCAGGCGAACTCCACCGGCGCCGGTGCCGTAGGTGTCGATCGCCGCTTGCGCCGCCGCGTCGATGCGCGGGTGTCCTATGAGGCCCAGATACGAGTAGGAAGCCAGCTGGACCATGTCGCGCCCGTCCACCATCGTCACGCGGTGATTCGTGGGCCCTGTTGTGGCCTGCAGATAGAAGTAGCGGTCAGCGTCTTTGAGACTGCTGCGCCGCTCGAGGAACGCGTCGACTCGCGCGGTGATTCCGTCTGCCAGTCGGTCCGTCCGCTCGATCGTATCCATCAATCGTCTCCCTTGTTCAGCAGGCTCAGTGGCGCTCAACGCGGCCATCCGGCTCGTGTGTACACATTTGTGTACAAGGTACCCTAAACGCTCCGCGCGCAACAGCCGCACGATGCGGAGCGCACGTGCAGGTTCGGGTATATTGACCTTCGCCGACCCATTTGCATTTCGCCGAGAGGACCCGTCCCGTGGCCACCGTCCTGTTTGTGATAGCCCCGCAGACCTTTCGAGACGAGGAGTACGCCCACCCGAAAGAGGTGCTCGAGTCCCGCGGCGCACACACGGTGACCGCGAGTGCCGCGGCCGGTACCTGTACGGGTAAGCTCGGGATGAAAGCGGTCGCGGATCTTGGCCTGGTCGACGTCTCCCCGACCGACTATGACGCGATCGTGTTCGTGGGAGGCGCCGGGTCACAGGTGTTTTTCGACGACCGCGAAGCACACCGAATCGCACGTGAGGGCGTCGAGTCCGGGATCGTGGTCGCGGCGATATGCATCGCTCCGTCAATCCTTGCGCACGCAGGTCTCCTGGACGGGCGCAGAGTGACGAGCTTTCCGTCGCAGGAGACCGATCTAGTCGACCACGGCGCGGCGTATGTCGAGGAACCAGTGGTAGTCGACTCGCTGCTCATCACGGCCAACGGACCCGACGCAGCCGCAGAGTTCGGGCACGCGATCGCCCGGGCTCTCGGATTGCCCCCGGCCCCGCTACCGAAGTAGACACGATATCCGACGACCAAGGAGGCGGCTCAGTGCAGCTACACCGATGTCGAGTATGTGGCGAGACGTTCCTGGGAACGGACACACCGAGTCACTGTCCGTTTTGCGGAGCCCACCGCGAGTACTTCGTAGACACGAGGGACTACCCGGAAGACCTCAACGAGGTCCAGATCACAGAGGTCGAGCGTGAGGACCTTCTCGCGGCAATCGAGCTCGAGCGAGCGAACACGCGCTTCTACCTCGCTCTCGCCGGCAATCGCGACAACCTGAAGCTCGCAAGCGCGTACAAGCGACTGGCGAAGGTAGAGGCCGAGCACGCGTCTCTCTTCTGCAAGCTGGCTGGCGTATCCAAGCCGTTCGACCTGCTCGAACCGGGCCACGCGGCCGATGACTGGTGCGTCAACATCGCCGATTCGCGTGCACGCGAGCAACGCGCGACCGCTCTCTACGCGCTGTTCGCGAGCAGGGCGACCAACGAGCGGATCGGCGAGGTCTTCTCGGCAATCAGCGACGTCGAAGCGGACCATATCGTGGTCGACAGCATCGCCGACAGCATCGCCGGCTGCTAGCGGCTCACAGCTCCTGCCGCTCGAACACCCACGCCGCGCACGCGACCGCCGCGACAGTCACCGCAAGCGCCGTGAGCACCGGCCAGAGAAGCGCCGGGTCCTGCCCTGCCAGGATTCGGTCGCCCGCAGACAGCAGGCCGGCCGGCGTGTAGTCGCGCCCCGGTCCCCAGGCCGACAGGATCGATATCGCGAGGTACAGTCCGATTCCCGCCCCGGCCGCTCCGCCCTGCGAGCCGATCGCAGTCGAGAACAGCGCCATGAAGGCGACGAACATGCACGCCAGCAGCAGCCACAGGAGCGTGGCGATCCCGAACTCCGCGATCAGCGTCGAATCGAACACGATGACGGTCACCGCCACGCACAGTGCGGCACCCGCAGCCGTCGCCGCCACGACCAGCGCCCAGTTGGAGAGCACCTTCGCGACAACCATCCCGGTTCTCGACACCGGCTTGGTGAGGACGAGCACGGCGGTGCCCGATCGCTTCTCGGCGGCTATCATTCCGGCGACCGCGATGATGACTGCGATGAGCGCCATCTGCATGCTGTTCTTCGAGAACTGCAGGTAAGCGTCGCGCGTGACGGGATCGGGAATCTGGATGATGATGCCGGCCTCCTCGGAGGCGGTCAGTGAACTCACGAGCTGCGGGGTCAGCTTGGCCAGGACCGGGCTCGTGAGACCGATGAAGATCATGATCCCCGGCAGCACCCAGATGCGCCACGTGCGCAAGATCTCGCGGATCTCCTTGCCCAGGAACACCCTGAAACCGTGCATCAGCGCTCACCCCCCACGAGTTCAACGAACACGTCTTCGAGGGTGGGCTCGAGTTCTGTCATGCGAGCCAGCGAGGCGCCGGCATCTGCGACAATGCGCGGAATCTCGCGGCGGGCCGCATCGAGATCGGCGAGCGTGCACACGATGGTTTGACCCGTACGCACGCACTCGGTCGCCCAGGGGCGCGCGCGAAACGCATCGGCGACCTGCTCGGGCCTGTCCACGACATCAACTTCGACGCGCGTCGCCGCACCGCTGTGCTTGAGCTCGCTCATGGCGGCCTCTCGGACCACGCGGCCCTTGTGCAGGATGGCAACCGTATCGCAGACGCGCTCCACGTCAGAGAGGATATGCGTGGAGAAGAACACCGTCGTGTTGCCCTTGAGCGCGGTGATCATGTCGAGGACATCCTTGCGCCCCATGGGATCGAGCGCGCTGGTGGGCTCATCGAGCATGAGCAGCTTGGGCGCGTTGATGAGCGCTTGTGCCACTCCCAGTCTCTGCTTCATGCCACGGGAGTAGTCGCCCACCTTGGTCGCGACGCCCGTGAGCCCGGCCAGATCGAGCAACGCGTCGACCCGCTCGTCGAGCACGCGCCCGCCCAGCCCGAACAGCCGTCCCGTGAAGCGAAGGAATTCCGTGGCGTTCATCCAGGCGTAGTAGCCGGGCACGTCAGGCAGGAAACCCAGGTCGGCACGGACTGCGGTCGACGCCCGGACCACATCGTTTCCAAAGACCGTCGCAGTTCCCTGCGTGGGCCGCGCGAGTCCGGTCAAGATACGCAGCGTGGTGGTCTTCCCTGCCCCGTTCGGGCCCAGGAATCCGTACACCGACCCGTGCGGAACGGTCAGGCTGACCCCGTCCAGCGCACGAGTCGAGCCGTATACCTTGGTGAGCCCGGCTATCTCGATGGCAGCTGGAGTGGTGGCAGCCGGGGTCGTGGTAACCGAGGTCGTCACCGGCCATCTTCCTTGCCGGAACCGTAGAGCGCATCCACCGCGCGCGCGGCACGATCCGAGCCCGCGAAGTCGGCGGTCTCGGCCTGCTCGACCGGCAGCGGAGCTTTGCGGCCGATGGCGAAGTACAGGATCGCCCCCAGTGCCAGGTTGCTCAGGGCTATGATCACGACCGCCCACACCCATTTGCGACCGCCGGCCACGCGCTCGCGACGAACGAGGTCCACGAGTGCCCACACCTGGACACTGACCTGCACTACCGCCACTACAAGCAGCGCATAGACCACGCCATTCGATACCCCGCCGAGTGCTTCTGCCATGCTCTCAATCACGATCTTCGTCCCTTCGTTGTCGTCTCATCATTCTGCCGCTCGAGGTCTCGACGGACTTCGCGCCGGTGCCCGATCCTCGAAAGCGCGTACAGCATCAAGAACGGGATGCCGAGTGCGCACGCGAGCATGACCCACGGCCATCCCCAACCCAGGATCACGGAACTCGCCTCGGCAAGCACGGCTGTGACGATCCCGGCGGATATCACGGTGAACATGGTCGCCGAGGCGACCGTTACGGCACGCGCTGCTTTGCTGCGCCCCGCCACGAACGTCCAGATTGCGTATCCGGTCGGCACCACCGCGAACCCGATCAGCGGCCACAGTGCCACCGCCGCCGAGGAGAACGAGTCGGGGCGTCCGTCCAGGCCCCAGTGGACGGGCAACTGGTCCGGCAGTGAGTTCCACGACAGCGCCGAGGCGATCACCACCGCACCGCACATAACGATCGGCACGAACAGAGCGGCCCACAGCGCCTGCTCGGGGACGAACGCGAACGGCTCGTCTTCATCATCCGGACGGATGAAGCCGGCCTTCACCGCGAGTGCCGCCAAGTTGATGCTCCAGCCAAGCCCCACGAGCCGCGGCGTGAATATCCGTGGATCGTGCGGATTCCAGATACGCGACTCGAGGTTTCGCGGTGTCGGCGCCTTCAGGTCGTATGGCATGCCCAGGAAGGTCCCCCTGGGCTCGGCCAATCCATGGTCCATCCCTGCAGTGTCGCCTGACGCACCCTGGGCTCGCATCTCCCGGCACAGGCGACGGGCGTACTCGTCCGGTCCGCCGAACTCCGCGAGCGCTGCGCGGATCGCCTCGACCGTCGCGTCGGGCTC
>JBGSMX010000122.1:0-8420 GCA_041739935.1 Coriobacteriia bacterium | reverse complement strand
CGGCCGCCACGGAGCCGCGGTACCGCACGCAATGCGCGGGCTGCATGACCCGCGACACCTTCTCGGCCCGCAAGCGCATCGAGGCCCACGAGGTTGCGTTCGTGTGCGGCCCTGAGCACCGAGTCGCCCCATGCTTCGTCCATGTCCGCGCTCTCGATGATAGATCGGAGCACTGACACGGTCCCGACACCGACGCTGAATCCGGTGAGTCCGGCTGCCCGCAGGGACTCCACGAAAATCGCAATGACCTCGGCATCAGCGGCCGGGCCAACAGCGCCGAGAAACTCGAGTCCGGCCTGGGTGAACTGTCGCGGCTGGCCCCTGAGCGACGCCTGCTCGCGAAACACGTCGGCGGTGTAGCGCAGCCGGTACGGACCCGGCTCGCCCGCGAGCCTGGTTGCGACCACCCGGGCGATAGGGACCGTCATCTCGGGACGCAGCGCCAGCAGTCCGCCGTCCGAGTCGAACAAGCGAAACGCGGTTCCTTCCAGCGAGGAGCCGGCGCCAGCTTCGAGTGTGGCGTACTCCTCGGCAACGGGCGTCTCGATCGGCCCGTAGCCCCACGAGGCCATCATCCCGGCGATCGACCGTGCTATCGAGTCGCGCTCGGCGGCTTCCTGGGGAAGTGCGTCGCGAAATCCGCGTGGCGTCACAGGTCTCACTGGCGATGCTCCCTTTGCGGCCGGCGTGTACCGGCATCGTGTTCACTGTCCGTGCATACCCTAACGTGTAACCCACAATCACTTTATCACAGTAGAGTGCTAGAGCAGTGTAGCATCTGGGAACTGCGTGTCAAGAAGCGTGCATTCCGCCGCCGCTACCCCGCTTCGCGCACGGCCTGACCGCCGAAGACCTCCATGAGCTCGGCGTGCAGTCCGCCGGCGTTCAGATCGACGGTCCCGAACTTGAAGACCTTCGTGGACTTCTCGCCCTTGAGGTGCAGTTCGACCGTGTCGCGACCGGGATTGCGATCGACAATCTCCTTGAGCCGGTCCACGCGCCCGTTCTTGAACGCTGCGGCTTCGGTCTCGATGATGACCTTGCCCGGCGGATGCGCGAACTCGGCGCCGTCGAAGGGCTGGACCTCCTGGACGATCAGCTTGCGTCCGCGGTCGTCCTCCTCGAGCTTGGCCCGGAACCGGATGACTGCGTCTTCGACGATCAGATCGCGGTGCTTGTCGTAGGTCTGAGGGAACAGCACGCATTCGGCTCCTCCCTCGAGGTCCTCCAGCTTCGCGATCGCCATCATGGTGCCCTTGCGCGTGGGCTTGCGCTCGACACTCGTGAGGATGCCCGCGAACCACCCGAATGTTCCGTTCGCAAGCTCGTCCAGATCACCCAGCGAATGATCGGCTGCTGCGCGAACCGATTCCGCGATATCCGAGAGCGGGTGATCGGACACGTAGATTCCGAGCATCTCTTTCTCGAACGCGAGCTTGATCTTCTTGTCCCATTCGTCGCCGTTTGGCGCGGGAACGTCCTCGGAAAAGCCGTGATCTTCCTCGGCGAACAGATCGAACATCGAGACCTGGCCGTTCTCCTGGTCTTTCTGGCGCTGCGACGCCCCATCGACGCACGGATCCATCATGATCATGAGGTGCTTGCGCGCATATCCGGTCGAATCGAACGCACCGGCCTTGATGAGCGCTTCCACCGTCTTCTTGTTCATGGTGCGCATGGGAACCCGGGCGCAGAAGTCCTGCAGCGAGGTGAACGGCCCGCCTTCGGAGCGCGCGGCCACGATCGTGTCGACGACGCCCTCGCCCACGCCGCGGATGCCGGCCATTCCGAACCTGATGCCCTCGGGCACGGCGGTGAAGTTCTTGCCCGAGGAGTTCACGTCCGGAGGCAGGACCTTCATGCCGGCGCGGTTGCACTCGGCAACGTACTTGACGATGTTGTCGGTCTTGCCCTGGTAACTGGTGAGCACGGCCGCCATGTACTCGGTCGGGTAGTGCGCCTTGAGGTACGCCGTCTGCATCGTGAGCAGGCCGTATGCTGCCGAGTGGCTCTTGTTGAACGCGTACTCGGCGAACGGCAGGATGTCGGCCCACATGCGATCGGCCAGGCCGGGGTCGTACCCGTTGTCCCGCGCGCCTTCGACCCAGTCGGTCTTAAGCTTACCGAGGACGTCCTTGAGCTTCTTGCCCATGGCCTTGCGCAGCTTGTCGGCTTTGGCCGCCGAGAAGCCCGACATCATCATGGAGATGCGCATGACCTGTTCTTGATACACGATTGCGCCGTACGTCTCCTCGAGAATCGGCTTGAGGCGATCGTCGTAGTAGGTGACTTTGCGGCGCCCGCTCTTGCGCTCCACGAAGTCGTCCACCATGCCCGACTGGAGCGGACCCGGACGATAGAGCGCGAGGATAGCGACGACGTCGGCGAAGTTCTCCGGCTTCATCTTCTTGAGCAGCTGACGCATGCCGCCAGACTCGACCTGGAACACGCCCATCGTGTCACCGCGGCGCAGCAACTCGAAGGTCTTCTCGTCGTCGAGCGGAATCTCGTCCGGGTCGATCTTCACGCCATGGTTCTCGGATACGTTGCTCACGGCGTCGGCGATCACCGTGAGCGTGCGCAGGCCCAGGAAGTCCATCTTGAGCAGGCCCAGCTCGGCGACGGTCGGGCCGTCGTACTGCGTGATGACCGCGCCGCCCTTGGTGTCGTACTTCACCGGCACGTGGAAGTACACCGGATCGGGGCAGATCACGACGCCGGCAGCATGGATGCCCTCACCACGCACGATCCCCTCGAGCGCGATGGCGGAGTCCACGATCCGCTGCGTGTCCTGGTTGTCCTCGTAGTCGGACTTGAACTCCGAGTTCTTGCGGATCGAACCCTCGATGGTCGCGCCCAGGTCGTCCAGGATCATCTTCGAGATCCGGTCGGGCACGCCGTAGGGGTACCCGAGCACGCGGCCAGCGTCGCGCACGGCGGCGCGGGCCTTCATGGTGCCGAAGGTGATGATCTGCGCGACGTGATCTTCTCCGTACTTCTCGCGTACGTAGTCGATAACCTCGCCGCGCCGCGCATCATCGAAGTCGATATCGATATCGGGCATCTCGGAGCGCTCGGGATTGAGAAAGCGCTCGAACAGCAGGCCGTTCGCGATCGGATCCAGGCTCGTGATGCCAAGCGCGTAGGCGATGATCGAACCGGCGGCGCTTCCTCGGCCCGGCCCTACCCTGATTCCGTGGTCCTTGGCCCAGTGCACGAAATCGGCGGTGATCAGGAAATAGGGCGCGAAACCCTTGTCGTTGATGACCGACAGCTCGTAGTCGAGACGCTCGATGATCTCCGGCGGAATCGGGTCGCCGTAGCGGACCTTGAGGCCTTCGACGCACGCCTCGCGCAGGTAGCTCTCGGGGGTGTGCAGCTCGGGCACCGTGAACTGGGGCAGATGCATCGTGTCGAAGTCCATGGTCACGTTGCACTTACTCGCGACCTCGAGCGTGGTGGCAAGCGCCTCGGGGTAGGCCGGGAGCGCCTCGCGCATCTGGTCGGCGTCCTTCATGAAGAACTCGTCACACGAGAACTTCATTCGCTTGGTGTCGTCGAGCACCGTCCCGGTGCCTATGCACAGAAGCAGGTCTTGCGTCTTGGCGTGCTCGCGGGTGAGGTAGTGGATGTCGTTGGTGGCCACGAGCCCCAGGCCCATGTCACCGGCCAGGCTCGCGATCTCGGTGCTGAGCTGGCTTTGGGTGACGCCGTTGTCCGAGGTTATGCCCTGGTTCTGGATCTCCAGGTAGAAATCGCCCGGCGCAAAGGTGCGGGCGTATGTCTCCGCCCACTTTCTCGCCTCGTCGGGCATTCCCAGCTCGATCGACTTGCTCACGATGCCGCTCATGCATGCGCTGGTGCCGATCAGGCCCCCGCTGTAGCGCTCGAGCAACTCGAGGTCGACTTGCGGCTTGTAGTAGAAGCCCTCGACCGCGGCTGCCGAGACGAGCGCCATCAGGTTGCGGTAGCCCTCATTGTTCTTGGCGAGCAGCAGAAGGTGGTACAGATTGGGCTTTCCGTCTCGCTTGAAGCGAGAGTCGGGCGTGAAGTAGACCTCGCACCCGATGATCGGTTTGATGCCGGCCGCCGTGGCCTGCCGGTAGAAGTCGACCGCACCGTACATGTAGCCGTGATCCGTGACCGCGAGTGACTCCATACCGAAATCGACTGCGGTCGAGACCAGGTCTTTGATCCGGGCGGCACCGTCCAGAAGCGAGTATTCCGAGTGAGTATGGAGGTGCACGAACGACACGCTGAAAAGCCCCCTACGAATCGAGTTCGAGTTTGCCCAGCACGGACCGGTAGCCGTCCGCACCGTAGTTGAGCGACTTGCTGACCCTGCTGATGGTGGTCGCCGAGGCTCCGGTACGCTCCTGGATCTCCGAGTAGTGCTCGCCGACCGCGAGCATGCGCGCTACCTGCAGCCGCTGCGCCATCTCCTGGACCTCGCGGATCGTGCACAGATCCTGGAGGAAGGCGTACGCCTCGTCCGCGCTGTCGAGAGCGAGCAACGCCTCGAGCAGTTGGTCGACCTCAGATGTTCGTAGACGGTCCTCGGCCATGGCCGGTGTGCTCCCGTGAGTCCCTCGGATCTGCCCTCGCATCGAGCGCGCAAAATGGCACCGGGCCGAACGGCCCGAACTAGCCCCTGCCACAAGATGTCGTGGTCAGCATAGCACCAAACGACGACATTTGGGGTCTGTGGATAGCCGAACGGAACTTCGTTTCCGACGGGCGGCACGCGCCGAGTGGGAGCTGCGGGAGGCTGCCGGCGACGCCGAGCGACGAGCGCGAGGGGCCATCAGACGACCGTGTTGACGAGGCTCCCGACGCCTTCGATGCGCACCTCGACCTCGTCGCCGGGCACCAGCTGACCGATGCCTGAAGGCGTCCCGGTCAGGACCACGTCACCGGGGACCAGCGTCATCACGTTACTTATGAAGCTCACCAGCTCGAACACGCCGAAAACCATGTCGCTCGTCCGACTGTCCTGGCGCACCTCGCCATTCACGAGCGACTGGATGCGCAGGTCGTGCGGCTCGACGTCGGTCTCCACCCAGGGGCCGAGCGGACAGAAGCCGTCAAAACCCTTGGCCCGCGCCCACTGCCCGTCACGCTTCTGAATATCGCGCGCCGTCACGTCGTTTGCACACGTATAGCCGAGAATGTTGCTCGCGGCCTCTACCGGAGTCGCACGGTGCGTCCGTCGGCCGATCACGACAGCGAGTTCTGCCTCGTAATCGACTCGACCCACGCCCGCAGGGATGCGAATCTCCCCGCCCGGATGGTTGATCGACGTCGGTGGCTTGAGGAATATCACGGGCTCGAGCGGCAGCTCGTGGCCCATCTCCTGCGCATGACCACGGTAGTTGATGCCCACGCACACAATCTTGGTCGGGACCACAGGCGTCAGGAGCTCGGCGGTTCGAAGGCCCACGGCTCCCTCGGGCTCCCAGGCCGCGAACGGCTCGTCGGAGATGAGGGTGACGGTAGCGTCATCCGCAAGGCCGTACCTGGCATCCCCATCGGTAATGAGGCGGACGACGCGCATTCCGCTCTCCTTAGCTCGCCTGAACCCGTCTAGTGAGTTGAGTTCCATAAGCGGAGAGCTTCTCCTGCCTTCGTGCGCGTCCTACGTGCGGGGATGTGATGAACGGCGGGTGCGCGTGCGGGTGCTACTCCGCTGATCGACGCGGGTGTGATAGACCGAACTCGACCGCATCGACGAGCGCCTCCCACGACGCCTCGATGAGGTTCTCGGACACGCCGACCGTGCCCCAGCTCTTGTCGCCGTCGCTCGACTCGATAAGCACTCGGGTCACAGCACCCGTCCCCTTCTTCTCGTCGAGGACCCGGACCTTGAAGTCGGTGAGCTCGATGGAAGACAGATCCGGATAGTGCTTCCCGATTGCGATGCGCAGCGCCTTGTCGAGCGCGTTTACCGGACCGTTGCCCTCTGCGGTCGCGATGTAGCGATGGCCCTCGACGTGTATCTTGATCGTCGCCTCGGTCATCACTTTGCCGTCCTCGCGCTTCTCCATGATGCAGCGAAACGACTCGAGCTTGAAAAACGGCTGGTGAGTGCCCAGCTGCTTGCTCAACATGACCTCGAGCGAGGCGTCAGCGGCCTCGAAACTGTAGCCGTGATGCTCGAGTTCCTTGATGTTGTCGAGTACCGCACCCACGGTCTCCGGATCGCTCGTAAGATCGATGCCCAGCTCCCGGGCCTTCATCGTGAGTGAGGCGCGACCCGCCATCTCGCTGACGACTACCCGGGCCAGATTGCCGACCTGGGCCGGGTCGATATGCTCGTAGGCCTCCTGCAGGCGCGCGGCAGCACTCGCGTGTATGCCGCCCTTGTGCGCAAACGCGCTCGCACCCACGTAGGGTTGGTGCGGATCGGGTGAGATGTTCGCGGTCTCGGCCACGAAGTGACTGATCTCGGTGATGAGCTTGAGTTGCTCGCGAGTGACGCAGTCGTCGCCCATCTTCAACACAAGCGACGGAATGATCGCCATCATGTTGGCGTTGCCGGCCCGCTCGCCGTAGCCGTTGACTGTGCCTTGCACGTGAGTACAACCGGCGTCGATGGCCACGAGCGAGTTCGCGACGGCGCAGCCCGCATCGTTGTGTGCGTGAATGCCCAGCGGCGCGTCTATCACGAGGCTGACTGCGCCCACGGCGCGCAGCAAGTCGTGCGGGAGGGTGCCGCCGTTGGTATCGCACAGCACCACCGCGTCGGCGCCGGCGTCCGCCGCGGCCTTACACACCTCGATCGCGTAGCCGGCGTTGTTCGCGTACCCGTCAAAGAAATGCTCGGCGTCGAAAAACACCGTGCGCCCCTGCTCCTTGAGGTACCGGACGCTGTCCGCGACCATCGCGACGTTCTCCTCAAGGGTCGTCTCGAGCGTCTCGGTCACGTGCAGATCCCACGCCTTGCCAAATATGCACACCGCTCTAGCTTCTGTGTCGAGCAGCGTTCGGATCTGCGCGTCGTCTTCGACCGGAGTGTCCTTGCGGCGGGTGGAGCCAAATGCCGAGATGACCGCCCGCGTAAGCTCCAGGTCGCGGGCACGCTCGAAGAACTCCGTGTCTTTGGGGTTCGCTCCGGGCCAGCCACCTTCTATGTAGTGGACGCCCAGGTCATCGAGCCGCTGGCAGATGCGCAGCTTGTCTTCGACCGACAACGAGAGGTTCTCCCGCTGGGTCCCGTCGCGAAGTGTGGTGTCGTAGAGCGTGACCATGACCTGTGAGCTCCTCGGGGCTTGCCGTGCTGCCTATACGTGCTCAAGCCACGCGGCGTAGGCCGGCTCCTCGCCGCCCACAACGCGGAAGTAGGTCTGCTGCAGGTCGAGCGTGATCGGGCCGGGGTCGCCTATCTCGCGCCCGTCGACCGAACGCACGGGCACGACCTCGGCGGCCGAGCCGCACATGAACATCTCATCGGCCGTGTAGAGCTCGGTGCGCACCATAGAACGCTCGACGACCTCGTAGCCCTTGTCGCGCGCGATGCGCATGAGCGAGTCACGCGTGATGCCCTCGAGAATGCCGTCCGAGATGGGAGGCGTGTAGAGCACGCCGTTCTTGACGATAAACACGTTCTCGCCGGTGCCTTCGCACACCTTGCCGTCTTCGTTGAGCAAGATCGCCTCGGCATAGCCATGCTTGTTGGCCTCGATGCGTGCGAGCGAGGAGTTCAGGTAGTTGGCCGTCGCCTTGATCGCTGGAGGGCTGGCGTTCACGCCGCGCTGACGCCAGCTCGACACGCCCACGGCCATGCCGGTCTTGAGGGCCTCGTCGCCCAGGTACGTGCCCCAGGGCCACACCGCCACGATGACGTTGACCGGCGCGGGAAGCGGATCGAGGCCCATGACTCCGTAGCCGCGAAACGCAAGCGGGCGCACATAACAGCTGTCCAGCTTGTTGACCTTCACGGTCTCCTTGACGGCCGCAACCATCTCTTCCACCGAGTAGCCCATGTCCATGAGCAGCATCCGCGCACTTCGCTCGAAGCGCTCCATGTGCTCGGTCAGCCGGAAGACGGCGGGACCTTGTGGGGTCGAGTAGCAGCGGATGCCTTCGAAAACACCGGAGCCATAGTGAAGGGCGTGGGTGAGGACGTGGACCTGGGCGTTCTCCCAGTCGACCAGGGAACCGTCCATCCAGATCTTGTCCACTGTTTCGAGTGCCATCTCCTCACCCTTCTCCCGTGTGGCCTGTCAGTGAGCCATTAGTGTAGCGGACGAGCGCACGATACCCTAGCCTCATGAGCACGCTCATCCTGCCGAGAAACCACGGGGGCGACTCGCGATCATCATGAATCCGGATACCCGTCCGCAGACCCCTCGTGGGTCCGCCTTGAGACGCGCCGTCAGGACCCGGCCCGGGCTCTACGCCGCGCTCGCCCCGGTGCACCG
>JBGSMX010000117.1:0-2442 GCA_041739935.1 Coriobacteriia bacterium | reverse complement strand
CCGCCACCCATGCCGCCACCCTGGCCGCGGCCGTAGCCGCCGGTCTCGGTGGAGTCGATGCGCTCGGAGATACGGTCAGTCATGCGCTCGAGCATGAGGTCGGCAGTCTCCTGATCGATCGTGCCATCGGCGACCTTCTCGTCCAGGATCGCCTTGCGAGCTGCAAGAGCCTCGTCGGTGACAGCGGCCGGGTCGACGCCCTCGGACTCGGCGATATCGGCGACAGTCTCGCCGTCAGCCCTGCGCGCCTCGACGTCTTCAACGCTCAAACCGGTGAGATCGGCCACTATATCGGCCAGGCGAGCGCCTGCTTCGTGGATGGCGACGCCCATTCGGGCACCGTAGCCCAGGGTCTCGCCGGTCGCCGGATCGGTCGTGGGCGCCGCGGACGCGATGCCGATCGAACCCAGAACCAGGCCGGCCACCAGACCGACCGCAACCATCGTGATTGCCTTTCCGTGCTTCTTCATTGCGATACACCTCCGTGTCGGGGGAACTTACGTTGTCTGCCTTACATGGAGAAGTATCGTCCCGACCTTTGAAGACGGCGTGAAGGCCGGGTGCGGCTCGGATGAATGCGAAGGCCCGCTCTCTGCCGCGCGGGCCGAGGTGAACAAGTGCTGTCATCACCGCAGCTAGCGGGGCATGTCCTTGTCGTTGCCGGTAAGCCGGTCGTGGACCGCCCACACGCCCACGCTGCGTCCGAACCCGTACTTGAGTCCGGTGAGCGATCCACCTTCGAAACCGATCGCCGCAACAAACAGCCACTGGGCACCCAGGTACAGGCCGCCAAACGCCGCGCCAACACCGATGATGACCGCGAGGACGTTGAGCACCCAGTAGATCGACGGGTGCTTGTCTTTGACCAGGCCGCCAAGCCAGAATCCGGCATACGCTCCCAGCACGAGCCCGGCGACACCGCCTAGAATCATGAGTACCGCATCCACGCGCGTCTCCCCCACTCCTGTGCTCGGCCGGTCACCAGACTAGCACTTTCCCGCGCGAGCCAGGCTGACTGCCGCTACCCGTCGAAGGGCGCCGGCTCGTCGAGCGGCACCACACCGGTGCGGCAGATGCGCTCGTAGAACCTCGCGCTCGGTCGCACCGTGCGCTCCAGGGTCTCGTAATCGATTCCCACCAGACCGAATCGCGGTGCGAAGCCCTCGGCCCACTCGAAGTTGTCGGTGAGCGCCCAGTGCAGGTAGCCGCGTACGTCGGCGCCTTCGTCCATGGCCCGGCGCAGCCACACCAGGTGGTCCCGAATGAACAGCGCCCGGCGCTCGTCGCTTGCATCGGCAATACCGTTCTCGGTCACGATGATGGGCAGACCGCAGCGGCGGTGCATGCCGCGCACCGTGTAGTAGAGCCCCTTGGGGTAGATCTCCCAGCCCATGTCCGAGCGCGGGAGCTTGCGCATGCCTCGCGGTACGGCGAGCGGATCGCCCGCAAGCAGTTGCTGTACGGTCGCCCGGCTGTAGTACTGCACCCCAATGAAGTCCGAGCGGTCGCGCACGCGGTCTATGAAGTAGTAGTTCGCGAGCCAGTCGAGTGGCCCGTCGAGCGTGCGATCGCGCAACGATGCGTTCTCGGGCTGCTTGAGCGCGGTGACGTTGACGGCCGGACCTACTCGGCAGACTCCGCCCACCTCGTGGATGATGTCGTAGGCGAGCCGATGTGCGCGCACCAGATTGCGCGCAACGTGCATGCCTTCCCGGAAGCCTCGTCCTTGCGGGGGCCACATCCCGAACACGTAGCCCGCACTCGCCAGCAGCATGGGCTCGTTGATCGTGATCCAGTTCTCCACCCACGGTGAGAGCGCCTTGACGGTCTCGAGTACGAACGCGCCAAACAGCTGCGGCGTCTGCGCGCCGCGCCACCAGCCATACGCGCCCAGCCACTCGGGGCTGGTGAAGTGGTGGAGCACCACATAGGGAGCGAGCCCGGCGGCGTGCATGGTGCGCACGACATCTGCATAGTGCGCCAGTGCCCCGGCGTCGTAGACACCTCGCTCGCGCTCCACACGCGACCACTCGATCGAGATCTTGACCGCATTGTGCCCCAGGTCGGCCGCCAGTGCGAAATCCCCTGCGTAGCGGTGGTAATGATCGATCGCGATACCCGAACTCTCTTCGCGCGCGACCATGCCTTGCTGCTCGAAGGCCCACCAGTCGTTGTGCCGGTTGTCGCCCTCGACCTGGTGTGCCGAGACGCCCGAACCCCACACGAACTCCGCCGGAAACCGCACGCTTTGGCCGGCAGGCTCACTCATGGGCGGGCCGGCCGTTCCATGACAAGATGCGTGTAGGCCACGCGAAAGCCCTGCCGCTGCATGTTGCGGTGCGAGGGACCGCCCGGCATCGCCTCGCTCACCGCGATATCGCATCCCGCCTCACGCGCGAGAGCGACACGGGCGCGCTGCAGTGCCTGCTGGATGCCCCGACC
>JBGSMX010000053.1:0-3046 GCA_041739935.1 Coriobacteriia bacterium | reverse complement strand
CCTGACGTTTGCTGCTGCAGCCACCCATGGACTCACTCACACCCGAAGGCGGGCACCAGGCGGTAGTGCGCCTCTCGCTCGCGCAACGCCTCAAGCCCCGCGCGAGCGTTCGCGTTCAGCTGGCGCTTGCCGGTCTGTTGTGGCTGGTCGCCTCGGCGATTCTGGGTGTGCGCGGGGTCGGCTGGCTGCTGGCCGCCGAGCACTCCGAGTGGCTCTTTGCGCTAGCGGCAGTTCTTGGCGTGCTCAAGTACCGCTACATTCTCACGCCCACGTCGCTGCGGGCCATCGATCGCATCCACACCCGTGGCACTGCCGAGTGCGCCGGAGGCTTTCTTTCGTGGAGGACCTGGGCGGTGGTGCTGTTCATGATGGTCGGGGGTCATGCCCTGCGGCTGACCGCGACTCCGCGCCCGATCCTGGGCGTGCTCTACGTGACGATCTCGATCGCGCTGTTCGCGGGGGGGATGCGATTCTGGCGGGCGGCTGTCAGTTCCCGGTGCTAGAATGCATGAGTCCGCGCCCGGGATGGGCGCCCGCCCGTTCGCACCGCAGATAGCCGAGTAAGGGACACCTGGTAGATATGCGCGAGAAGCTTCAACAGATACTCACGTCGTTCAACGAGCTCACCGATCGCCTGGGCGATCCCGAGGTCCTGGGCGACCAGAAGCTCTACGCCCGGCTTGCCAAGGAGCAGTCGGAAATGAGACCGCTGGCCGCCAAGATCGAGGAGTACCTGGGCGTGCTGTCCGGTATCGACGATGCGCAGGAGATGCTGCGCGCGGAGACCGACCCGGACATGAAGGATCTCGCGAAAGACGAGCTGCACGAGCTCGAGGCCAGGGCCCCCGGGCTCGAAGACGAGATCAAGATCATGATGGTTCCCAAAGACCCGCTCGACGACAAGAACGTCATCGTGGAGATCCGTGCCGGAGCGGGCGGAGACGAGGCCGGGCTCTTTGCGGCCGAGCTCTACCGCATGTACCTGTACTACGCTGAATCGTTGCGTTGGAAGGTCGAGGAGATCGACTCCAGCGAGAGCGGCGTGGGCGGCATGAAGGAAGTCTCTTTCATGATGAAGGGCAAGTCAGTGTACTCGAAGATGAAGTTCGAGTCCGGCGTCCATCGCGTGCAACGCGTCCCCGCTACCGAGTCCGGTGGCAGGATACATACATCGACCGCGACCGTTGCCGTGCTGCCCGAGACCGAAGATGTCGAGGTCGAGATCAACCAGGGCGATCTGCGCATCGACGTCTACCGCTCGAGCGGTCCGGGAGGGCAGTCGGTCAACACTACCGACTCGGCGGTGCGGATCACCCACCTGCCGACTGGGCTTGTGGTCCAGTCGCAGAACCAGAAATCGCAGTTGCAGAACAAAGAAAACGCGATGCGCGTCTTGCGGGCCCGCCTGTACGAACTCGAGCTCGAGAAGCAGCAGGCCGAACTGGGCGATGCGCGTCGCAGCCAGATCGGCTCGGGTGATCGCTCCGAGAAGATCCGCACGTACAACTTCCCCCAGGACCGCGTGACGGACCATCGCATCGGGCTGACCGTGCACAACCTGCCCGCGATCATGATGGGTGACATCAACGAGATCGTCGAAAGCCTGGCTGCCGCCGACCGTGCCGAGAAGCTCTCGCAGGTGGTCTGAGTGGCCGAGCGCGTCTGGACCGTGCGCGATGCGCTGGACTGGACCGTCGAGTTCCTCGCCCAGAAGGGCACCGAGCAGCCCCGACTGTCTGCCGAGTGGCTCCTGTCCGCAGCCACGGGGCTTTCCCGGGTCGAGCTCTACACCCAGTTCGCGCGTCCTCTCTCGCCCCATGAGCGCGCGTTGCTGCGCGAGTCAGTGAAGCGCCGCGCGACCGGTGAGCCGCTCCAATACGTGACCGGGGAGATGCCGTTCCGTCACATCGTCGTGCAGGTGCGGCCGGGAGTGTTCATTCCCCGGCCGGAGACCGAGGTACTTGTCGACGTCGTACTCGAGCATCTTCGCGGTCGCGGCATCGAGCAGCCTGCCGTGGCGGACCTGTGCACCGGCTCAGGTGCCGTCGCCCTGTCACTTGCCTCCGAGCACCCCGGCGCGCGGGTCTACGCGACCGATCTGTCGCCCGACGCCGTCGAGGTGGCCACCGGCAACGCGGCCCGTCTCGGCGTGGGGGAGCGCGTGTCGGTGACGTGCGGCGACCTTCTGGGCCCACTCGATCGGGCGCTCAAGGGGGAATTGTCAGCGGTGGTGGCGAATCCGCCCTATATACCCTCGGCGGATGTCGATGGCCTTGCCGAGGAGATACTGGGGTTCGAACCGCACCTGGCACTCGACGGTGGACCTGACGGCCTTGAAACCGCACGTAGAATCATGCGCGACGCGTTGGAATGGCTCGAGCCGGGCGGGTTGCTCGCCATGGAACTTGACGAACGGCGAGTGAAAGATGCTGTTAACGAGATGCGTGAGTGGTATGAAGATGTAAGGACCGTTTCTGATTTGACGGGTCGCGACCGAATAGCGACGGGCGTGCGCTCGCAGGAACGGACCGTTTAGGGCAGACATCGCGAAACGGAGGCGGTCACCATGAGCAAGGTGTTTCGAATCGACCCGGAGAATCCTTCCGCGGAAGTCATCAATCTCGCCGCCACGGTGCTCAGGGACGGCGGGATTGTTGTTTTCCCCACGGAAACCGTCTACGGGATCGGAGCTTCCGCCGATTCTTGCTTCGGCCCCCAAGAGATCTTCGATATCAAAGTGCGCCCACTCGACAAGCCCCTGCCCTGGCTGGTCGAAAACGACGACGCACTGCTCGACAAGTACGGTGTGGACGTTCCGGAGTACGCCCATAACCTGGCCAAGGCGTTTTGGCCCGGTGCGCTCACCCTTGTTGTGAAGGCCTCGGAACGGGTCGGCAAGGACTTTCGCGCCGAGGACGATACCGTGGCGCTTCGCAGCCCGAACCACGAAGTGATCATGGAGCTCATCCACGCCTCGGGCGGGCCCATCATCGCGACCAGCGCGAACACGAGCGGCAAGCCGGCCCCCGGCGCTTTCGGCGACGTC
>JBGSMX010000135.1:0-11205 GCA_041739935.1 Coriobacteriia bacterium | reverse complement strand
GCGGGCGTGAGCTCGGCGATCCTCGTATCGTCGAGCCCAGATGAGCGTTCGTGATCCTCGGCAGTGCGGACAACGAGCGCCAGGTAGATCAGAGTCGTGATCAGCAAGACAACGATAATGAGCATCGCCATCAGGAGCACGGCGACAGTCAGGTTGCTCGTCGGATCGACCACGACCGTGCGCACCAGGTCCAGAACGCGGGACAGCTGCTCTGGCATCAGCTCTCACCACCCGAGACGCTCGCGGGCGATGTCGGCATGTTGGGCCCGCCCGGGTGGACGTGGTTCTCGTGGCACTCGATGCAGTCCTCGGCAAGGTGACACTGCGCGCAGCGCTCGTCGTCAACGGTGTCGGCCTCGTCCGAATGCACCTGAAGGAAGCCCGTGGGGTGGGGCATCTCCATGCTGTGGCACGAATCGCACAGCGCCTCCCCCGGATGGCACGTCGCACACGCATCGCGCCCCTCGTTCGCTGCGATTCCGTGCTGGGAGCCCCAGTCCGCAGCGTGCGGCAGCGGAGTGCCGTGGCAGTCCACGCAGTAGGTATCGGGATGGCACGTGCCGCAGTACTGTATCGAGCCCATGCCGTGCGTTTCGCGCCAGTTCGCACCGTGAGTGACCTGCCAGGAACCGACAGCGAGCCTGTCATGCTCCGACTTGCCGATGTGGCACGCATCGCACGCATCCGATGCATCGGAGCTCTGATGGCACGCGACGCACTCCTCCATGCTGTAGATGCGCGGCCAGCGAACCGCCTGGGGGTGTGCGGTGCCACCGTGACACGTGGTACACGCACCGGTCGCAGCACACGCGCCGTGATCGATCACGATTCCACTACCGCCCGGGCCCGAGGTCAACACGCCCTCGTGGCATGCCACGCAGCCGTCACGAGCGACCCGCGAAGTACTTCCCGTTAGCTCCGCCGTGCCGAGAAGCGCCGACGGGAGCATCCGGGTGACGACCCGGGTTCCAAGATCGATCGAACCCGCAAACGAACCCCCCGCATGGCATGGTGTGCACGCAATAGCAGCGTGCACGGCATCGTTGGGACTCGCTGCAAACGGCTCCATCGCGTGGCACGTGGCGCAGGGAAACACGCGCGTGCCTGCGAGCATCCCGGTCAGGCCCAAAGCCAACAGCCCTACCGCCGAGGCAACCGCCACGACGGTAAGTGCACGTCTCACTTTGGCCGACTCGATCATGTCCGTCCCGACGTTAGCCGTTCGATGCCCGGAAAAGAAGGGGAAGCGACCCGCGGGTCGCTTCCCCCTAACTTCACATACCAAATGCAGGTTCAGACTAGAAGCCCTTGCCTACACCTGCCGCGCCGCCAGTCCACAGGTGGCACTTGATGCATGCACCGTCGACACTGGCCTCGGAAGTACCCGTGGGGGGGTCGCCAAGGTAGCCAGCGACCTGCACGAAACGAGCATTATCAGGCATGAAGTGCGGGAAGTTGTTGCTGCCCGCGCTCGGGGCGTCGTGGCAGGCCTGGCACGTGGCCGAACCTGCAGCAGCGACCTGACCGCCGATGATGGACGGATCGGCCTCGAGGTTCTGATAGTTGTTGAACGTGGCAGTCATGATGTGGTTGCCTTCATTATCGGCAAGCGTGTCATAGCCGCCCGGGAAGTACGGGTGGCACTGCGAGCAGAACGACGTGAGGACCTCCGCCTTGACGCCCACGCCCGGAGCCGGGACGTTAGGATCCGGACCGGTCAGGACGCCGGTGCGCAGAATAGCCGTTGCCACCGACGTGTCGGTGTAGGTGTTCGCACCGTGAACGCTGTGGCAGCTTGGGCAACCCGCGTACGTGTTCAACGGAGCGGGACCGGGATCGTTGGAGTGGTTGAACACGGTGTCGTCCGTGTAGTTCGTCAGTACCGCGCCGTACGGCTGGCGGGAGCTGACCGAACCGCCCACGTGGCAGTACACGCAGGCATCCGCGCGCCCACTGCGGAGCAAGATGTTCTGCGCGTTGTTGGCGCTCGTATCCGCATTGTGGACCGAGTGGCACACCGCACACTTCTCCGAAGTCGTACTGAAGCCGATGTGCGGGGTTCCGTTGCCGTTGCCGGCGTGGCCCGCATCCCAAGCCTGGAAGTTACCGTTAACGGTATTTACTGCAGCAAACGCGCTCGCAGTCGTCGCCAGCACAATGGTCAGGGCGAGTACCGCGATCAGGGTTGCTCTCTTCATGGACACACCTCTCTTAGAAACTGATGTGGTAGTTGTCATGTGAGTAGATTTCACCTCCTTCCATGCGCAAAATCACAGGCGCATGGTTCGTTCCTCCACCAGCACCGTGTCACCGTGTAGGGTCCGATTGAAGGCACCGCAAACCAGCGGCCCAAATCGGCACCCTCTTAATCTTTCGGCAGGTACGTTGGGACCCCTTCAGGTCTCTGATGAAGTGCGGGCTGCCGCGGACGAACTGCGAGCCCGTCGCCTCCCCAAGGTCCCAAGCAGACCCAGAATCAGCAACCCTGCCAGCGGAAGCGCACACACCCAGATCGGACCATATTCTCCTCGGCGGACCCCACTCAGGAGATTGCCCCCGCCGGTCCCCTCGATCTGGAAGAGCTGGACGCGGTTGTTCTCCGTGTCTGCGACGGCGACCCAGTCACGCACCGGGTCGTATGCGATGTCGCTTGGGTAGTACAGCTTACCGTCGTCTTGGCCTTCCTCGCCATGACGCGCGAGCACTGTCCCCGCATCGTCGATGTCGAGCGCGGAGATCGAGAAGCGGAACGCGTCGACGACGAGCAGACGCCCCGCGGCATCCATCGCTCCGCCGGTCGGAAGATCGAACTCCGCGTTGCCCGACTCATCACGGCTGGCAGGTCCGGCCAGGCTCCCGCGATCGTCGCGCACGACGTTTTCGGCATACGTCGGGAAGATCCACAGACGCTCGCCGTCGGCGGTGTACGCCTTGACGCGCGAGTTGATCGTGTCTACGACGTAGAAGTTGCCGTCGGCGTCCTCGGCGACGCTTTGAGGGCTCTCGAACTGATCGGGCCCCCCGCCTGCGGTGCCTACGCTGAAGAGCATCTCGCCCTGGGTTGTGAAGACGCCGACAGCACCGGTGGCGCACACGTACACCCGGTCTCCGATGACCTCGACGTCGCGTGGCAAGTTGACCTGCCACGATCGCAGGAGGGCGCCCTCGCGATTGAATACGAAGATGTGACTGGCCTCCAGGTCGGCAACGTAGACCTCGTTGTCGACGGACTCAGATACCGCTACCGGATCGGCGAGAGCGGCATCTGGCTCTTGTCCGAGGATGTAGCTCAGCGTCCCGTCGGTCCCGAACCCGAGTACGCGCGAGCTGTTTCCATCGTTGACCCATATGACGCCATCCGGACCGAACCCGACATCGGTGGGTTTGACAAGGCGCTGGTCTTCTCCCGCACCCCAGCCGTAGATCGAACGCACCCAGCGCAAGCCCTCCGAGCCCGTCTCGATGTCGTTCTTTCCGGCACTCGGCGGTGACGCGACCCGCCACACGAAGCCTCCGACTGCAACGAGCAGTGAGAGCAGCAGGATCAAGATGATCGTCAGAGCGGCCACCTGACGCCGCGTGCTCGCATCCCGTGTGGTGCTGTATTCGTCGGCCACGTTGTTACCCCTCAAGTTTGTCGAGCTCCTCGCGAGCAGGTAGGTGCCCGAACTCAAGCGCCTTCTCGAAGTCCGCCCTGGCTGCCTCTTCGTCACCCTGAGCGGCATACGCGATTCCACGCAACGTCATCACGTCCGCGGCCAGAGGATCTTGCTCGAGCGCGCTGGTCGTCTCGGCGATGACGAGGTCCCACTGCTCGCGCTCGCGATAGACCTGGGCTCGCACGACCCGGACTGACACCCGCTCGCTCGCGCCGAGTGACATGTCGTCGATGGCGGCCTCGGCGATGTCCTTCTCCAGGAGAGCCTCGCGCTCGAGTTCGACCGTCTCGTCGATACTCACGAGCGCGGCCTCACTGAGCTCGAGCACCGTGTCGAACTCTTCCATAGCGAACTGCAGGTTGATCTCGGCTATCTGCACGGGCACGGTCATCGATGCCTCGACACTCGCGAATGCGTCCTCAACGGCCTGGGTGGCCTCGGGGAACCGCTCGGCGTAGGTCAGCACGTTGATGTACTCGGCCCATATCTTCGGATCCTCGGGTGTGGCCTTGAGGTCCTGCTCGAGTGTCAGGGTCGCGTTTTCGACTGCGGTTCTGGGCGAGTGCGGCTGCAAAACACCTGATACTGCGACGTACACGAACCCGGTGAGCACCGCGAGAATGACGACCGCGATCGCCCAGGTGAGAGCTCGTACGGTCGGGTTCGATCGGGAGTTGCTTGGCAAGGTGACTCGCTTCCTTGTGCTACGACGGCGCTCCAAAACGTGGAGTCTATCAGACGCACACGGGGCTGTCTGTCAGTTCATGACAAATCGCGGTCAGGCTACGCCAGATGGCGCAGTTTGTAGCCTACTAGAATCAGCGCCCGCCAACCGTCTCTTTCACCCGCTCGATCAGGCCACCCTTCTCGATGATCTCCTTGATGAACGGCGGGAACGGCTGCGCCCGAAACGTCTGGCCCGTGGTCTTGTTGATGATGATGCCGGCATCCGCATCGACTTCCACCTCGTCGCCGTTAGAGATACCGTCGACAGCATCGGGGGCTTCCATGATAGGCAACCCCGTGTTGATTGCGTTGCGGTAGAAGATGCGGGCGAAGCTCTTGGCGATGATCACGCTGATTCCCGCCGCTTTGATCGAGATGGGCGCGTGCTCGCGGCTCGAGCCGCATCCGAAGTTCTCCTCGGCCACAAGGATGTCGCCGAACTCGATCTTACCGATGAAGCCGGCGTCGAGGTCTTCCATGCAGTGTTTCGCGAGCTCCTCGGGAACGCTCGTGTTGAGGTAGCGCGCCGGAATGATCACATCGGTGTCGATGTCGCGTCCGTACTTGTGGGCCGTGCCTTGGAACTTCATGGTATGGCGTTCCTTCCTCGTGCGATGCGAAGTCGTTCGCTGTGCGGGGGGCTGCTCAGACCAGGTCATCCGGCAGCGCGATGTGCCCCGCGATCGCGGTTGCCGCGGCTACCGCGGGCGAAGACAGGTAGACCTCGCTCGTGGGGTCTCCCATGCGACCAACGAAGTTGCGGTTGGTGGTGGCCACGGCGCGCTCCCCCGCGGCCAGGATGCCCATGTGGCCGCCCAGGCACGGACCGCACGTGGGTGTCGAAACCGCAGCTCCGGCATCCAGGAAGATGTCGAAGAGCCCCTCGTGCATCGCATCGCGGTAGATCTGCTGCGTAGCAGGGATGATGATGAGCCGCATACCTTCGTACACGGTGCGACCCTTGAGCACGCTCGCCGCGATGCGCAGGTCCTCGAGCCGGCCGTTGGTGCAGGAGCCTATGACGACCTGGTCGATCCAGACGTCGCGCGAATCCTCGGCAGCCTTCGTGTTGCTGGGCAGGTGCGGGAACGCGACGGTCGGCTTGATGTCGGCTGCGTCGATCTCAAAGACGGCAACGTACTCCGCCTCGGGATCCGAGTAGTACTCGGTCCACGGGCGCTCCGCGCGGCCCTCGAGATAGGCGCGGGTCGTATCGTCCACAGCGATGATGCCGGACTTGCCGCCGGCCTCGATCGCCATGTTGCAGATGGTCATTCGGTCGTCCATGCCCAGGCCTGAGATGGTCGAGCCCGTGAATTCCATGGACTGGTAGAGCGCGCCATCCACGCCGATCATGCCGATGACGTGCAAGATGAGGTCCTTGCCGCTCACCCAGGGCCCGAGTTCGCCCTCGATGTTGAACTTGATCGAGGCGGGCACCTTGAACCACGCCTTCCCGGTCGCCATGCCGGCGGCTGCGTCGGTCGAGCCCACGCCGGTCGCGAACGCGCCCAGCGCGCCGTACGTGCAGGTGTGACTGTCCGCGCCGATGATCGCGTCCCCCGGGCCCACCACCCCTTGCTCGGGAAGCAGCGCGTGCTCGACGCCCATGCAGCCGATCTCGTAGTAGTGGGAGATCTTCTGCTCGTGCGCGAAGTCACGCATCAGCTTGGCCTGCTCGGCGCTCTTGATGTCCTTGTTTGGCGTGTAGTGGTCGGGCACCAGTGCAATCTTGTCAGGGTCCCACACTGAGTCGATTCCGACTTTGCGGAACTCCTTGATCGCGATGGGCGCGGTCACATCGTTGGCGAGCACGAGGTCGAGGTCGCACTCGACCAGCTGCCCGGGGGTGACTTCGTCGAGGCCCGCGTGGGCCGCGAGTATCTTCTCGGTGATCGTCATGGGTCGGGGCATGCCTACAACTCCTCGTCGACGGTATTGCGCTGGCTGATGAGCAGCCTGTTGAGCGCGTTCGTGTATGCCTTGGCTGATGCGACGATGATGTCGCTGTGCGCTCCACGGCCGGTGAAGACTTTGTCGTCGCCACTGCGCACCCGGATCGTTACCTCACCCAGCGCGTCGATCCCGCGCGTGACCGACTTCACCGAGAACTCGGTCAGGTCGTTTTCCACATCGATCATGCGGTTGATGGCCTTGTAGACCGCGTCGACCGGACCGGTGCCGTGGCTCGAGTCGATCAGGTGCACTCCCTCACGGTCGACCAGCTCCACCGTAGCGGTGGGGATTCCGGGTTCGCCACACATCACGTGCACCGTCTCCAGATGGTAGACCTCGCGCAGCGAACGTTCGGTCTCACCCACGAGCGCTTCGAGGTCCTCGTCGTGGACTTCCTTCTTCTTGTCCGCGAGCTCGAGAAACGCCAGGTAGACCGGCTCGAATTCAGCATCGCCCAACGCGTAGCCCAGCTCCTCGAGCCGATGGCGCAAGGCATGCCGACCGCTGCGTGCTGTGAGCACGATGCTCGATCCGCCCACGCCCACGTCAGCCGGGTCGATGATCTCGTAGGTGGAGCGCTCTTTGAGCACTCCGTCCTGGTGGATGCCGCTGCTGTGCGCGAAGGCGTTGGCTCCCACGATCGCCTTGTTGGGCTGCACGTTGATTCCGGTGATGCTCGAGACCAGCCGAGACGTGCGCATGATCTCACGCGTGTTGATTCCGGTATCCACGCCGAAGATGTCCGGCCGCTGGCGCAGGGCCATCACGACCTCTTCCATGGCAGTGTTGCCGGCACGCTCACCCAGGCCGTTGATCGTGCACTCGACCTGACGAGCGCCCGCGATCACTGCCGCGAGCGAGTTGGCGGTCGCCATTCCCAGGTCGTTGTGACAGTGCACCGCGATGACCACGTCATCGATGCCGTCCACGTGCTCGCGCAGCCCGGCGATGAGCTCGCCGAACTTCTCGGGATACGAGTATCCGGTCGTGTCCGGGATGTTGACGACCGTAGCACCGGCGCGGACGACCTCTTGCACCATGCGGTAAAGAAACGCAGGTTCGGCTCGTCCGGCGTCCTCGGCGTAGAACTCCACGTCGCCAACCAGCGAACGTGCGAGCTTGACGGCCGCTACCGCGCGCTCGACGGCGGTGTCGTGATCGATCCGCAGCTTGTCGCGCAGGTGGCTCTCGCTCACCCCGATGCCCGTGTGGATACGTGGCCGCTTGGCGGTCTTGAGCGCGTCAGCCGCGATCTCGATGTCGTTGGGCACGGCCCGGGACAGACCGCACACGATGCATGCGTCGCCCACCTCGGCGCCGATCCGGCGCACGCTCTCGAAGTCGCCGGGACTCGAGACCGGGAAGCCGGCCTCGATGATGTCGACTCCCAGGCGTACGAGCTGCCGCGCGATCTCGAGCTTCTCGTCGGTGTTCATGCTCGCGCCCGGCGACTGTTCGCCGTCGCGCAACGTGGTGTCGAAGATGTAGACCCTGTCAGTACTCACGACCGTCTCCTTGTCGACGTCGGTGGGTGACCGCCGCATCCAGCGGCCACCCCTACTCCCAAACGGGCGACGTCTTTATAGCTCTACACTCCACGCGTCGGTCATTCCGGCCTGCTCGGTGATTGCCTTGAGCAGCTCCGAATCGATCGGGCTGTCTACCGTGATGCCCATCAGCGCGACGCCACCCCGCTCGTGGCGGGCAACCTGCATCGAGCCGATGTTGATGTTCTGCGCACCCAGCAGCGTGCCGACCTTCCCGATCATCCCGGGCCGGTCGTCGTAGGTAAAAAACGCCATGTACGCCGAGGGACCCATGTCCAGGTCGTAGTCGAACACTTTGACCAGGCGGGCCTCGTTACGCGCGCCGATAAGTGCCGCAGCCACGTCAACGGTGCCCTCGGCACCCTCGGCGTGCACGCTCACCATGGCCACGTAGTCACGCGTCTCGGTCTGCTTGGACTCCATCACGCGGATTCCGCGCTGCTCGGCGTAGTAGTCGGCGTTGACGAAGTTGACCGACTCGGCACTGACCACAGTCAGCAGTCCCTTGAGCACGGCGGTCTTGAGGATGCGCGTATCGGTGTCGGCCAGCGAACCCACGAATCGGATGTCGAGCGACTCGACACCGTGCTTGGCCATCTGCGCGACCATCTTGCCGAGCTTCTCGGCGACCTCGATGAACGGGCCGACCTTCTCGAGCACCTCGGGAGCGACCGGCGCGATGTTCACCGCGGTGGCCACCATCTCGCCTCGCAGGCCCGCCGCCACGTACTCGGCGATCTGCTCGCCGGCGCGGTCCTGTGCCTCGGACGTACTCGCGCCCAAGTGCGGCGTGAGGATGACGTTTTCGAACTCGGTCAGCGGCGAGTCGGTGCACGGCTCGACCTCGTAGACATCGATACCCGCCGAGGCGACCTTGCCCGAGCGCACCGCGTCGGCCAGAGCCTCGACCTGGTAGATGCCACCGCGAGCGGTGTTGATGAGGCGCACGCCGTCTTTCATCATGGCGAACTGCTCGGCCCCGAACATGCCGATCGTCTCTTTGGTCTTGGGCAGGTGGACCGTGATGTAGTCAGCCTGCGGCAAGATTTCCTCGACGCTGTCGAACAGCTCCACACCCATGGCCTGCGCCCGCTCGGGCGTGGTGTAGGGGTCGAAACCTATCAGACGCATGCCGAAGGCGCGTGCCCTCTCGGCAACGAGCGCACCGATACGGCCCAGCCCGAAGATCGCGAGCGTCTTCTCGTAGAGCTCGGAGCCGGTGAACTTCGAGCGCTCCCACTTGCACTCACGCATGGATGCTGCTGCCTGCGGGATGTTGCGCGACTGCGCGAGCATGAGCGCCACGGTGTGCTCGGCCGCCGACACGATGTTGCTCGTGGGCGCGTTGCACACGATGATGCCCCGCTCGGTCGCGGCCTGGACATCCACGTTGTCCACGCCCACGCCGGCACGGCCGATGATCTTGAGATCGGTTCCTGCCTGGATGACCTCGCGGGTCACCTTGCTCGCGGACCGCACGATGAGTGCGTCGTAGCCCGGAATCTCCGCGATGAGTTCCTCGGGAGTGAGGTCGGTCTTGACCTCGACGTCGAACTCGCCCTTGAGCTGCGCGATTCCGCTCGGTGCGATCTTTTCGGCTACCAGTACCTTCATTTGCTTCCCCCTACTCGCCCATGAAGACGGATTGTGCGGCGGTAACTCCCGCGCCGCGCGTGAACTCGTATCCCAGCTCCGCGAGCGTCATCTCGAGCGCCGCAAGCGTGATGATGATGTCGAAATCCCCGAAGTAACCCAGGTGGCCGATCCGGAAGATCTTGCCGGTGTAGTCATCCTGACCGCCGGCGATGGTGACGCCGTAGCGGTCCTTCATGATCTTGACGATGGCCTTGCCGTCCACGCCCTCGGGAACCCAGACCGGTGTGACGGCAGAGCCGCGTCCCTCGGGAGGCGCAAAGAGCTTGAGGCCGAGCGCCTCGCAGCCGCGGCGTGTCGCCTCGGCCAGGCGGGAATGGCGTGCGATGGTGTTCTCGAGCCCCTCATCACGGATCATGCCGAGCGCGACGTTGAGGCCGAGTACGAGTGAGACCGCCGGCGTGAACGGCGTGGTGTCCTTCTCGATGTTCTTTTTGTACTTCATCCAGTCGAAGTAGTACTTGGGCAGCGTGGAGCGCTCGTAGGCGCGCCAGGCTTTGGCCGACACCGTACAGGCTGCCAGACCCGGCGGGAGCATGAGGCCCTTCTGCGAGCCGGTCATGACCACATCGAGGCCCCACTCGTCGGTCTTGCAGTCCACCGCGCCGATGCCGGTGATCGAGTCGACGATCAGAACGCACTCGTCGTAGCCCTTCACGATCTCGCCGATCGCCTGCACGTCATTGAGCACGCCCGAGGAGGTCTCGGACTGCGTAACGATCACGCCACGGGCTCCGGGATTGGCCTGGAGAGCTGCGGCGATATCGGCCGGCTTGACGACCTCGGTCCACTCGTAGGACAGGTCGATCACGTTGAGCCCGTACACCTCGCAGATCTGCTTCTGTCGATCGCCGAACTTGCCGTTGCGCGTCACGATGACGGTGTCGCCGGCGCAGAAGCAGTTCGCGATGGCTGCCTCCATGACTCCCGTGCCCGAGCATGCGAACAGCAACGCATCGCCCTCGGTCTCGAACACGTACTTCAGGCCCTTGATCGCCTCGGCGAACGCCGCGCTGAACTCCGGCGTCCTGTGATGGATGATCGGAGCCGCCTGCGTAAGCAGGACCTCCGCGGGAACCGGCGTGGGTCCCGGCGTCATCAGGTACTTCTTCTGCATTATCGCGCTCCCCCTAGTCCTTCTTGAGCCACGCGAACATCTCGCGCAACTCGCCGCCAACGTCCTCGACCAGATGCTCGGCGTTGATGCGCCGGGTTGCCTTGAAGTGCGCCGAGCCCGCCTTGTTCTCCAAGATCCAGTTGCGCGCGAACGTCCCGTTCTGGATCTCCCACAGGATCTGCGCCATTTCTTCGCGCGTCTCGTCCGTGATGATGCGCGGGCCCGAGACGTACGCACCGTACTCGGCGGTGTCGGAGATGGAGTCGAACATCTTGGCCATGCCGCCCTCGTACATGAGGTCGACAATGAGCTTGAGCTCGTGCAGGCACTCGAAGTACGCGATCTCGGGCTGGTAGCCCGCCTCGACCAGCGTCTCGAAGCCTGCTTTCACCAGCTCGGTCGCACCGCCGCACAGCACGACCTGCTCGCCGAACAGGTCGGTCTCGGTCTCTTCGGTGAAAGTGGTCTGGAGCACGCCGGAGCGGGTGCCACCCACGCCCTTGGCGTAGGCCAGGGCGGTCTGGAAGGCCTTGCCGGTGGCGTCTTG
>JBGSMX010000027.1:0-23488 GCA_041739935.1 Coriobacteriia bacterium | reverse complement strand
GGCGCTGATCTCGATCGGCGTGGAGTAGGTCTGCGGCTCGCCGCCATCGAGGGTGTAGTACGCGGAGGCCACACCCGACAGGACGTCGCTGGCTGTCAGTGTGACCTCCACCGGCCCGTTTTGCCAGTCCTCGTCGATGTCTGAGGTGGTTACAGGCACCGTGTCGTCGATACGCACGATCGCGGTCTTCGCGTCCTCGACGTTGCCCGCACCGTCGACACTCCAGTACTCGACCGTGGTGGTGCCCTCGGCGCTTATCGTGACAGCACCCGTGTAGGCGGTCGGCTCTCCGCCGTCCAGGCGGTAGGAGGTCCCTGAAACATAGGTGTGTGCATCGGTCGCCGAGAGCGTGACGTCAACGGCGGCATTCTGCCACCCATCCGGCGCATCGTCGCTCGTCACGGGATCGGTCGTGTCGGCAGTGCTTCCTCCGGTGACGTCCAGGGCGTCAACGTTCACTGCGTACCCCGAAGAGGCTGCGTTCTTCGTGCCGGTGTACTCGATCATCAGAGTATGTGAGCCGCCAGCGATCTGCCCGGAACTCCACACGTTGGATTGGTACGTGAGCGTTCCGTACAGGTCGACGAGTGTCGCATTCCCATCGAGCGTCACTCGCGCGATCCCCGACGACGCACTCTTCATCGCAACAAGATCGACTCGCGTACCGCTGAACTGGAGATAGACGGTCGACCCGGCTGTCGTGGATTGCCTCGCGCTTCCGCCGGACATACTGGCGTCTGTCAGCGTCGACCATGTGCCACGCCAAGCAAGATGCGCGTTTGTCTGTTCGACCCGCGTCATGACGTCGAGCGTCTTTGTGGTCGTGCTCGCGGTGTTGCCTGCCGCATCCACCGAGTAGTACTCGAGCGTGTGGAAGCCGACAGCCGACGTACTCACCGATGTCCCGCTGTTCCAGGTACCGCCATCAAGGCGCCAGTACGTTGCCGCTACACCAGACAGCGGGTCCGTCGGCGAGAGCGTGATCGCAGCGCTGGTGACGTAGTCGGCAACAGCATTGCTCGTGGTCACCGGCGCGGTCTTGTCGATGCGCACCAGCTGCGTGACGACCGTCTCAGCATTGCCCCGCACGTCGGTGGAGAAGTACTTGAGCGAGTTGGTCCCCTCGGCGGTGATCGTAATGGGAGTGATATAGAGCGGGCTGGCCGTGCTCGGAGTCGTGCCGTTGGTCGTGTAGTACGTGCCCGCCACGCCTGTGGTCGCGTCGTAGGAGCTCAGCGTCGCAAGCACGTTGTAGTTCACCCACACGTCGGGCGCGTTGTCAGTGGTGGTAGGGGCCACGGTATCGGGAACTTGCGCGATGGCGCCATCGATCTTGAAAGCGTCCGCGGAGATCTTGTAGCCGCTCGACGAGGCGTTCTTTGTACCGGTCGGGTCGATGAGCAGGTAGTGATACTCGTAATCGAGGCTGCCCGAGTCCCACAGCAACTTGTTGATCTGGGTAGCCGAGGAATACATGTCGACGGTCGTCTTGTACACGCCGTCAAGATAGACGTTTGCTTTGCCGAAGTCGGGCCCGAGGGCGCCCATCCACTGGATCTTCTCGCCGTTGAAGTAGACGTGGACTTGTCCGTCATCGTGGGTCGAGTATGCCCAGGAGTCGCCGCTTCCGCCTGCGACAGTGGTCCAGGTGTTCTTGAGAACGACGTTCGAGTTCGTCTGCTCGTAAGTGTTGGTGGAGAGCTTGATGCGGAAGGTCTCGGTCTTGACTGTCTCGGTGTTGCCTGCTGCATCGACCGAGTAGTAGTAGATCGTGTGCCAGCCCCAGTAATTCGAAGTGATCTGGGTTCCGGTCTGCCACGAGCCACCGTCGAGCTTCCAGTGTGTGGTCGCCACACCTGAGTAGCTGTCAGTCGGGAAAAGGTTTATGACAGCATTGCCCTGGTAGGTGCCGCCGTTGTCGGAGGTAGTCACGGGCACTGACTGGTCGATCTTCACATACCCCGTGACCGGGCTCTCGGTGTTTCCCCGGGTGTCTCGCGAGTAGTACTTGACGGTCGTGATGCCCGGCGCGGAGACCTGGAACGGGCCGGTGTAGACGTTGTAGCTTTGGCCGCCGTTCACGGAGAACCACGTGTTCTCGATGGGGGACACGGCGTCTGTCGCGGAGAGCGTCACGGTTACCGGTGAAGTGGTGACCCAGTTGGCGGGGATGTTCGATGTCGTTACAGGAGGCTCGGTGTCGGGAGGAATGACCGTGAAGGTCACCTCGTGCGTCGCCTCCGCGTTTCCTGCGCCATCCACCGAGTAGTAGTAGAGCGTGTGGGCGCCGTACGAACTCAGGTTCACTGTTTGACCGGAAAGCCAGTTCACGTTCTGGTCGAGGCGATACCGTGTTGCAGAGACACCGGAGAGATTGTCAGAAGGATAGAGATGTATGGTTGCCGACTCGATGTAGTTGCTCACGTGGTCGTCAGTGGTGACCGGTGGCTGCAGGTCGAGTCGAAGGGTGTCCGTGTGAAGGGGTTCGATGTTGCCCCGGAAGTCCGTGGAGAAATAGGTGACGACGTGTGGTCCTTCGCCGTTCACTTCGAACTCGAGGTAGTAGGTTGTCTGTGTCTCTTCCTGGGAGAACTCCACGGTCTCGGTCGTGCCGTCGAGTGCATACTCGATCCTGGCTACGCCTGAGATCGCGTCGAAGGCCTCCAACGTTACCGTGAACGGACCGGTGGTCCATCCCGCCGGGATGTTGGTCCCGGTAGTCGGCGGATCGATGTCGGGCCGCAGGACGTCAAACGTCTTCACAACGGTGTTCTCGACGTTTCCCGCGTAGTCGGTCGAGCGGTACTCGAGCGAGATGTGGCCCCATGAAGTCACATCGATGGTTGTCCCGTACTGCCACTCACCGCCGTTGATGCGGTACTGGGTCGAGAGCACGCCGGATAGGTTGTCGGAAGGGGAGAGCTCAACCGTCGCGCTGTCAACGTAGCTGGCCTGGACGTCACTGGTGGTGACTGGTTTGGTGAAGTCGAGCTTCACGGTCTTGGTTCTGACGTCCTCGATGTTGCCTCGCAAGTCAACCGAGTAGTACTTGACGGGAATCAAGCCCTCCCAGTCGATTGCGAAAGGAATCGTATAGCGCGTTGTGGGGAACGTGCCGTCGGTCGAGTAGTAGGTTCCTGCGACGCCGGTAACATCGTCGAGCGCTGTGAGCGTGGCGAGCAGAGGGAGCTTCGACCATGACTCAGACAGGTTGGATGTCGTGACCGGGGGAGCGTCGTCGACCGGCTCCACGCGGAACTGGATCTGGTTCGTGGGTTCCTGGTTGCCAGCCCTGTCGATCGAGTAGTACTGCAGGGTATGCGTCGCAGTCACGGACGTCATCACGGTCGTGCCCTGGAACCATGCGCCCGCATTGAGCCTGTAGTAGGTAGTCGATATGCCGGACAGCGTATCCGAGCGCGACAAGGTGATTGTTGCGGAGCCGATGTAGTTCGATACGTGGTTGTCGGTAGTCGTCGGGGGAGTGCTGTCGACGAGCAGTGTCTCAGTTGTGACGGTCTCTTCGTTACTGGCTTCGTCAACCGAGTAGTACTTGACCGTGGTCGTCCCCTCTGTCGCGACGCTGAAGTGATTGACCGGATCGTAGAGAACGGTCGGGTCGCTATTGTCGATCGAGTAATACGTCGAATCGACCGTCGAGCTCTCATCAGTGGCCGTGAGAACGACCTCGAAGGGGCCGGTCGTCCAGTCGGCGGGGATATTGGAGGTCGTCACCGGCGGAACGGAATCCGAGGTAGCCTGGATGAAGTCAAAGACCTGGACCCGGTCGTTGTAGTAGTCGGAAACGTAGAGATTGTCGTTGGCGTCGAATTCCAGGTCGAGCGGGAAAAGGATCTCGCCCGCGCCCGAGCCGGGGCTTCCGATCGTCTGAAGGTACGTGCCATCGGGCTTGAGCCGCACGATCCGGTCGTTGAGCGTGTCGGCGATGTAGAGGGCGCCAAGACTGTCGATCGCGATGCTCTGCGGGTTCTGGAACGAATCCCCCTCATCAAACGTGATGATGGTGTCCAGAAGCGAGCCGCCCGGAGAGTACTTGTATATCCGAGAGTAAACGGCGTCGACCACATACAGATCGCCGGTGGCATCGAAGCACAGACCATCCGGACCGGGGGTGAGAGAGTCACCGGTGTTCGGGTCGGGAAGATACCACTGCGTTTGCATGGCGCCACCCGCCGAGAGCACCTGGATCCGCCCGTTGCCGGAGTCGCTCACGTAGATTGCGTCACTCGCCCCGACAGCAACCTCCTGGGGCTCGCTGAATTCCTGGCTGCCGGAGCCGGGCTCGGGTCCGCCTACCACAAGATCCAGGGAGCCGTCGGACTCGAGGACCATGACCCGGTTGTTGTAGGCGTCGCTCACAACGATCCGCCCGGTGCTGTCGATATCGACGCCTGTTGGCCACAAGAACTCCACCGCGTCGTCAGCGCTACCCTCGCTGCCCCATGTGGCTGCCGGTTCTGCAGGATCGGAGAGCAGGTACTTGCCTATGCGATACGTCTCGCCTTCACCCAGATAGAGCGCACCCGAGTCCACAGCGAGGGACTCGATCCACACGCCCTCGGCGATATAGGAGTCCCATACGAGCTGATCGAGCGGGGAGGGGCCGACGGCCTGGGCTGCCTGAAGTCCGAGCCCGATGATCGTCGCCGCGATAAGTGCGATCGCCAGCAGTTTGACCCTGGCGCGCGTCTTTCGTACCGCCACAATTCCACCTCCGTGGGACCGCCGTTCCCGGGCGGCCACTTTGCCCCAATACAGCACTCAGACACGTGTGCGCGTGTCTATACATCTATTCGTCGCGAAATGGCCGCAACATTAGGAACATTTGTGACGCTCGTCACCGGATTTCGCGCTGGGCATACCCCGATTCGCGACAGTCCGGCCGAGAGGTGCTCATCCAGCGCCTGATTCAAGCCGAGCCCAGTCCGAACCGATGCGACACTGGATACCCGACCGTGGTTTCGCGCCGCGTTGGGGTAGGTACCAGTCTCGGGAGGTCCGAGTGGCATAGGGGGCGCGTGCGTGCGGATAATCGTGGTGGTTGGAGCCAGGCCGAACTTCGTGAAGGTCGCGCCGCTGTTGCCCCGTCTGGCAGCGGCCGGGCACGAGGTCGATATCGCGTTCACGGGCTCGCGCAGCGCCTCGCGTGGGACGGAGCCGGCAGACACCGTTGCGTTCCACGGAGTCGAGGTTCAGGCGCCCCGTTGGTTCCTTGACGTAGGCGAGGATACAGATGCGGTCGAGACCGGCAGGGCGCTGATCGCGCTCGAGCGGCTTGTGGGGGAGGTCTCGCCCGATGCCGTGATGGCGGTTGGCGATGTGAACGCAACGCTTGCGACTGCCATCGCAGCAGCCAAGCTGGCGGTTCCGGTCGTCCATCTGGAGGCCGGTTTGCGATGCGGGGACCTGACGTGTCCCGGAGAGATCAACAGGGTGCTCATCAGCCGGGTGAGTGCGTTGCATCTGGCTCCGACCGAGAATGCGGTGGTGAATCTCCTCGGCGAAGGTGTTGCCGAGGAGCGCATCCAGTTCGTGGGCAGCACCATGGCCGAGTCGGTGCTCAGAAATCTCGACGCGATCAAGAGCAGCAGTCCCGCTCTCGAGTACGGTGTCATCCCGGATGGATACGTGCTCGCTGCGTTCCATGGTCCGGAGAACGTCACGGTTCCCCGGCGGATGAGCGCGATTGCCGATGCCATGACACGGCTCGGATTGCCGGTGCTCGTGCCGGATGCACGCGACCTGTGTGACGGAATCATCGCTGCCGGTATGCTCGCGCCACCGGACCTGTACTGTCTCGACCCCGTCCCGTACCTCGACATGCTTGCGCTACAGCGCGACGCTGCAGCTGTGATAACCGACTCGGGTGGGATTCAGGAAGAGGCCTGCATGCTGGGCACGCCGTGCGTGACGGTCCGATCCCATACCGAGCACGATGCGACGATCGAGGTCGGGGCAAACCGACTGGCACGGGCCGACTCCGACGCAATCGTAGATGCCGTCGGGCTCGCACGTTCGGGTTCGCGAAGCTGGGTTGCGCCCAAGCGCTGGGATCGTGCTGTCTCCGACCGTATCGTCAGGGCATTCAAGCGCGGTGTCATACCTCTGCGCTAGTATCGATGTACGGCATCCCGAGACGTTCTGATCTGCCCGGAAAGGCGACCTCGTGCGAGTACTGGTGACTGGCGGTGCGGGTTACATAGGAAGCATCACCGTGCGCACGCTGCTCGATGCCGGTCACGAGGTCACCGTGCTCGACTCGCTTGTCCGCGGCAACCGCGAAGCACTCGATCAGCGCGCCCGGTTCGTCCACGGGTCCGTAGGCGACACGGACGCGGTTAGTCAGGCACTCGAATCGTGCGACGCCGTCCTGCATTGCGCGGGGCTCATCGAGGTGGCTGAGTCGCAAGAGCGCGCCGAGCAGTATTGGGATGCGAATCTCGTGCAAGCGCTGAAGCTGCTGGAGGTGATGCACGGGCTCGACCGCCCGCCCGCGCTCGTCTTCTCATCGACCGCTGCGGTCTACGGCGAGCCGCAATCTACGCCGATTCCCGAGTCTGCACCGCTCGCGCCCGTCAACACCTACGGGGCGACAAAGCTGGCCTTCGAGCTGGCAATCGAGTCCTACGAAGCGGCGTACGGCCTTCGCGCGATCCGGCTGCGCTACTTCAACGTGGCGGGTGCATGGTCTGATGGCTCGCTTGGCGAGGCCCACGACCCTGAGACGCACATAATCCCGCGGATTCTGAGCAAGCTTGCGCATGGCACGACGGACTTCGAGGTGTACGGCGACGACTATCCCACACGCGATGGAACCTGCGTGCGCGACTACATCCACGTGTGCGACCTGGCCCAGGCGCACCAGCTCGCGCTCGAGCGGCTTGTCGCTGGCGGTGCCGGCGGAGCGTTCAATCTGGGATCGGGCGAGGGTTTCACCAATCTCGAGGTCGTCCGGGCGTGCGCGCGGGTCACCGGCCGCAAGATAGACGTTTCCGTCGGGCCCAGGCGACCGGGCGATCCGGCAGTTCTGGTAGCCTCATCGAGTCTGGCACGCGACAATTTGGGTTGGCGTCCGCAACACACCGATCTGGACACCATGATCGGCGACGCGTGGCGCTGGCACGCATCGCATCCGGCGGGGTACCACTCGGCGTGAGTCATGCTAGAATGTCCCTCGCCGCTTTCGGGTGGTGTATACGGGCGATTGGCTCAGGGGGAGAGCGCTTCCTTCACACGGAAGAGGTCGTTGGTTCAAATCCAACATCGCCCACCAGCAACTATCGAGGCCCCGGTGACAGTGCCGGGGCCTCTTGCGTGCACACTCTTCCGGGCGCACGGCCCGGTCCGCTAGCGTCAACACCCAGGCTCGCCGGGATGGCCGCAGCAATTCTGCAGTCGAGCGATCTTGAGCGCGTTGTTGCGCACCACAAGGCGGATCTTGCGCGCAGCCGGCATGGGGGTACGCATGTTGCGAACGAACGCGTCCGGATCGGGCCGTTGCCCGCCCTTCGCGCTGGCGGCATGATCGTGACCGCCATCTGTATCCGGGCCGCACATCACCATGCCGCCCAGTTGAGTGCCTCGGAATACGCCGGATGAATCCCCAGGACCTGTTGCAGATCGGAGTCCGTGGCGCCCATGCGAATCGCCACGGCCGCCGCGTAGATCAGATCGTGTGCAGTCGGGCCTGCGATATGCGCGCCGAGCAGCCGGCCGTCATCTGCCGAGAAGAGGTACTTCACGAGCCCGTCGCGTTCGTCTTCGATGATCCCGGCTGCAAGATACTCGAAGGGCGTGGTCGAGGCGCGGTACTTCACGCCGGCCGCGGTGAGCGCCTCCTCGGTCATACCGACCTGCGCGATCGGTGGGACTGTGAACACCGTCGTGGGTACGGCGGTGCAGTCGGGCGCGATCGGCGTCCCGCTGTCGATGGACTCGGCGACCGTGCGTCCTTCGTACGAGGCGACCGGCGTCTGCATCATGCCACCGGCGGCGTCGCCGGCCATCCAGACAGCGGGGTTGGTCGTACGCTGGAAACGATCGTGGACTACACGCCCGTGCTCGTCTGTCTCGATTCCGGCAGTTTCGAGCCCCAGCCCGTCGGTTGCAGGGTGTCGACCGGTGGCCGCGAGCGCATGCCCGTACTCGCCGGTGCGCTCGGCGCCGGTCGAGTCGGTGAACTTGAGCGTCAGAGCTCCGCGCTCTCCCGACAGCTCAGAGATCCGGCAGTCGCTGAAGAATTCGACACCCAGTCTGAGCAGATGGCGTACGGCGACTGCGGCTGCCTCTGCATCGACCATCTCGAGCGGGCGCGGACCGGACGAGATCACGGTGACGCGCGAGCCGAACGTCGCGTAGATGCCTGCGAACTCCATCGCGATGAAGCCGCCACCGATGATGAGCAGTTCCTCGGGAACCTCCTGGTATCCCAGTGCGTCATCGCTCGTGTCCGCGAGTTCGATGCCGGGAATCGGTGGCAGACTCGTGCTCGAGCCCGTAGCGATCACCGCGTGATCGAACTCCAGCAAGTGGCCCCCGGCCTCGATGGCACTTGCGGAAATGAATCGCGCGCTGGCTTTGACCAGGCGAATTCCCCGGGCCTCGAGAATCTCTTCCTGGTCTCCTGCATAGGTCTCCTGAGCGTGCCACTTCCAGCCAAGCACCGCTGGCCAGTCGAACGAGGCCTCACACGGGGCCAGCCCGAACAGCTCTGACCTACTGGCATCCCTGCGCGCATGAGCAGCATTGAAAAGCGCCTTCTTGGGGATGCAGCCATGCCACAGGCACGTCCCCCCGACCTTAGCGCGCTCCACGACCGTGACGTCCCATCCGGAGCCGGCCAGGCTGCGAGCAGCTGCACTCCCCGCCGCGCCGCTCCCGATGACGACGATACGTCCTTTGGTGTCCGTCACAGCGTCCTCCCTGTTAGACTTGCTTGCTGTGATTATCTCCTTGGACACCATCACGAAAACTGTCGGCCGTCGCGTGCTGTTTGCCGACGTGTCCCTGCGCGTGATGGCCGGGCAGCGCTGGGCGCTCATCGGCCCCAACGGCGCGGGCAAGACCACACTGCTCGAGATCATGGCCGGTCGCCTGTCACCCGACCAGGGCACCGTGCGGGTCGCCAAGGGCGCGAGCGTGGGCTATCTCAAGCAAGAAGCCATCGAAATGGCTGGCCGCACTGTACTCCAGGAGACGCTCTTCTCGGCAGAGGAACTGCACTTTCTCGAGCGCCGCCTCGCCGATCTCGAGCTGCTGATCGAGCAGGCCGAGGACGCCGAGGAACGCGATCGCCTGGTTGCAGAGTGGGGGAGGGCCTCGGAGCGCTTCGAGCATGCCGGCGGCTATTCGCTCGAGACCGAGGCGCGCACCATCCTCTCCGGACTTGGCTTTCGCGAGCGAGACCTCGACCGACTCGCCGAGGAGTTCTCCGGGGGCTGGCTCATGCGCCTCGCGCTCGCGAAGCTGCTGCTGGGCAAGCCGGAGCTTCTGCTGCTCGACGAGCCCACGAACCACCTGGACCTCGAGTCGGTTGTGTGGCTCGAGTCGTTTCTGCGCGGCTACGACGGGTCGATCGTTCGCGTGAGCCCCCACCGTGCGTTCATGGAGGGGCTCGTGGATCACGTCGCAGAGATCGAGATGGGGCGGTTCTCGGCGTACACCGGGTCCTACCAGCAGTATCTGGGCGCGAAGGAACTCGCCACAGAGCAGCTGCACGCTGCGTATGAGAAGCAGCAACGCGAGATCGCCCACATGGAGAAGTTCGTCGAGCGATTTCGCTACAAGAACACGAAGGCCAAGCAGGCACAGGACCGCGTGAAGAAGCTCGAGAAGATGGAGCGCATCGTCATACCCGAGTCGCGCAAACGGGTGCACTTCGCGTTCCCGCAGCCGCCGCGCACCGGAGAAGAGGTCATCCGGCTCGAAGCGGTCCGTAAGGCGTATGCCGACAACGTGGTCTATGACGACCTGGATCTCGCCCTCTATCGCGGGGACAAGGTCGCTCTCGTAGGCCCCAACGGCGCGGGCAAGTCAACGCTGCTCAAGATGCTGGCAGGCGTGTTGGAGCCGGATGCCGGTGAACGTCGATTGGGCCTGCACGTGGATGTCGCGTACTTTGCCCAGCACCAGCTAGAGGCGCTGGACCCCGTCAAGACGGTATTCGCGGAGCTGGACGCTGTCGCCCCCGGCTGGACTCAGGCGCAGGTCAGATCGTTGCTTGGCGCATTCATGTTCAGCGGAGACGACGTGAACAAGAAGGTATCCGTTCTTTCAGGCGGTGAGCGGTGCCGACTGGCGCTGGCCAAGATGATGACGGTGCCCGCTCCGCTGTTGTGTCTGGATGAGCCCACGAACCACCTGGATGTGGACTCGCGCGACATTCTTGAGAACGCCCTCAAGCAGTTCAGCGGGACGCTCGTGCTGATCACACACGACAGGCACCTGATCCGTGGCGTCGCCAACAAGATCATCGAGGTCCGCGACGGGACGGCTGTCGTCTACGACGGCGACTATGACTACTTCCTGTTCAAGAGCGAGCAGGGTGCGCCGCAGACGGACCCTGCAGGGCGAACGGGTGCGCATGCATCTGCTCTGGGGCCCGGTCAGGAGAGCACGCGGCCCGCCGCTACGGCCTCGCCTGCGACTCCCACCGCGCCAAAGTCGCGAGAAGACAAGCGCCGGGAGGCCGAGGAGCGCAATCGGCGCTACCGCGAGACCAAGGAGCTGCGGAAACGGGCGGAGCGTCTCGATGCCGAGCTCGGGAAGACCCAGCGTCGCCACGACGAACTCGTCGAGCTCCTGGCCGACGAGGCGCTCTACAGCGACCGCGATGCGTTCGATAGCGCGATGGCCGAATATGCACAGATCAAACCTCGCCTCCAGCAGCTCGAGGAAGAGTGGATCGAACTCGCCGAGGAAATCGAGCGCGCGCAGGCCGACGAGTAGCGCGCGCTGGCGGGCAGGAACTCGCCCCCGGGCGCAGAATCCACCCCTCAGGGGATCCGGAGGACTTTGTAACAATATTTACAAACCCTCAGTCTTGCGGCTAGAATGCCGTATCTCGCGCGCGTCGGGGTGAGTGGACGCGGGCGAGGGGAGCTGCCAGGGAGTCTTCCGGCCCCACTTTGTAACACGCAGTTACAAAGTGGGTGACACTGACGGCAGGGGGAGTACGTGCAGGAAGCTGCTACCCAAAGCGTGCTATTCGTGTTGGGCCTCATAACGTCTGCCGCTGCATTCATCATGCTGATTTTTGGCATAAACGCGCTGCTTTCTCCGCGGAATCCGAACGATGAGAAGAACGCTCCCTACGAATGCGGAATGAATCAGGCCGGATCCCCGTGGGTTCCGGTCAGGGTCCGCTTCAGCACCATCGCGCTGCTATTTGTCCTTTTCGATGCCGAGGCGGTCTTGCTCTTTGCCGTCGCGCCATCACTACGCGGGAGCGTCGCGGGTCTAATCGAGGTGGCCGTGTTCGCCTCGGCTCTGGCGCTGGGACTGGTCTACGCGTGGCGCAAGGGGGCCTTGGAATGGCGATAGTCGACAAGATGGGCGCCAGTCTCGATGGGTCCGGCGGCAAGGTAGTCCTCACTTCGATCGATGCCCTTGCGAACTGGGCACGAAGCCGTTCGCTGTGGACCATGCCCATGGGCACCGCCTGCTGTGCCATGGAGCTTATCGCCGGCTCGTTCAGCAAGTTCGACTTCGACCGGCACGGCACGTTCCCGCGACCTGATCCGCGGCATGACGACGTGATGGTCGTCGCGGGCACGATCACCCGGAAGATGGCCCCTGCGGTCAAGCGTCTCTACGAGCAGATGGCCGAGCCCAAGTGGGTTATCGCCATGGGCAACTGCGCCGTGTCCGGCGGCATCTTCTACTACGACACCTACTCGGTGGTTCGTGGCGTTGACGAGTTCTTGCCGGTTGACGTCTATATTGCCGGGTGTCCTCCTCGGCCAGAGTCCATGATCGACGCGTTCATGCAGCTTCGCGAGAAGATCAAGACCGAGTCGATTGCACCTGGCAAGACGAGGTCGAGGGACTTCCTGCTGCCCATGCCTGGTGTCACTCCGGGGTCCGCCACCGGCGGTGAGGACTCGTGAGGATCGAGGAGCTCAGAGACCACCTGTGCGCGCAGTATCCCGACCTGTGTCCGCTGTTCTCCATCGAGTTCGGTGACGGCGTGCTGCTGGTCGAATGCGACGAGCTCTACGAGGCTGCACTGAACCTGAAGCAGCTTGGTTTCGACAGACTCGGAATGCTGACTGCGGTCGATAGGATCGAGCACTTCGAGATGGTCTACCGCCTCACGTCTCGCTCCATGTCCACCGGCATCTTCCTCAAGTGCTCGGTGCCCAGAGACAATCCCGTGACCAGGTCACTTTTCTCACTGTGGCCTGCGGCGTTGTGGCAGGAGCGCGAGGTATTCGACTTGTTCGGGATCGACTTCGAGGGCCATCCGGACATGCGTCGGATTCTGCTGCCGGACGACTGGGTGGGGCATCCGCTGCGCAAGGACTACGAGGACGACCGGGTCATCAAGAGGCCCGACTACATCTGACGGCCGACCGCGACAGGCGCGGGCATGCGATCGACACGAGGGGGGTGGACCCATGAACGAAACAGAGCACGAACTTGCCGGCACAGGCGCCAATGACAGCGGCGTGTCCGAGGAACTCGTACTGAACGTGGGCCCGTCCCACCCGTCTACGCATGGCGTGTGTCACGTCATCGTGAATGTCGACGGCGAGATCATCACCAAAGTACGTCCGGTGATCGGCTACCTGCATCGCGGCATTGAGAAGATGTGCGAGAACCGGACCTACCTCCAGATCGTGCCGCTGACCGACCGCCTGGACTATGTGGGCAGCATGTACGCGAACTGGGCGTACTGCCGTGCGGTCGAGCGCCTCGCGGGCATTCGGGTACCGGAGCGTGCCGAGTACATTCGCGTGATCGTGTGCGAGATGCAGCGCATCGCGAGCCACATGATGTCGCTGGGATCCACCTCCAACGATACCGGTGCCGCCACGATGTTCATCTACACATTCGACATACGCGAGCGCATCATCGAGCTGTTCGAGGAGCTCTGTGGCGCTCGGCTGACCTACAACTACGTGCGGCCGGGGGGCGTGTCGTTCGATCTCCCCGATGGTTGGACCGACCAGATTCTTGAGTGCACTGTGAGTGCGCGCGCCAAGTTTGATGACATTGACAGCATGTATTTCGGTAACGTGATCGCACGGGGCCGACTCAAGGGCGTTGGCGTTTTGTCTGCAGAGGACGCTGTGGCATGGGGAGCGAGTGGCCCCACGGCGCGCGGTTCGGGTGTGAACTGGGACCTGCGCAAGCACGACCCGTACTCGGTCTACCCCCGCTTCGATTTCGATGTCCCCACAGGCTCCAACGGCGACGCCTACGATCGCGCCCGCGTGCGCCTGTTCGAGTGCTACGAGTCGTGCCGCATCATCGAGCAGGCCATCTCGCAGATGGAGCCGGGCCGCGTGAAGGCGGAGGGTCTTCCTCGGCTGATCAAGCCTCGTCCCGGCGAAGCCTACGATCACATCGAATCCGCGCGCGGATCGCTGGGCGTGTACATCGTCTCCGACGGTTCGCCTCGCCCGTACCGCGTCAAGTTCCGTTCACCGGCATTCTGCAACCTCGCGCTGCTGCCAATGCTCGCCGAGGGGCAGCTGCTCTCCGATCTGGTCGTCGTCCTGGGCTCTCTAGACCCGGTCTTTGGCGAGGTGGACAGGTGAGCGGAATCTTCACCGGGTTTGCCGGCGGACTCATCTGGGGCGTCGGCGGCGGTCTCGTGATCGCTATCGCAGCCCTTTTCGGCGTGTGGTGGGAGCGCAAAGTCGCTGGTCGCATGCAGATGAGGATCGGGCCGAACTCCCTTGGTCCCGCCGGGTTGTTCCAGACCCTGGCCGACACCGTGAAGCTGCTGCTCAAAGAGGACATCACTCCAGCGGCGGTCGACGTGCCGATCTTCAGGGCCGCGCCGTTCCTCGTATTCGTGCCGATCGCCATGTCGCTGTGCATCATCCCGTTTGCAGCCGGGTGGGCGCCGCTCGACAGCTCGGTCGGAATGCTGTTCTTCCTGGCGGTGCCTTCGGTCTCGGTGATCGGCGTGCTCATGGCGGGCTGGTCGTCGAAGAACAACTACGCCACGATCGGCGGGCTGCGAGGCGCGGCGCAGATGATCTCTTACGAGCTCCCAAGGACGCTCTCGGTGCTGGGAGTTGTTCTGCTGGCCGGCTCGATGCGACCGCTGGACGTGATGGAAGCGTGGCGGTGGTGGTTCCTGCCGCTGAACCTGATCGGATTCGTCGTCTACTTCATCTCCTCGATCGCGGAGGTCAACCGCGGCCCCTTCGACCTGCCCGAGTCAGAGGCGGAACTCGTCGCGGGCTACTTCGCTGACTACTCGGGAATCCGGTGGGCGATTTTCATGATGTCCGAGTACGGCGGAGTGGTGGGCATGTGCCTGTTCGGCGCGGCCTTCTTCCTGGGCGGGTGGTCGTGGCTCCCAGGTCCGCTGGGCGTGGTCGTCTTCCTGATCGAGACGATCCTGCTGATTACCGCCGTCGTCTGGGTCAAGTGGACGTTCCCGCGCATGCGACCCGATCAGCTGATGTCGACCGCATGGAAGGTACTCACGCCCATGGCGTTGCTGCAGCTCGTGATGATCGGGGTGGTGATCCCATGGCTGTAGACGGAACCGGTCGTCGCGACGAAGTTGGCGCGCCCGACCGCACGCCCGAACTGGTGCCGCTGACCGTCAACGTCAGCAACGAGTATCCCGAGGGCGTGGCGGGCTTCTTCGCGCGCTGGAAGTCCCTGTTCACAGGCTTCCGCATCACCGCCGAGCGTGCAGCCGGACCCACCAAGACCCTGGACTACCCGACAGTGAAGTTCCAGGTGTCCGACCGCTGGCGCGGTGCGCTGCATCTGACCGGGATACTGGGCAAAGACGAGGTCCCCATCCTGCGCAAGGCGCCCAACGAATACAACGCAGCCATCGATGAGCTCTATCGCGCGCAGCGGCTTGCACCGTGTGTGGGCAACTGCCCGGCGAACGTCGATGCCCGCGGCCAGAACTACCTCATGGCCGAGGACCGCGCTCCCGAGGCGTACGAGCTCGTACGCGAGCGCAACATCATGCCCGGTGTCTTGGGCCGGATCTGCCATCACCCGTGCGAATCCGCGTGCAAGCGCAACTACTACGACGAACCCATCGCGATTCGACCGCTGCACCGCCTGGCCTACGAGGGCTATGAGGCCAACAAGGAAGGACGCCTCACGCCGTTCGAGGTCACCCAGAGCAGCCACGTCGCGATCATCGGCTCGGGCCCGTCGGGTCTTGCGGCCGCCTACGATCTGATGAAGCTCGGCTACGCGGTCACGATGTACGAGAAGGAAGACAAGCCCGGAGGCGCTTTGTACTCCGGAGTGCCGTCGTATCGCCTGCCGCGCGATGTGCTTCACGGCGAGATCGACAATCTGGTGGCGCTTGGGCTCGATCTGCGGTGCGGGGTCGAGATCGGTGCCGACGTGCCCATGGACCACCTCCTCGGCGAGTACGGTGCCGTGCTGATCGCGGTCGGACTGCAGGAAAGCCGGATACTGCCTCTGCCGGGCACCGACGCGCAGGGCGTCGTCGGTGCGCTGCCGTTCCTGAAGGCTGCGAACTGGAAGGGCGAGGCGGGCGTTCGGGGCAAGCGCGTGCTGGTCATAGGTGGCGGCAACGTTGCGGTCGACTGCGCGCGATGCGCGCTTCGCGTGGGTGCCAGTGAGGTCCGGCTCGCGTGCCTTGAGGGCGACGACGAGATGCCCTGTCATCCGTGGGAGATCGAAGAGGCGCTCGACGAGGGTGTCATCGCCATGTGCTCGCTCGGGCCCGAGGAAGTACTCGCCGAGGACGGCGTCGTCGTGGGCATGAAGATGCGCGAGTGCCTGCAGGTCTTCGACCCTCAGGGACGCTTCTCGCCGCAGTTCGGCGACAACTACGCGACGATCGACGTGGACATCGTCATCTTCGCGATAGGTCAGGCCTCTGATCTGCACCATCTTGTCGCCGGGTCCGATCTCGTGCTCACAGACCGCGGTCTGTTGCCGGTCGACGGCGCGGTCTTCAGCACCGACATGCCCAACGTGTTCGCCAGCGGGGAAGTCGTCACCGGGCCGGGCAGTGCCATCGCGTCGATCACGAGCGGGCACGAGGCAGCCACCTCGATGCATAGGTACCTACAGGGACAGAGTCTGCGGGAGGGTCGCGTCTCGCGCCCCGTGCCCCGCTACGACCGCTACGAGGCCGCAACGCTCGATGGTATCGAGGCGCCTCGCCGCCGCGTGACGATTCCCATGGCCAAACCCGAGGAGCGTGCGACGGATTTTCGCACCGTCGAGTTCGGCATGACCCATCTCGAGGGCCTGCAAGAGGCAGCGCGTTGCCTGCGTTGCCAGTCCGAAGTCTGCGTGGGCTGCGGCTTCTGTGCACGCACATGCCCGGACTACGCGATCCAGGTCGAGCGCGTGGACGATCCGGGTGACCGGCGCGTGACGCGCTACGAACTCGATCTGACCAAGTGCTGCTTCTGCGGTCTGTGCGCCGAGCAGTGCCCGACGGATGCGCTGTGTCACACCGGTGAGTACGAGCTCAGCTTCTACCACCGTGACCTGGCCATCTTCGATCGCGATGAGATGCTGCGACCCGGCATCGGAACGCGCGCCACCGGTCAGGACGGGACTCACCCGTCAACGAACCGCGATGCCGAGGAGGTCGAGCGCACGAAATGAGCACCTCCGAGCTCGTCTTCTGGTTCCTAGCGGGGGTCACGGCGCTGAGCGCGGTGGGCGTGGTCTTCCAGAAGGATGTGACCCGCATGGCGCTCTCTCTCGGAGCGTTCCTTCTCTCTGTCGCCGGGTGGTTCCTGTTCTTCGCGCAGGCGTTCCTGGCAGTGGCGCAGGTGTTCGTCTACGTGGGCGGTGTTCTGGTGCTGGTCATCTTTGCCATCATGCTTCTCCACCGCGGCGAGGGCGGATCCACCGGGCTTGAATCCCGGCACAGTATCGACGCGGCGATGGTCGCACTGGGGCTGTTCTTCATCGTAGGCATGACGTTTGTCGACGTGGCGCCCACGCTCACCGCGGTCCCCGGTCAGATGGGTTCTGAGGCCGTAGGGGCTCAGCTGCTCTCCGGCATGCTCGTGCACTTCGAAGCGATCGCAGTGCTGTTGCTCGCCGCGCTCACAGCTGTCATGGCAATCTCGGGAGGCGACCGCTCGTGACCTTCATCGGGCTGGCTCTCGGGGTGTTCTGCATAGGACTCTACGGCGTACTCGTCCGTCGGGACACCGTCGCCGTGCTGGCGAGTGTCGAGGTGATGCTCGGTGCTGCAACCGTGATGCTGGTGGGCCTCTCGGCTACCAGCACGCTTCCCGCCGGCGGTGCCGACCCTTCGGTCACCGGGGCGGTGGGACTCGTGATCATCGTTCTGGCCGCGGCTGAAGCGTCGATCGGACTCGCGCTGCTGCTCGCCGTGTCACGTCGGATGAAGACCGCGCGTCTTGACGAGATGCAGGAGGTGAACGGGTAGTGGCTGACGTGATTCTCGACAACATCGGACTCGTGGTCGCTCTGCCGTTCATCATCGCGCCGCTCGTGTGGCTGGCCGGTCGCATCAGCCGCGCGCTCGTTCCCGTGGTCGCGCTGCTTGCCCCGCTGAGCGTGCTTGCAGCCGGTGTCAGCGCGGTTCTCAAGACCGGCTCGTTTGAGGGCTACACGGGGGTGTATCTGACGCCGCCGGTTGCCGAGGGATCGTTCCGATGGCTGCTGGGTACCGAGCAGGCCATCACAATGGGGTGGACGATCGATGGACTGACGGCAATCATGCTGGTGGTCGTAGGACTCGTGGCGTCGATGGTCGTCATCTTCTCAATAGGCTACATGGCCGAGGATTCCGGCTACTCACGCTACTTCGCGCTGCTGGCGCTGTTCACGGGCTCGATGACTGTCCTCGTGGTCGCTGACGGCCTGGTGGGGCTGTTTGTCGGCTGGGAACTCGTGGGGGCCTGCAGCTACCTGCTGATCGGATTCTGGTACACCAAGCCCGCCGCGGCCGCTGCCGCGATCAAGGCGTTCATCACCACGCGCGTGGGAGACGTGGGGCTGCTGCTGGGTATCGGTGTGCTGTGGCAGACGGTCGGCCGGCTGTCCTACACAGATGTGTTCGCGGCGGTCGAGTCGATGTCACCCGCAATGATCACGCTGGTTGCACTGCTGCTCTTCGTGGGTGCTATGGGCAAGTCCGCGCAGTTCCCGCTGCATATCTGGCTGCCCGAGGCTATGGAAGGCCCCACGCCGGTCTCGGCTCTCATCCACGCGGCAACCATGGTCGCCGCAGGGGTATTCCTCGTCGCGCGGGTGTGGCCCTTGTTCGAGGCATCTGCGGATGCCCGGCTGGTCGTGCTGATCGTGGGCGCGTTCACCGCGCTCGCTGCCGCGACGATCGCCCTGGCGCAGACCGACATCAAGAAGGTGCTCGCGTACTCGACTATCAGTCAGCTCGGCTTCATGTTCGCGGCGCTCGGCGCCGGCGCGTGGGTCGCGGCTGTGTTTCATCTGGCCACCCACGCCGGCTTCAAGGCGCTGTTGTTCCTGGGCTCGGGCAGCGTCATTCACGGCACCGGCACGCAGGATATGCGCGAGATGGGTGGTTTGCGCAAGCAGATGCCGGTGACCGCCGGCACCTGGATCGTCGGTTCGCTTGCGCTGGCCGGCGTGCCGCTGTTTTCCGGCTTCTTCAGCAAAGACGAGATCATCCACGGAGTGCTCGTTGCATCGCCGATCGCAGGTGCCGCTCTTGTGTTCGCGAGCCTGCTCACCGCGTTCTACATCGCACGCGCGACGCGCATGACGTTCTTCGGCGAGTACCGCGGGACCCACCATCCTCACGAGGGTGGCTGGTCAATGAAGCTGCCGCTGCTTGTGCTGGCAGTTCCCGCGGCGTTCGCTGGCTTTGCCGGGGAGCGGATCGCGGAGCTTCTCGGCGAGCATGCCGAGGCACTCGATCCGACGACAGCCGCGATCTCGATCGCGGTGGCGCTCGCTGGTGTGGCGCTGGGTTGGTACGTATACCGCGACGGCGCGGTCGCCGAGTCCGACATGGAAGCCCGCTTCCCACGGATGTGGCCGACCCTGCGTGCTGCGTACCGATTCGATCCTGCCGTTACTGCGGTAGTGGTCAGGCCCACGCTTGCGGCCTCGTCGTGGCTGTATGAGTCGATCGACCGGGGGGTCATCGATCCGCTGGCCGAAGGGGTGGGCGGCATTGCGCGGCGCGTGGGCTCGGGAGTCGCGCGCGTGCAGTACGGTGACGCGCAGTGGTACGTGTCGCTGATCGGCGCTGGCGTCGTCTTGGTCCTCGCGATCGCCGTTGTGGACTGGGCGACTCTGTGGCAACGAATCCTGACGATCGTGGGGGTGGGCTGATGATGACGTACACCGTCAGCCTGCTTGTCGCGATTCCCGCGGCCGGTGCGATAGTTGCGGCCTTTTCAGGGCGCTATGCCCGCTGGGTTGCGCTGTTTGCGAGCCTGGCGACGATGGCGCCGCTTGTCGCGCTGTGGGCGGATGGCTCCCTGGGCGGAACTCAGATCGGCTCAGCAGCGCCGCAGTACGCATACCCCCACTACTGGCTGCTGCTGCTCGACGGGCTGTCTCTGCCGCTCGTGGCGCTGACCGCGTTTCTGGGCGTTGTGGCGGTGCTGGCATCGTGGGGGATCGAGAAGCGCCCGGCCGCGCACCATGCGCTGCTGCTCATGCTCGAAGCCTCGGTCATGGGCGTGTTCCTCGCCAACGACCTGATTTTGTTCTACGTGTGCTGGGAGGCCGTGCTGATTCCCATGTACTTCCTGATCGGCGTGTGGGGCCATGAGAACAGGCGCCACGCGGCCGCCAAGTTCTTCATCTACACGTTTCTGGCCAGCGCGGCGATGCTCATAGGCATCCTCTACATCATCTTCACTTCGGGCCAGACGGCGATCAGCGATCTTGTGACGTTCACAAGCGGGATGAACCAGCACGTGATCTTCTGGCTGCTTGCCATAGGGATGCTCGTGAAGATCCCGGTCGTCCCGCTCCACACCTGGTTGCCGGACGCGCATGTCGAGGCACCGACCGCAGGCTCGATCATGCTTGCCGGGGTGCTGCTCAAGATGGGCGGTTACGGGCTGCTGCGCATCGCAGTGCCGCTGGCGCCAACGGCGGCTAGAGAGGCTGCCGCCGTGCTGGCCGCACTCGGTATCGTAGGCATCGTGTACGGTGCTGCAATGGCACTGGCCCAGACGGATCTCAAGCGCCTCGTGGCGTACTCCTCGGTCGCACACATGGGCTTTGTGGTGCTGGCCATCTCGGCGGGTACTGCAGCGGCATACCAGGCGGCGCTCCTCGCGATGATCAGCCACGGTGTGGTTGCCGGGCTGCTGTTCTTGCTCGTGGGACAGCTCTACGAGCGTACGCATACCCGCGAGCTCGATCGGTTCGGTGGACTGGGGACGGTCATTCCCGGCTGGGCGACCGTCTTCACGTTCGGCGCGCTTGCAAGCCTGGGGCTGCCCGGCCTGTCCGGTTTCCCCGGCGAGTTCCTGACGACGATCGAGGGCTACAACGCGTGGGGCTGGTGGATCCTTCCCGCCACCATCGGTGTGGTCCTTGCGGCGGCGTACAACCTGCGTGCGGTGTGGGCAGTGAATCATCGGCAGGCAAGCGGGGAGTGGGCCGGGCTGCTCGATCTGAGCGCTCGCGAATGGATTCCTGTCGCGATGCTTTCCGTCGCAATTCTCGTCTTGGGTATCTGGCCGAGGATCGTCATCGACGTCGCCGATGCGACGCTGCGAGCTCTTGCGTCGGGAGGGATGTAGGGGATGGATGACACCATGCTCTCTATCGCCCCGATAGCCCTTGCGGTGGCCGCCGGCGTACTGACGCTCATCGCAGATGCGTTCGCTTCGCGCCGCGCTGCGGTGACTGTCGCGGCCGTGGTCATTGCCGCGGCGGCGATCGTGTCCGGGATTGCCGCGGTTCGAGTCGCGCAGGTAACGCTGCTGTTCGGCGTATTTGTGGGCGGCCGAAACTTCGCGGCCATCGGCGCGCTAATCTTGGGACTCACGGCGGTGGCGCTCGCGGGCGGGTGGAGATCGTTTGCCGAGCGCTCCGGCGGAGGCACTGCAGCGTCCCTGGTGGCCTTCTCGGCAGCCGCTGCATGCGCTATCGCTCAGTCGATCGATCTGGTGATCACCCTGATCGCGCTCGAGACGATGGCGGCGTGCGCGTACGGCCTGGTCTCGGGAGCGCGTACCGCGCGCTCGGATGAGGCTGCGATGAAGTACCTGGTGCAGGGCGCGGTGTCCACGGGGCTGATAGTCCTGGGCACGGCGATTCTGGTCGGCCTGTTCGGGGCCGGGACGGGGTACCAGGGAATCGCAGCAGCAATCGGTCAGAACCCGGTGCTGCCGGCCACGGCTGCCGCAGCGCTTATCCTGGCGTCGTTCGCTTTCAAACTGGGAGCAGCGCCGTTCCACGCGTGGGCTCCGGATGTGTTCGAGACCGCACCGCCCTCGGCGTCCGCGTTTCTGGCCACGGCCCCCAAGCTCGGAGCCGTCGTCGGATTGTTCCTGGTCGCAGGGGCGGTCTTCGAAGGTAACGTTGCACGACTTGGCTACCAGGTAGCGATCATCGCGGCGCTCTCAATCGTAGTCGGCAACTTCGCGGGGCTCCGTCAGAAGTCGTACACGCGGATGCTGGGTTACTCCGGCGTGGCGCAGATCGGGTACGCGCTCGTGTGTCTCGCTGTGGGTGCCGGGCTGCAGTCCGGTGCGGTGCTCCAACTCATGCCGCTCGTGCTTGTCATGGTAGGGGCGTACTCTCTGGCCGCTGCAGGCGCCTTCCTGTGCGCCGATATCGTGCGTCGTTCGCGGCCCGAATGGGATGGAAGTATCTCGGGCATGGCCGGTCTGGGACGCGAGCGGCCGATCGTGGCCTCGGCTCTGGCGATCTTCATGTTCTCGCTCACCGGAATCCCGCTCACTGCCGGATTCTGGGGCAAGCTGCTCGTCTTCGGCACGGCGATCCAGTCCGGCTGGGCGTGGCTCGCCGCGATCGCGATCGTCGCCTCTGTGGTGTCGTTCGGCTACTACGGCGCGGTGCTGCGAGCGGTCTTCTTCGACGATCCCGATGCGCCCATTCTCACCGAGGAAGCGCCGGCGCGACGCGGTCTACCCGGGCTCGATTCGGTCGTGGTTGTCATCCTGGCGCTCGTCATACTGGTCGCGGGCGTGGCACCTGTGTTCGGCGGTGTCGAGCTCCTCGTCGTCCTGTTTTCGGGCTAGAACCTAAGGACCGCCGCGCAAGCCTCCGCATTGCCCTGTGTGTCGTGGCGATGAAGTGCTGGAGAAAAGTTTCACAACCCCCTTGTCAGAACTATTTGTGCATGGGTACAATCTCTTCAAGTTGCATGCGAATGCAACCCCTTACCCCTGAGCCTCAAGGTGCCGGCCTTGGGGCTCCCCCTTTTGTCAGGGGTGCGATGATGCGGCGTCAGCCGCAGCGCGCAGGTCTGCTACGTGGGTTTGACACTCAAGCCATCGCCGCCCGTCCATCTTGTGCGGCCGCTGGTCGAATCGATCGCCAAGACACAGAATCCACGGTTTCTCGCGTTAAGTCCCGGGCCCCCCAGCCCGATACCTACTGCAGAATGATTATCTCAGAGGAGCAGGTCCGGCGAGCTGTCGAGTACCTGCAGACGACAGAGCGCGGTGACGCGCAAACGGGAGCGGGTTCCAGGTTTGGCGACGAGCCGGTACCGCCCGAACTCCTGGAAAAGATCCGCCGATCGGTCGAGGGCACTCCAGACCTGCGCGACGACCGCGTTGCGCACGGAAGAGCGCTCCTCGGCGGCCACGAGCCTTCGGGCAGCCAGGTCGCCGAGAAGATGATCGGGCGGATCATCTCGGACTCGATCCGGTAGCGAGCCACGCTCGCGGCCGATCGAATCGCCGCGGAGTCGTGTCGCGCGGTAGCATCACCGCCCCCGAACACGGATAATGCGATTGCACGGTGCGCGCACATCCGATCGGAGGAACGAGTGGCTACCAAGCCCGCCCGCACGATCATCACCATCATCATGGATCTGCTCGTCGTCCTCGCGGTGCTCATCACCGTGGCGGTCGTCGTGGGCTTCTTTGGCGCGTTGTCGTCGCAGACCTGGGGGCAAGCGATCATCAAGATCGCCGATCTATTCACGCTGCCTCTGGGCGTAGCCGAGTACAAGACCCCGTACGGGGGCGTCCTCAACATCGATGGCGTCCTCACCGTTGGCGTGCTCCTGCTTGCAGAGTGGGGCCTTTCGGTAATGCGCGGCCGGGGGTAGGCCGTTTCGATCTGTTCATGAGGAGGGCTC
>JBGSMX010000004.1:0-4440 GCA_041739935.1 Coriobacteriia bacterium | reverse complement strand
CAGCGCTACATCTTCCCCGGGGGCATGCTGCCCAGCCCGGAGCGGTTCCGGGACGCGGCGGCTCACGCCGGGCTGAGCGTCGGCGAGCCGCACTTCTTCGGCGAAAGCTATGCGAGGACCCTCGAGGAGTGGCTCGACCGGTTCGAGTCGGCCAAAGACCAGGTTATGGACCTGGGCTTCGACGAGCGGTTCATGCGCATGTGGCGGTACTATCTGGCCTACTGCCGGGTCGGCTTCCTCTCCGGTAACATCGATGTGATGCAGGTGCGTCTCGACACCTGAGCGCAGACAGCGGGGAAGGCTGGCCATGCTGAAGCGGGATATCGAACTCGTCCGTGACGGGAAACGGCAGGCGCTGCTCACGTGGCACAAGGCCGACGGGAACGGCGGTGTCATCTCCATCGCCACGGAGTTCGCGGACTCTCTCGATGCCGAGACGAGGCAGCGGATCGTGGACATCTGCGAACGTCCTGTCAACGTTCGAGAGGACGGCAAGATCACGAAGGCCTTCTCGGGAAGCTCGAAACACTTCGTGAACCTGCCCCGGGTCCTGGCCCGGCTTGGCTTCCGCGTCAGATACTTCTGACCCTTCGAACGGGCGCCGATTCCCGCGATGCGAACAAACGCCTCCCCGTCGTTAGAGCGGGAAGGCGTCTGTCTACTGTGATGGTGGGCCCGGCTGGACTCGAACCAGCGACCTCACGGTTATCAGCCGTGCGCTCTAACCAGCTGAGCTACGGGCCCGCACGGTGCGAAACGCTTCGATACCTTATTACACAGCAGGTAGTAGGTCAAGAAACCGCCGCTGGTCAGGCGCCTAGCGCCTGCACTATCACGCTGCGCGTCCGCGGGCCGTCGAACTCGCAGAAGTAGAGGCCCTGCCAGGTGCCCAGAACGAGCTGGCCACCACTGACCGCCACGAGTTCGCTCGCGCCAACGAGCGAGGATTTGATGTGGCCGTCGGAGTTGCCCTCGGCGTGGCGGTAGTGGCCGCGGCGTGGCGCGATCCGCTCGAGACCCTGCAGAACATCGGTGACGACATCCGGATCAGCGTTCTCATTTATGGTGATCGCCGCAGTCGTATGTGGCGCGAACACGACGACCGCTCCGTCCGCAAGCCCCAACGAATCGACCACAGCCGCCACATCGCGCGTGATGTCGATCATCTGCTCGCGTGCGGTCGTTCTGACCTCGAAGCGCTTCATCGCGTCGTCCTTCCGCGCGGCTCCTCGGCGGCCGTTCCCGCTTGCATCACGTATGATAGTGGAATGAACCATCCATGGGGCCGGCGCGAACGCGCGGGCCCGTCGCAGCTTTCGCGGCGGCAACAGAAAGGCGCCCCGGTGATCCACGTACGAATCGCGAGCCTGTCGGTCGACTCGGTCTCCAACCAACCGGTCATCATCTTGCGCCCGATCGAGGAGAGCGGGGACTCCCCCCGCCTGCTCCCCATCTGGATCGGCCACGCCGAGGCTACCGCGATCCTTCTCGCGCTCCAGGGCGTCGAGCCGCCTCGCCCCATGACGCACGACCTGCTCAAGAGCGTGGTCGAGTCCCTCGATACCGTCGTGACCCGCATCGAGATCACCCGTGTCGAGGCAGGCACCTTCTACGCCGCGATCGTGCTGCGCGGCGAGGAGCGTACGATCGCGATCGATGCACGCCCGTCGGATTCGATCGCGCTCGCGATCCGCACGGGCTCACCGCTCTTTGTCGCCGAGGAGGTCTTTGACGAGGCCGCCGTCCTGGAGGAAGCGGTGAGCGAGGACGAGCCCGTCGAAGAGGCCGAAGTCGAGCAGTTCCGCGAGTTCCTCGACCACGTGGACCCCAGCGACTTCCAGAGCTAGTCGCCGGCCCAGAAGCCGGGGCAGGCCGGCGGCGTTACTCGTATCGGAGCGCCTCGATCGGGTCGAGCCGTGAGGCACGGTACGCCGGGTAGACCCCGAAGAAGATCCCAACGCCGGCAGAGAACACGAACGCGAGGGACACGGCCCATGCGGTGATCTGCGTCGGCACGAAGCTCTGCAGGGCAAGCGCACCGCCCCAGCCCAGCGCGATCCCGACCAGACCTCCCGCGACGGACAGAACCACCGCCTCGATCACGAATTGGCTCATGATGTCGTAGGTCTTGGCCCCCACCGCCTTTCGAATGCCGATCTCCCGTGTCCGCTCGCTCACGCTCACGAGCATGATGTTCATGATGCCGATGCCGCCCACGAGCAGCGATATCCCGGCGATCCCCGCTAGCATCACGGTCAGGGTACCAAGCAGCTGTGACAAGATGCCGAGCGTCTCTTCCTGCGTGAACACGCTTACATCCGTGCCGAACTTGGGCCGCAGGATCTGCTTGATCTGCCGCTGGATGGCATTGATATTGTTGGGATCGGCGGCCTTCACGACGATGATGCTCACGTCTTGCGAGCCCAGGATCCTCTGCGCGGTGGTGATGGGCATGTAGATCTGGTTGTCCTGATCGCCGGTGATCGAGCCACCCTGTGAAGCCACGTAGCCGATCACCGTGAATCGTTGCCCGTTCACGTCGACGCTCTCCCCCACCGGGTCCCGCAACGGGAAGAGCTCATCTCGGACGCGCGAGCCCAGAACAACGACCCGGGACCCGGCTTGGACCTCGCTGCGGCGATATCCTCGGCCGCCCACGTACTCCGACGCGAACACTTCGCCCGAGAACTCGTTTCCTGCGGCGATCGTCGAGTTCAGTTCTCGATTTCCCACCTTGACGGTGGCCGTTCCCTGGATGACGGGAACGACGACCTCTTCCGCCGACAGGCGCCGATCGAGAAGCTCCGCGTCATCGAGCGTGAACGTCTTGGTCACGTTGCCCCCGAACGGGCCCCCGCCGCTGCCCTCCTCCACGTTCCCGGGGAACGAGAAGATCAGGTTGGAGCCGAGGCCCTCGATCGAGCCGGTGACTTCGTCTTGCACGCCGGTCCCGATGGCGACGAGCAGGATCACCGCGGCGACACCGATGATCACACCGAGCATCGTGAGCAAGCTGCGCACCTTGTTGGCGTTCAGCGCCCTGAGCGCGATCCGGAAGCTCTCGGCGAAGTTCATTCGTCCTCGACCTCAAGCTGGGCAAGCCGCTGGCGAGCGTCCACCCTGTCGGCGACCATCTCTTCCTCGACGACGCGACCATCCTTGATGTGAACGATCCTCTGAGCATAGTTGGCCACGGCGGGATCGTGAGTGACCAGGACGACCGTGATCCCCTGCGCGTTGAGCTCCTGAAGGATGCTCATGACCTCGACCCCCGAGCGCGAGTCCAGGTTGCCGGTCGGTTCGTCAGCCAGCACGATCGAGGGCTCTGTCACAAGAGCGCGTGCGATCGCAACGCGCTGCTGCTGGCCTCCCGAGAGCTGATTGGGTAGATGCCCCAGGCGATCGCCCAGTCCGACTTTCTCAAGTGCCCCCCGCGCGCGCCGCGCTCTCTCGCTCCCGGAGACCCCTGCATAGATGAGAGGCAGCTCCACGTTGGCCTGCGCGCTCGTGCGCGCGAGCAAGTTGAACGCCTGGAAGACGAAACCGATACGGCGGTTGCGGACAGCGGACAGCTCGTTGGGCGCCATGTTCGAGACATCCTCGCCCTCGACCGTGACCACGCCACTCGACGGCCGGTCCAGAAGCCCCACGATGTGCATCAGGGTCGACTTGCCCGAACCCGATGGGCCCATGATCGACATCATCTGGCCGTTACAGATCTGCAGGTTGACGCCGCGCAGAGCGTGTACCTCGATCTCTTCGAGCCGATAGACCTTGCTCACGTCGATCGCCTCGAGCACGACGCGATCGTCGGCACACGTGTACGCGAGCGGCGAGCTGTCTTCCTCGGGCGACATCCTTACTCCGCGATCTCGACGGCCATGCCGTCGACGAGCTCGACCGGACCGGATAGTGCCACGTTGTCGCCCGGCTGGACACCCGAGATTATCTGGACGCGCGTCTCCGTCAACGTGCCGATCTCCACTTTCGTGCGGACGAGCGTGCCGCCCTCGATCAGGTACACGTAGGCCGTACCGCCTTCATCGAAGAGCGCCTCCACCGGTGCCGTTACCGCCCCGGCCACCGAGCTCACTTCGATCTGGACGTCTCCCTGCATGCCGATGAGGATGTTCTCGTCGATCCCCGCGAGGCTCAAGTGGACCGGGAACACCGTGCCGCCGGTCGCTGTGAACGTCGCGGCGGGTTCGATCTCGGCGACTGTCGCCTCGAAGCTCCGGTCCGAGAACGAGTCGAGCGAGACCGTCCCGGTCATGCCGATCTCGATCTCGGCCACATCGACCTCGTCGACCTCGGCCGAGAAGCTCAGACCGTCCATCTGCACGACGGTGAACGGAGCACTTCCGGGGGCTACAGCTGCGCCCACGCTGGCTTTGGGTGTCGCGCCGTCGGCCACTGGCGTGCCCAGGGGGTTGAACAGCA
>JBGSMX010000241.1:0-26258 GCA_041739935.1 Coriobacteriia bacterium | reverse complement strand
GTGCATCGCGGGTCCCGCTCGACTCGCGAAGGATCCCCCGTCCGATCGACGCAACGATCTCGCCGGGTCCCACCGAAACGGCCCCGAAGCCCACGCCCACCACGATGGCAAGCACCAGGCCTGCGCCGAGGAGCGCGAATACTGCCCAGGAGCGTGCGCGGGTCGGGGTCGCCACGATACGGGTCGCGCCTCCTACTACTCGAACAGGTCGGGGTGCAGGGCCACGGCTATCTGGCCCACACCCTCGGCGATGCGCGGACCGGGGCGACTCACCAGATTGTCCTCGAGTACGTACACGCGTCCGTTCTTCACCGCAGAGAGAGCCTCATAGCCCGGGCGCCCCTCCAGATCGGCGGGGTCGCTCATCGAGCCCAGGGTTGCCAGGTAGGCGTCGGGATCGTCTTGCAGAAGCTGTTCGAGCGAGTAACCCACGTAGCCGGATTCCGTCACGACATTGGTGCCGCCGGCCGCCGTGATCAGATCGTCGAGCAGGGTTCCGGAGCCGACGGTGAACAGCGGATCCTGGGCTATCTCGATGAAGCACGGAACTGCGTCCTCCTCGGCGACCATAGCCGAGATCGAAGCGATGCCGGTCCGCATTTCATCGACGGTTTCGGCCGCCGCATCGGGCGCGCCGAGTGCATCGCCGAGCATCTCGATCGAGCCGTAGAGCGCATCGAGCGTCTGCGGGTCGACTGCGATGACGACCGCACCGATCCCCTCGAGCTGCTCGATGACATCGGCCTGTACACCGGTGGTCGCGAGCACGATGTCCGGCTCGACCGCGGTGACCGCCTCCATGTTGGGACCCACGAAATCGCCGACCTTCTCGATGTCGGCCACTTCGGGGGGATAGTCGCAGTACGTGGTCACGCCAACCAGCCGGTCGAGCAGACCCAGCTCCGCGACGATCTCGGTGTTGGCCGGCGCGAGCGAGACGATGCGCTGCGGCTGGGACTCGATGGTGACCTCGCGCCCTGCATCGTCGGTCAAGGTCACAGGATACAAGGCTGCCTCGGCCCAGGCGGAAGCAGGGGCCTGTGGCTCGCTGGTTACCTCGTCTTGCGCGCCGGTGCAGCCGGCCAGGGGCAAGGCGAGCAATGCGACCAGCAGTACGGCGAGCAGTGCGGTGATGGTCGTTCGGCGTTCGCGTGTGGTGCGTGACATGCGGTGCTCTCCCTCTCTCGTCATGTCCGATTCGATGCGACTCGCGCGACACGCAAAAGACCCGCCCTCGCTTGGCGCGAGACGGGTCTTCGAGGTGTCTGGTACGTCTGAATCGAAAACGCCCCCGCCGCTGTGCGGGATGCGCTGCGATTCAAGCCCGGGTACCACGAAGGCCGCATCGCACGTCGCCCGGCAGGTCTCCTGACTTCGCGTCTGGCGCTTACTCGCGCCTTCGCTTCACAGTGGCGGGTCCGTGCCGGAATCTCACCGGCTTCCCTAATCTGCGCTCGCTTGCCGCTTCGTCCGGCCGGCCGCGTGGCGGTCGACAGGCAATGCGCGGTGCGAGCACCGGGCAACGCACATATTCGGTTGTCGGGGATGATGATAGCGCGTTGCTCTGACCCGTGCCGGGCGAATCTAGAAGATCCCGCCCAGTTCCGCCGCCGCCACACGTGCGTTTTCCATGACGTAGTCGTTCACGCTCAGGTAGAAGCGCGGAGCGAACAAGACACCCAGGACAACCAGCGCCTCGATGAGCCGGTCCGCGATGCTCCCATAGCGAAGTAGCAGCTCGATCGTGGCATGGTCGAGCAGCTCGTGCTCGCTTCCCTGAAGCTCGGCACGCCCCTGCACGGTGAGCAGTACGATTCTGTCGACGCGGTTCCCGTCGCCGAAGATCTCGATCCCGAATACGCCCTCATCGCTGTCGAATGCCCGACGCACCGAACCTGCCCGGATCTCCCAATCGAGCACCTTGCCGAGCATCGCGAGCTCGCACGACACCGCGAACGGAGGGGCGGGCAGCGTGGACAGCGTCTCGCGCAGGTTGGTCATGTCCACGAGACCCTCATCGGAGACGTTGGTGCGCAGGAGCGCCAGGGCGAGGTTCGCCTCGGCGACAGAGCGGGAGTTCACCAGGGTTCGAACGAGATCCCCGTTTTCGCTTTGTGCATGCCGTGCGGTCTTTGCGAGTGCTGGTGCTGCAACCACGGTTATCACCACTTGTCGCCCCGAAGAAACCCTTCATCGTTAGCTTCGGCGAGTGGACGGCGCTATTTGATGCCAATCGGATGAGCGGTGCCCGCTTCGCGTCGTTTCTCGGACTCGTCGACCCGGTGAGGAAGTTGCCTGCGGTACCATTGGTGTGCGCGCGGCGGGCACCATGCCGGATCCGGCGCATGGTCGCACTGACGAAAGGGACGCGCGATGTGTCGGTTTTGCGTGCAGCACGGCGACGGAAAGACCTGGTACCTCCAGGCAGAAAACTACCGAGCCGACCTTGAGGCCGACCTGAAGCGGCGCGAGTATATCGTCGACTTCGCGCAGGGCTTCGAGCGCATGCGCACGCGCTCGCTCAAATGGCTCGACGTGCTGGAGAAGGCACCTACCCCGATCGAGCGCGCGGTGAAGCGCTCGGTGCACAAGCGGCAGCAGCTCAATCACTTCGGCCAGCCAGTGCCGATCGAGGACTGCGAGCGCATTTTCGAGTTCGCCACCTCGGTTGTGCGTCTGCCCTGCGTCTGCCGCACCGCGGCGGGCACACCCGAGCATGGCTACTGCCTTGCCGTAACTGCGATGCCCATGGACGACACTCTTCGTGACGCGTTTGCGGGATACGCCGACGGCCCCGACACCAAAGGGCTTGAGCGGCTCACGAAACCGCAGGCCATGGAGCTGCTCAGACGCTGCGAGGACGAGGGGCTCATGCACTCGGTCTGGACGTTCGGAACGCCATTCATAGGAGCGATCTGCAACTGCGATCTGGCGAGCGGCTGCATGGCTATGACCATCACGCTGACCCACGACACGCAGGTGATGTGGCGTGGCGAGAATGTGATTTCCTTTGCCGAGGACTCCTGTTCCCACTGTGGTGCGTGCGCCACGAGGTGCCCCTTCGACGCGATCGATTTCGACCGACCGACCCGCACTCTCACCGTTCGCCAGGAGGACTGCTACGGGTGCGGGGTGTGCCGCGCCGCATGTCCGAGCGGCGCGCTGTCGCTGGTACCGCGCGAGTCAGTGCCCGAAGTGGCCGCCGTATGGTGAACGCGATCGCTGTCGCTGTGGGCGGCGCGATAGGCGCCACACTGCGCTACCTGGTGGGTGAGTTCGTCGCTGCTCGAATAAAGACGGACTTCCCGTTCCCTACGCTGATCGTGAACGTCACCGGCGCGTTCCTGCTGGGGGTGGTAATGACGCTCGCGCTCGAGCGCGGCGCGATGAGTGACTGGTGGCGCCTATTCCTGGGTGTGGGGATCTTGGGAGGGTACACGACGTTTTCGACCCTTGCGTTCGAGACCGTCGAACTCGCGCACGAGGGCGCGATGGCCGCCGCGTTCGCGAACGCGGCCGGTTCGATACTCGCGGGCCTACTCGCGGTGATCGCAGGAATCTACGTGGGCCGCCTGATCTGAACCGGGCTAATCCGTTCGAGCGATGTGATCGCGCACCAGCCAGGCGGCCAGACACGCCGCGATCAGCAGGCAACCCACGATCGCGAAGAACGGCGCCTGTATGTCGCTGCCGGAGTTCAGTACGGGGTTGTCGGGGTGAAGCGCCTTGGCCTGCGCGCTGCCCAACACGATCCACAGCCAGATACCCATCGTTGACGCGTACGCGAAGTCAAGAAACGCCCGCACTCCCCGACTCTCGACCATGCTCTGCACGATGAGCACGATAGCGAGCAACAGCAGAAGCTGGAACTGGGCCATCAGCCGCGGATCCTCGCGAATCACCGATATGGGCGCCTGCTGTGAACCGGAAAAATCCCAGGTGCTCATTGCTGCGATGACGCCAAGCACGGTGTTGACCACCCACATGGTGGCCGCTACCCCGCGAAAACCGGCGGACCAGCGATACAGGTCTTCTCGGCCAAGAACGACGTAGAACAGACCGAACACGCCCATGATGCCGAAGACGATCAGATTCACCCAGGTCGAACCGCCGTGAAAGATCGGCAGACGCACCTTGTCTCCGAGCCCTTCGACGGCCGGGATGAGGCGAGTGAGCATGATCGCGGTCACTGCGAACGCGACGCTTGCGAGGAAGACTCCCACGCGGCCTTCAGGCGAGAGGGTTCTGGTCATCTGATCGGTTCTCCTTCGTGCGGGTGCGTGCTGGTCGTCGCTCGCCATTCTAACAGGGGGCACCGCAAGCGGACAGCAGCGGGCGCCAGCATCGCACCGGACTATATCGCTCGGCTATGACTATGTTTTACTTAGTTCTCTCCTTCTGTTACCTTTGTTTCGTAAGTTTCGAAAATTCTCGAGTTTGGTATCGAATGCCCCTCGACGAGATTGATCGGCGAATCCTGATGGCACTCCAGCTTGATGCGCGTGTCCCGTACGCCGAACTCGCGCGTCAGGTCGGATTGACCGCACCCGCAGTGGCAGACCGCATCCGCCGTCTCGAGACCTCGGGCGTGGTGCGCGGCTACCACGCGCAGATCGACCTCGCCCGGGCCGGGCGCCCCCTGGTCGCGTTCGTCCGCATCAGCACCTCACCCGATTCCGGACGCGCCTCCGCGCTTGCCGACTATGCGCGCAGCGAGCCCGATATCCTGGAGTTCCACCGCGTGACGGGCGGCGAAGACTTCATCGCCCGGGCGGCGGTCGCCTCGATCGAGGCGCTCGAACGACTCGTGGTCGGGCTGTCCGAGTTTGGCCGCACGACCACATCCATCGTGCTCTCCTCGCCCGTGAGCTGGCGCGAGGTCATGTTCTGATCCTTCCTCACCAAGGCCCGGGCCGGCTTTGCCGGAGCCGACTGCCCGGGCACGACAGAAGGAGGGCCGGGGTTCGATCGCCCCCCGGCCCTCCTCGGCTCTCTGGGTACGTCACAAGTAGAAGGGCCCCATGTCGGGGCCCTTCCGGGTTTGCGCATGAAGAGAAAGAGGGCGTCAGGGAGCTGGTGCGACGGTAGCTTCGTCAGAACCCGCAGGTTCCTCGGTTTCTTGGCCGGTAGCTGGCTCATCTGTTGGTGTGGTGTCCGGCGCAAGCCCGAGCCAGCCGAGGAACTTCTCGAAGACGCGGACCAGACCGGGCGGTAGCGCGACAGCGTCACCGCTTGCTACACGTGCGTCGGCCCTGGCGAGGTTGGCCGAGATGCGGTCGAAGGCCTGTGCGATTCCCGTGCGTGTGGGCTTCGTTGTGCCAGAGCCGTCTTGTGACTCCCGTACGTGCACGCGATCGCGGGCCATGACCGTGTCTGAACCGTTCTCGGAGGCATGAGCGCCGGCCATATCCGGCCTACCCTTCGCCTGACCGTTCCCGCTGCCTGTCGTATCCTCCTCGTTCGTCATCGCAGAACCTGGGTCCGGGGTGACCTCGATCTGCTCGGCGGGCGATTTCCTCTGCTGACCGGGAGCGTGATCCCTGCCTGCGCCAGTCGCGTTGCCGCCTTTCGCAGCCAACGCGGTCGCGGGCAGGGTGAGCGACGCGACGAGTAGGGCACTGGTCAGAACTGCGAGGAACCTCTTCATGCTTACACCCCTCGTCGCCGGGCAGCGGGGCCGGCGACTGTTGACGCCTGACGCACGGGATATCGGCCCTTGCCGTCCTTGAGCTGGGTGATTTATGTCACTGTACGGGCGGTTCGCTGAAATACGTCCCGGGATCGCTCACAATCCGGGCGTCTTCACGCCCCGAAACCCGTCGCGCGATCGCGTGAGCCATCTGCTCGATCGCGCATTCTTCGGCAACCGCACCGAGCTCCTTGGCCGAGGACGGCATGCTGGGGGCAACGGCCGAATCCTCGGTCTGGGCCAGCGTGTACCCGCCCGCGCGGCGAATCGCCAGCATGCCCAAGGCGCCGTCGGCACCAAGGCCCGTCAGCAGCACTCCCAGGGCGCCGCTACCGAACGCCTGCGCGGCGGAGCTCATGAAGATGTCGATCGACGGCACGTGCAGCGAGTCGGCGAAGTCGCGGTCGAGCATCACGGTGCGCTCGCCCTTCTCGGCCTTGAAGCGCATGTGCTTTCCGACCGGCGCGATGTAGACATGTCTGGGACGGAGCGCTTCGCCGTACCGCGCCTCGGCGACCCGAAGTCCGCAGATGCCGTCGAGACGCTCGGCCCAGATCTTCGTGAAGCCGGGAGACATATGCTGGCACACGCAGATCGGGACTCTGAAGGTGTGTGGCAGCTCGCGCAAGATCCGCTCGACCGCAGCCGGCCCGCCGGTTGAAGCTCCTATGAAGACCGCCTCGGGGGGATTGGCTCCCAACGGAATCCCGGTCGGCACTGCGCCCGGCACCTGCGGCATGTGCGCCTCCCCGTGTGTCGCCGCGTGCTTGCCCGGGCACTATCGTAGACCAACCCGCACCGGCAGAGTGCACGGGACGCGTGCGAGTCGTGTAAAATCCCGCCAGGAGGTGCGACCGATGACGCAACGCCCGACAGACCCACTCAAGGCCCAACCGACAGAGTCACCGCGCAAGAAGCTGCCCGGCTGGGTCAGGCTCGCCGTTGTGGCGGGCGTGTTGGTCGTGGCGGCTGCCGGAATCGCGGCCCTCATGGTCTTCGTCACCGGGATGCCCGCCCGCCAGTCCATGATCGAGGACACGGTGTGGGTGCTCACGTCCTCGCAGATGACGGTCGAAGACGAGACCACCATCCTCACGGTCTACCCCGACACCGTCGGCACGGTTCTGGCCTCCAACGGCGCGCACCTGGCCGCTGACAACTCAGACGGCTGGCAGTTCACGAGCGCCGGAACCTGGGCCTTCACCGACGATGGCCTGCGCATCAACGGTTCGCCGGTCGATGCCACCTGGAAGTGGGACACACTCGTCCTGGAGTACATGGAGGGCCAGCTCCTGAAGCATGTCGAGTACACCAAGGGCGAGCCGTTCGATATCCGTACACTCGCTGCAGGCGTATGGCAGGGCCCCGCTGACATGTGGCTCGAATGGTACAAGTTCGAAGGCGAGCAGATCGTGCTTGCCGAGGACGGGACGTTCGAGCTGGGCGAACTCACCGGCACGTGGACAGTCAACGAGAAAGGGTCGATCGACGTCAAGATCGACACCTTCGAAGACACCATGATCGCGCTGTTCCAGGTAGAGGACTCTCAAACGATCTCGCTGCTCGACACGGTGACCAAACACAGCCTGGCCCTGCTCAGCCGCGTCGAGTAGGGACACCGCGTCGAGTAGGGGCACCGTATCGAGTAGGGGCGCCGCGTCGAGTAAGGTGAGCCGCCTACCGCCTGATCCTGAACCCACCCAGGCTGCGCGTGAGCCTGTCTGACTCGTGCTCCACTTCGCCCGAGGCCTCGGCCAACTGGCGTGAAGCGCTTGCAGTCTCATGCGACGACGTGCTCACCTGCTGCATGGCGTTCACGATCTGATCGGCTGCCGACTTCTGCTGCGCCGAAGCTGCTGCGATCTCCCGAGCGGCCTGCGCCGTGGAGTCCATGTGCTCCAGGATGCTGTCGAATGTGTCACGCGACGAGCCGCTGCGCTTCGCGGCTTCGGCCGTGAGGTCCGACTGACGGGCGGCGATGTCGACCAGCGCCTTGCTCGCATGACCGATTCCGGCCACGAGATCGGATATGCGTCCCGCCGAGGCACCGACCGTGTCGGCCAGGGTGCGTATCTCGGTAGCTACGACCCCGAAGCCCTTGCCCGCTTCACCCGCACGCGCGGCCTCGATCGCAGCATTCATGGCAAGTATCTTCGTCTGCTCCGAGATGCTGCCGATGATCGCCGTCATCTCGGTGATGTCGTGCGCGACCTCGGTCATCGCCGAGGAAGCCTCACGGACTTGCTCTGCGCCCCGGGTCAGATCGGCCATTTCACGAGCACCTTCGTCTATCGTCTCGCGACCCCCCTGCGCGGCCTCGAGGGCATCCTCGGCGATCATCAGCACGCGACCCGCACCCTCGGCCACGGCGTTGAACGTACGTGACAGCTCCTCGACGGTGGCGGTCGTCTCGGCGACCGATGACGCCTGCCGTGACGCCTGCTCGGCGGAGTTTCGCGAAGCCGCGGATATCTGGGCGGACACCGAGCTCAGGCTCGAGGCGGACTCCTCGACGGTGGTGATGATCGTGCGCAGACCACCGATCATGGAGTTGAAGGCCTCTCCGAGTGCTCGCGATTCCGGATACCCGTCGACCGGGACCTCGACTGTCAGATCGCCGGTAGCCACAAGCGTTGCGGCCTCGCTCGCCCCGGCGACCGGCCGCGTCAGCTGATTGGCGATCGGGCCCGCGATGAGGATGGCCGCCAGCAGCGCGATGACCATGATGATCGAGTAGCGCGTTGCGAACGCCGTCGTCACGGCCGAGTAGTTCTCGAGCGGGAGCCCCACGTAAAGCATCCCGGCGACCTGACCGTCCGGATCGAAGATCGGGTCGTAGGCGGTGAGGAAGTCCTGGTTGACCACGAACGCCTCGCCCCGAAAAGGCTCGCCGCCGTCGAGCGTTTGCTCGCGTACCGGGTCCGAGACCACGGTGCCCACAGCGCGTTGTCCCTCATCGTTCACAACCGTGGTGGCGACACGCACCCCACCCTGAAACGTCGTTGCCGTGCCGCCCAGGCGATCGACGATCCCGTCGACAAACTCGAGATCGAGCTTGAGGGCATCGACGGCCACAAGAACCCCGGGCGCCCCCATCACCTGTATGGGCGCAAACGCGACTGCAGAGAGCGCGCCCTCCTCTTCGCCCTCGACAATCGTGCCGCCCTCGGTCTGCGTGGCCCTGAGCGCCAGGCTCGCATCCAGACCCAGATCCTCGAGTTCGGTCTGCGGGACCGTAGCAAAGAACGATGTCGCCTGTGGAGCGCTGCTCGCCGCGTAGCTGCGAAGTGTCTCCCACTGCGTGGGGTACTCGGGGAGTAGCGTGCTTGCCGCGACCACGGTCCCGCCCTTGGTCACGACTGCCAGATACGTGCATCCGGCAATGCGATTGCTCGCGCGAAGCTGCGACGCAAGCGTCACGGGATCGGGCGCTCCTGCGAGCGCAGGATCACGCGCAAGATCCAGGGTCGTGCGCTCAAGATCGAGCCGGGTCTCATCGAGAGTCGCCCAGGCAACCCTCATGTTGCTCTCGATCGCGTCGTCGGCCTGCGCCTCCATGGCGGAGTCGAACGACGAGATCGCCGAGTAGCCCGCGACAAGCAAGACCGCAAGGATGATCAGCGCGATGATGACGATCAGGCGAGTCCGCAGACGGAACCGATCCCAGAACACGGGCAACCTCCTCAACCTCCACGGTCTCAGGATAACCCGCAGCGCTCTGACGTGCGACAGCACTGACGCGGAACGTTTCGGGGCGCGCGGAGAGAAGGTGAGGGAGGCTGGCGTCCTCCGGGCGACGGGCTGCTAGTCGTCCAGGCGACTCACGGGCAGCACGAGCGTGAAGGTCGACCCTATGCCCACACGGCTCGACAACGAGATGCTGCCGCCCAGTATCTGCGCCAGTCCGCGCGATATCGCCAGCCCCAGACCGGTGCCCTGCTGATCGCCGTTGTGATGGAGCTCCACCTGCGCGAACTCACCGAAGACCCGCTCCTGGTCGTCCAGGGCGACGCCCGGCCCGGTGTCGCGCACGCTAAACGAGACCAGACCCTCACCGGAGGGTGCGATCGTGAGACTGACACTCCCCTCCTGGGTGAATTTGACCGCATTGCCAATCAGGTTGAATAGTATCTGCTCGACCCTGCGTGGGTCGCTCATGAGCTCGATGGGCCCGTCCAGAACTTCGAACTCGAGTGCCAGACCCTTTGCCCGCGCCTGGCCCGAGACCGCATCGAGCACCGAAGACGCGAGCGATCCGGCGTCGATCATGTCCATGTTGATGTCGACCCTCCCGGCCTCGATCCTGGACAGGTCCAAGATATCGTTGATCAGCGCGAGCAGATGGCCTCCGGAATGGTGGATCATGTCGAGCTGCCGCTTCTGTTCCGGGTTCACCTCGCCTGCGAGTCCCCGTGCCATGACGTCGGAAAAGCCGATTATCGAATTCAGCGGCGTGCGCAGCTCGTGACTCATCGCGCGCAGGAACCGGGTCTTCGCCTCGCTCGCCTCGGTCAGGCGCTCGTTGACCGAGATCACTTCCTCGGCGGTGGTATGGAGCTCCTCGTTGGTAGCCATGAGTTCCTCGTTGGCCGACTGGAGTTCCTCGGTCGCCGCCATGAGCTCCTCGGTACGTTCGTCCACGGTCGCCTCGAGCGATTCGTTCAGCCGCAGGATCTCTTGCTGCGCCTCGTAGAAGCCGGTGACATCGAGCACGGTCCCGGATATCGCCACGATAACGCCGCCTGCGTCACGCTCGATGTGAACCGTCGGGCTCAATACGCGCACAGGCCCACGCGCCGGATCGGTGCGGAACTGGGAGACAACAGGCTCGCGTGCCGCAACCATGGCCTCGAGCGCGCCGCGAACCTTGTCGCGGTCGTGTGGGTGGACGTGTTCGACGTACTCATCGAACGTGGGCATCCCCGCATGCGGATCGATCCCGACGAGCCGGTACATCTGAGTAGACCACCAGCCCTCGCCCGTCACCGGATCCATTTCCCAGCTACCCAGCAGCGCGTGCTGCTCGGCTCGCTCGAGCCGTTCGTTCGTGCGTGTGATGGCGTTGCGTGAGGCGCGTTCCTCGGTCTGGTCGCGAAACACCAGCACGATCCCCACCAGCGCCCCGCCATCGTCGTGAACCGGCGCACCACTGTCCGCGATCGGTCGCGCCTGCCCGTCGCGGGACAGAAGCACCGAATGGTTGGCCAGGCCCACCACTCGATCGGCTCGGCAGACCGCACGCACCGGATTCTCGACCGGCTCGAGGGTGTCTTCGTTCACGATCTTGAAGACGTCTTCCACCGGCAATCCGCGCGCTTCGCCTATGGTCCACCCGGTCAGCTGCTCGGCAACCGGATTGAGAAGGGTCACCCGGCATTCGGCGTCGGTCACGACCACGCCGTCACCCACCGAGAGCAGGGTCGCCTCGTAGCGCGCCTCGCTCTCGCGCCGCGAGCGCTCAACCGCGAGTAACTCGTGCAGCGAGTCAGCGCGGGTGCGCTGCCACAGAATGCCGACGGTCGCTGCGGCGAGCAGCGCCATGCCGAGTACGACCAGCACGATCAGGATCGCGCGGGTCCGCCACGCCGAGAAGGCCTCTTCCATGTCGACCTTCGCGATCATGTACCACGGGGAGTCCGGAATCGGCTGGATCGCGGCAAGAATCGGGACGTCACGGTAGTCGGTGGCCTCGACCACGCCGGTTACTCCCTTGAGTGCCATCACCGCGGCTACTTCGGAATCGCTCGGTGGAATTCGCAGCTCGAGAGCGGCTCCTGCCTGATGGCGCAGGTCATTCAGGAACAACGCGTCGCTGCCGTCCCGCCTGACGAGCAGGGTCTCCGCCGTCGCGCTCCGGGTCGGCCACGATTCAACCAGCGGGTAGAGAAACTCGTTAGCATCGATTTGAACGACGACGGCCGCGAGTGGTTCACCTTGTGGATTGCGGGGGTCGACGACGGGAGCAATCGCCCCGATGTGCACGACTTGTTGACCCGGTGCCCTGTGCAGCTCGGTCAGTACGGCTGGTCCGCCCTCGAGTACGGTGCGGATCCGCTCCTGCGCCTCTTCAGCGAAATCTGTATGCGCGCCGTCGGTCTGCAAGATTACATTCAGGTCGGCGTCGAGCACCACGATGCCGCTGTAGAGCAGCCCTTGCGCCGTTGAGGCCAACCAGTCCGCGACCGGGGTGCTCTCGACAGTGCCCGACGCTCCGCGTGATTCGATCAGGAAGTGGCCCAGCGTCGGGTCGCGCCCGATAACCCCGGATTCGGCGAGCCTGTCCTCGCGCCATCGCGCGATCTCGCCAACCTTCAACTCCTCGATGCTTTCGAGCTCCGAGTACACTGCGGCCCTGACCCGGCGTTCCTCGGCGAAGTAGAACCACACCCCACCGACGAGCAGAGCAACGAGAAAGACGACGAGCGCGACAACGAGACCCCGCCGATACGCGTCCCGGGACCGGAACCGCTCCTGCTGCATCGGTCGCATCTCCCCATCCCCCGCTCAGACCATGCGGCCGCGGGAGTTCAGGTCGGTTAAGCACGCGACTCATTCTAGCACCGGCCGCAACGCGCCTCATGCGCCGCGCATCCCCGAAGCGACGCAGAGCGTTCTCTCTCGTGGAGGGGCGCTCCGAGGAGGTCTTCGCCATGCGTTCGATCAACCACCCGGCCGGTCCGCTCGTGCGGGCGGTGCTACTCTCGATCGCGCTCGTTCTTGTGGCCACCTACCCCGCGGCGGGTCGGCCCGAACCAAGCGGCTTCACACAGATAGCCCGCGTAACGGCTGCCGACGGAGCCACCGGCGATCAGTTCGGGTATGCGGTAGATCTCGACGGCGCAGTTGCAGTGGCCGGCGCGAACCTCAACGATGCAAGTGCCGTCGATGCCGGTGCAGCCTACGTATTCGACGCGGCTGACGATGCGTTCACGTTGCAGGCGACGCTGCGACCTGCGGGACTGGGCTTCGACGATCGCTTCGGGCAGGCTGTGGGGGTCTCGGGGGACCGCGTCGTTGTCGGGGCTCCGCGCGACGACGACCTCGGGACCGACACCGGAGCGGTGTACGTGTTCGCTCGCGGCACTGACGGCTGGGAGCTCGAGACGAAACTGCTGCCGGTCGGCGGCATCGCGTACGGAAGGGCAGGAGCCGCGGTCGCAGTTGACGGCGACACCATCGCCTTTGCGGGTGGACGCAAGATCTTCGTCTACACGCTGACGGAGTCAGGATGGACGCAGCAGGCGATTCTGGTGTCCCCCACCGGCGCCTACGACTACTTCGGGTGCTCGCTCGCCGTATCGGGCGACTCGATCCTGGTAGGCGCGCATGGCTTCCAGTCCGCCTACGACCAGGGCTTCGCATACGTGTTCACCCGCACCGACGGCGCGTGGTCGCTGGAAGCGACCTTGCAGGCGGCCGACGGCGTGTCCAACGACATGTTCGGCTGCTCCGTGGATCTCGACGGCGATACCGCTCTGATCGGTGCGTGGGGCGATGACGATCTGGGGACGACGTGCGGCGCAGCGTATGCCTTCTCGCGCACGGACGGCGCCTGGGCACAGACGGTCAAACTCGTCCCGGCCGGAGCCGGCGCCTACGACGAAATCGGCTACTTCGTGAGCCTCGATGGTTCGCTTGCTGCAATCGGCGCGCACTACGACGACGATGGCGGGAGCGATGCCGGAGCGGTCTACGTGTTCGATTCCTCGGCGGGGTGGACCCAAACGGCCAAGCTCATCGCGGACGACAGCGCGCCCGGCGACATCATGGGCAACCCCTCGGTCTCGGGCGATCGCGTCTTCGTGGGCGCCATGGGCAGCGATGCCCTGGCCACCGATGCGGGAGCCGCTTACGCGTTTGGGCCGGGCGGGTCAACCACGTTTCCCGGCAAGGGTGAGCCGCACAAACTCGCTGCGCGCCCCTAGCGCGGCATTGCGAATCCGTAGTCGGCGAGGACTGACTTCGGGAACTCGAAGCGCACGGTCATGAGCGGGTCAACAACCTGGCAGAACTTCAGGCTGCCCACCAGGCTCATCAGCATCGCCGCGTCGTTGACGGTCATGCCCACGATCTTCGTAAGGAAGCCGTGCATCTCATCCACGGCCATCTTGTATGCCTCATCAACCGTGGCGGCCGATGCGATCACGGCCACCAGTTCGTCGTTTTCGATGAACGGCGTGGGCAGCGCGGGGATGTCCACCACCTGGGCGGTCATGCGGACTTCACCTGGCGTCTCGGCACCGCAGATGACGACCTCGCCGTCACCCATGACCGCGTGCATATCACCCGTGCCGAACAGCGCGCCCTCGACGCCAACAGTGAGGTACAGACTCGCGCCCGTGGTGACCAGCGTGCAGTCCATGTTGCCGCCATGGCCACCGGGAGTCGAGTTGGGAATCTCGCCTTGAGCAGGAGCCACGCCGATAACGCCCAGCATGGGGTTCTGTTTGACGGTGACCTTACCCTTGTACACGACCGTGTCGCCCACGTGCTCCAGAATCGTGGTCTCCTGCTCGGTGATCAAGTCGCCCATGGCACCTGCGCCGGGGATCGTGACCATGACCGAGGGACCGGTCGCTTTGACCTCGAGCAGGTCGACGCGCAGCAGATCGCCGGGTCTGGTGCCCTCGATCCAGACCGGCCCGGTCGCCGGGTTCGTGATGCTCCAGTCCAGGGTCTCGAGCGTGTCGGACGACGACTCCAGCTGTCCGCTGAAACAGTCGTGCGTGGTGAGCTTGATCTCCTCGCCTTGTTGCGCACGCAACACCGGCTCCACATCCGGGGAGAACGCGAAGAATGCCTTGTCGCGGGTGATTTCACACGCCATGATCCAGCCTCCCTATTCGAGACACGCTACCCGGTACAGGCGATGCAGTGCACTGCCGCGCAGTCACTCGGCGCCGCTCGCCGGTTCCGCCACGCCTTTCTTCTTGAACAGCGGCCACCGAAGCTCCTGACCGCCGATGATCCCTGTCGGACGCCAGATCAGGATCACGATCATGAGGATCGCCATCGAGACCTGCGTCAGGCCGTACACGTCCAGGCTCACGCCTGAGTTGTTGATCAGGCTCTCGACCTGCCGGAGGAGTTCGCGCAGCACCGTGATGATCGCGGTTCCCACGAAGGCTCCGGAGATGCTCCCCTCTCCGCCGATGACGAGCATCGTGAGCAGGACGAAGATCTCCGTGACGTAGAACGACGTGCTGGGAGAGAACGATGTGATGTAGTGCGCCCACAGCCCGCCGGCAACCCCGGCAATGAACGAGCTCAGCACGAACGTGAAGTAGCGCACTGCGACCATGTTGACGCCGACGGCCATCGCCGCGTGCCGATCGTCGCGCGACGCACGCAGCCGCAAGCCAAGCGACGACTCGCGGAAGTAGTAGGCAACGAGTATGGTCACGATCGCCGCACCGGCCCCGATCCAAATCGTCGTGAAGAATGGGACCCCGAAGAAGGTCCGCGGTCCATTCGTGACGTTGTCCCATTGGGTCATGATCACGTGAAATACGATCAGGGTGGCGAACAGCGTGATAACACCTACGGCGTCGGACAACCGCATCAGCGGCCACGCGATCACGATGGCGATCGCCGCTGCGACCAAACCACCGACCAGGATCGCCACCGGAATGGGCGCGTTGAGCTCGACCAGGAAGGGATACATGTTGGGCACGCCCATGGCCTTGACGGCAGGCGCCACGGACAGAATCGATGATGCGAAGGCGCCGACGCCCATGAACCCTACGTAGGACCAGTTGAGGATCCCCGAGTTGCCCATGAACATCTGGAGACCCAACACGAGCATCAACGTGACGCAGAAGTACGTGTAGAGGCCCACGACCAATGGCGAGGCGAAGGCGTTGACGATGACAGCGCCCAGTGCGATCGGGATGATGAAGAGCCAGGGCGTCGAGTGGCGGGCAACCCCACCTGAAGAAATACGGTCTGCCATCAGCCCACACGCTCCTCGGTGTAGTTCCCGCGAATCAGACCCTCGGGCCTGAACAGCAGGAACAAGATCACGATCACGAACATGAATGCGTCACGGAAGTTGAGCATAGACGCGGGCAGCATGATGCTAAGTGCGTTGAACAGCAGCCCGTAGACGAACCCGCCCACAACCGCGCCGGTCAGACTGTTCATGCCGCCGATGACGGTCGCAATGAACGCGATCAGGAGCGGAGCGAAACCGATCAGCGGGTCAACGCTCGCCGAGCGACTGACCCAGAAGATCGATACCACGCCGGCGAGAGTACCGCTGATGATGAACGCGACCGAGATCACCAGGTTCGCCGGCACGCCCATCAGTCTGGTCGTCGTGAACTTATCCGCAGCAGCTCGCATCGCGATGCCGAGCACGGTGTACTTCATGAGGAGTGACAGCCCGACGAGCAGCACCACAGCCGTGACGATCGTGAGGATGTTGCGCAACGGCGTCGTGACTCCGAAGACGACGACCGACTCGTTGAACAGCGCAGGCAAAGGTACCGCCCGCGCGCGCGGCGAGACCACGAGCAGCACCATGTTTTGCAGCAGCATGCTCACCGCAAACGAGGTGACGAGCATCGCGCTCATGGACTTCGTGCGCACCGGTCGAAATGCGACGATCTCCGTCATGTAGCTGGTGAAAGCCGCGGCAACGACGGCCAGGAGCATCGTGAAGTACCATGGCACGCCGGTGTAGGTGCCCAGCACGAACATGGTGTACCCGGCGATCATGATGTACTCGCCGTACGCGAAGTTGACGAGCTTCAAAATCCCGTAGACGAACACGAGGCCGAGCGCCATGAGTGCGTAGAGACTGCCCAGGCTCAGCGTGTTGATGAAGAACTCACCTGTCACGAGACCACCTCGCAGCTCTCGCCGGCGTCTTCCCCACCAAAGTAGACTGCCGCGATATCAACTTCGCTCTCCATCTGTTGCGGGGTGCCTGCAAACTCGATGTTGCCGGTCTTGAGCAGATAGACACGATCGGCGATCTCGAGCGCCCGCTCGGCGTTTTGCTCGACCAGCAGGATCGTGGTACCGCGCTTGTGAAGGTCCCCGATCAGCTCGAAGATCTGGTCAGTCATGGTCGGGGAGAGTCCCAGCGACGGCTCGTCGAGCATGAGCAGCTTGGGGTGGCTCATGAGCGAGCGAGCGATCGCCAGCATCTGCTGCTCTCCGCCGGAAAGCAGGCCACCGGGCTGGTGCAGGCGTTCTTTGAGAATCGGAAATAGGCCGAACATCTCCTCAAGATCCGCCTCGTAGCGAGCCTTCTTGTATGAGGCGAAGGCGCCGAGCCTGAGGTTCTCGGCAACGGTAAGGCTCGTGAATATCTCGCGCCCCTCGGGCACAAGCGAGATGCCCTTTCTCAGAATCGACTCGGGGGTCTTGTTGGCGATTTCCTCGCCCATGAATGTGACCGTGCCGTTGACTGGACGCAGCACGCCACATATCGATTTCAGCGTTGTTGACTTGCCCGCTCCGTTCGCGCCGAGGAGAGCGACGAGCTCGCCCTCTGCGACCTCGACGGAGACTCCATGCAGCGCGGCGATCGCGCCGTAGGAGGCCCGCAGGTCGCGGACGGACAGCATGGTGTTCTCGCTCATGCGGTGCTCCCCAGGTAGGCAGTGACGACCTCTGCGTTGCACCGAACCTCTTCCGGCGTCCCCTCGACGATCGTCTTGCCGTAGTTCAAGACATGGAGGCGCTGGCACAGGCTCATGATCAGACGCATATCGTGGTCCACGACCAGCATGCCCACGTGCTTGCGCTCCGGGATCGTGCGCAACAGATCGAGCAGCTGGTCGCTCTCTTCCTCGTTGAGGCCCGCGGCGGGCTCGTCGAGAAGCAGGAACTTGGGCTTCATGGCGAGTGCGCGGGCGATTTCTAGCTTGCGCTGGTGGCCGAAGGGCAGCTCGCTTGCGAGGCTCGCGGACCAGCGGTCCAGGCCCATCTCGGCCAGGAGCTCGTGAGCGATCGTCACGGCGTGACGGCGGCTCCGCCCCATGCTGACCGCGGCAACCTCTACGTTCTCGAGTACGGTGAGCTGATCGAACAGACGGATCGTCTGAAATGTCCGGGCTATGCCCGCCCGTGCCACCCGGTGGGGAGGCTTCTTCGTCGTCTCGACGTCGTCGACGCGGATGCGCCCGCTCGTGGCGGGAAGCAGGCCCGTGACCACGTTGATCAGGGTGGTCTTGCCCGATCCGTTGGGGCCGATGAGCCCCAGGATCTGCCCGGTCTTGAGGCTGAAGCTGACCTGGTCGACGGCCTTGAGGCCGGCGAATGACTTACTGAGTCCTTCTATCTGCAGAACACTTTCGCGTTGCGTGTCGTGCGCATCCATGCAGTTCTCCTGTGTTGGATGTGACGTCCGTCCCCTGACTCAGGCGCAAACGTCGGGAGAGAGTCCTGCACTACGAACTCTCTCCCGAGCGTTTCACGCGCTTTGAATCCAGGTACTACGGAGCGGGAATACTCTCGGGAATTACCCAACCGATGAACGACGGGGCGCCGCCCTGAAGCTCGACAAGCGCAGCTGCCTTGTTCGGCTCGTGGCCGGACGCAGCATCGGACCAGTCGAGTTCGCCGGTCAGCAGGTCGAAGGTCTCTTCCTCCATGGCAAGCGCCATCTCGGCACCATCGGTCGAGCCGGCGGCCTCCATGGCCTGTGCCAGAACCATCACGGCGTCGTAGCCGGGCATGATCCAGACCTCGGCCGGGGCGTTACCGAACTTCGCCTCGTAAGCAGCGGCGAACTCGGGGAACGCTGCATTGCCGTCCTCGGAAAGATAACCATGGGTGTCAAACAGGACGTCGTTGCCGTACTCGGCGCCCAGGGCCTCGAACAGGCCCGGATCGTCGTAGGAGTCGCCACCGTAGACCGGCACGTCAATGCCGGACTCGCGAAGCGTACGGATGATCAGCGCAAGGTCGGGCATGTAGGACGAAACGTAGATGAAGTCAGGCTGCTCGGGGAGGGCCTTGATACGCGCGAGCTGTGCCGAGACGTCGGCCTGGCCCTGCGTGTAGGTGTCCTCGAGGATGACCTCGCCACCGAGCTCCTCGTAGCGCTCGATGAAGTAGCGGCTGAGGCTCTTGGTGTAGTCGATGAAGTCGTCGGTGATGACGTAGACGGACTCGAGGCCCTGGTCGTAGGCATACTCGGCAGTCGCGGCGCCCATCGTGGTGTTCCACATGGACATCGTGAACTGCTTATCGCCCAGCGCGGCCGAGCCGTACAGCGGCGAAGAGGCGCACGGGGACAGACCCACGATACCCGCGGTCTGAGCCTCGCGGCTGGCAGGGCCGCCGAAGTCAAAGTCGCTCGGCGCGATGATGGCCACAGCGCCCTGGTCGATCATCTGCTTGGCGACATTGCCGACCGTGACAGGATCGGACTGGCCGTCCATGTTCACGAGCTCGACCTGCCGGCCCAAGATGCCACCGTTCTCGTTGAGCACGTCAACAGCGAGCTGCGCACCGCGCAGTGCCGGCTCGTCGAGCGGCGCCTGGATGCCGGTCTGGCACAGAGCCGCACCGATCAGGATCTTCTCTTCAGAGCCGCCTTCGGTGGAAGCTTCCTCGGTACCCGAGCAGCCCACCAGAACAAGAGAGAGTACGAGAAGCAATGAGATCAGTGATGCCATACGTTTCAACTGCGTTCGCCTCGATTCGTGATCGTGGACACGTGTGCACCTTGACTTGCCGGTCTGGCACACTCACGGCCCATGCTTTGCGCGCTGCTCAACTTGTCAGCGGCATCCTTACCCTGTTTCCGCAGTGTAGCCCACGGATGTTTCGACGACAATTCAGCACTGAGCCCGATTGTGAAACGCGTAACAAGTACCGCTGAGGAACTACGTCGCATATTGGCGGGTCAGTTGCAGCGTTGCGAGCTCAGCATTCATCGCGGCGCTGGCGCCAGCGCCGCAGCATGATTGACAGGAAGAACCACACGCCCACTCCGGCCGCGCACACGAGCGCAAAGCCGGCGATCGCTTCAAGCCACCACGGCAGATCGGTGGGAGCAAGCAACCACGAGAAGCCCAGGACGAACGCCGAGACCACGAGCGCGAACGCCAGGCGGTCGATCGCCTGCTCGACGCGAGCCATGAGCGGATCGAAGCCGCCGGGCCGAACCGTCACCCGCAGGTCCCCGTCCGCGACGCGTTTCAGCGCGCGGTTCGCATGGTCCGGCAACTTCTGGATCGCCTTGAGCGAGCGCCGAAAGGTCGTGAACAGGCCCTTCGCGATTGTTGTCGGCTGCGCCTGTTCCTCGATGATCCGGCGCGCGAAAGGCGTGACGGACTCCACGAAGTGGAACTCCGGGTCGATTGCGGTGCCCAGCGCCTGGATCGTCGCAAGCGTAGTGAGTAGCAGCGCGAACTCGGCTTCGAGGGTAAGACCCCGCCGCCCGATCAGCGACATGATCTCGAAGACGAGCTGACGGGTGTCGACTTCGTTGAGACGAAGGTCGTAGTACTTGGCGATGAGCTTGGTCACGTCCCGCTTCAGGCCGATCGCGTCGACATCCGCCGTGCTGCGGCTTACCTCGAGCAGCACGTCACCGGCGGCCTCACCGTCCTGCTCGATGATTGCGACAAGCAGATCGGCGACATGGCCCTTCGCCTCCTCGCTCAGATAGCCAGCGCGCCCGAAATCCGTGAATGCGACCCTCCCATCAGCCATCGCGAAAAGGTTCCCGGGGTGCGGGTCGGCGTGATAGAAGCCGTGGATGAAGATCTGCTCGTAGTAGCACGAGATACCCCGACGTGCGATCTCCGTTCGATCCACGGCCGCTTCGTCGAGGCGCTCGGGCTTGTTGAACGGGATTCCGTCAATGCGCTCGAGTGTGAGCACCGTCGAGGTCGTCAGATCCCACGAGACCCTGGGGAAGTAGACGGTCGGGTCCTCGGCGAAATCAGTAGCAAGGCGCTCCGCATTCTCTGCTTCGTGCAGATAGTCGCACTCCTCGTGCAGAACCCGCGCGAACTCGTCGACGAGCGCGACCACGTCATAGCGCCGGCCCAGATCGGTGCGGCCATGGATGCGCCGGGCCTGAGTGCGCAAGATGTCGAGGTCGGCCTCGATCACATCGCGGATGCCGGGCCGCTGGACTTTGACGGCGACGGGAGTGCCGTCGTGCAGTACGGCCATGTGTACCTGGCCGATGCTTGCAGCTGCCGCAGGCTCCTCGGCGAATTCGGCGAAGAGCTCGAGCAGAGGCGCACCGAGCTCGGCCTCGATCTGGTCACGCGCCTCGGCAAACGAGAACGGCTCCATCTCGTCCTGGAGTTTGGTGAGCTCGTCGGCGAGCGGACCGGGGATGATGTCGCGGCGCACGGACAGCAACTGGCCGATCTTGGCGAAGGTGGGGCCCAGGCGCTCCATGGTGCGCCGGACACGCTCTTCCGGCGTCAGGTTCTGATCGGGGCCGGTGCCTTTGTCGCGACGCAGGTTCGAGATCCATGAGGCACGCAGCCCCACCTGATCCAGAATCGTGCCGAAGCCCTCGTCGATAAGGACGGTGACGATGCGGCGGTAGCGCTGGTTACGGCTGATCACGGGCATGGGCGCCTCCGGGTGTGGCCGACTCTCGAGTCGCTACAAGAAGGTATACCGTTGCGAGAGCAAGGTGAAGCGCGGGCGAGGCGAGCACGCGGAAGGGGATCCCGACGGCAAAGGCGCCTGCCAACCCGCGGCCCTGCGGAGCGCGGTGTCCAAATGGGCGTCCAAGTACGCGCATTTTGCTACGATTGCTTCGAAGCGACCGGTTGGGGGCACATCCATGTTGCCGAGGGCACCTCGTGAAGTGCGCGATACCGAAAGGGCTTTCGGGCTCGACGAGTGACGAAGGAACGAGCATGGCATCACTGAGCGACCCGGTGCGCATGAGGCAGACCGCCTCGGCGGTTCTGGGCGGGTATGTCCTGGCTCATTTGCTGCTCGCGTTGCTGCCGCTCGCAGAGTCGGTGCGTGGTTCGATTTCCGCAATCATGTATCAGTGCTCGATGCTGATCGCATGTGTCGCAGTCGTGTATGCGCGGCAACGACTCGTGGGTAACGAGCGGAAGCTCTGGACGTATTTCTCACTTGCTCTGGCCTCCTTCGCGGCCGGGGGCCTGTGGCGCACCTATTCGTACTTCGCATTCGGGGTGAACCCGAAGACCCCCTCGCTCGAAGATGTGGGGCTCTTGCTGGGCGTTCTGTTGATCGCCCCGGTCATGCTCGACCTGGGCAGTCCGGGCGGAACGGGGCGGCTGCGTAGGGTCGGGACCGGCATGGACCTGTTCTCTACCATGCTGGTCGTCTTCATCCTTCTGCGCGTGTTCGTGCTGCGCCCGCTGGGACTCGCCGAGCCCGGGGAGCACACGGTTCGCACGGCACTCTTCACCGCTTACGCTGTCGCGACGATGGGATTCGTTCTCTTCCCTGTCTTCTTCAGGGGGAATGCATGGACCCCGTGGGGGCGGCTGATCGCCCTGGGTGCCGCCGCCGGCGCTTCGGGAGTGATTGCGACTCTGATCGGGGTCTTTGCCCACGCATACGTGATAGGGTCGCGCGCCGGCACGCTCATAGACACCTTCCTGGTACTGACGTATTGCATGTTCGCGCTGTCCGGAGTGTGGCGGGCGACCTACGCAGCCGAGACCTCCGTGGGCGTGAAACCGCTGATCGAACTGCCGCAGTGGCCGGCGACGGCCGTGACGGTCCTCAGCTTGTTCGCGATCCCGCTGACCATATATGCCGCCATTAGCACGAGTGACCCGGTGGAAACGACGCTTCTGGCCACCTCGGCCGCACTGCTCGCGATCATTGTAGTCGGCCGCAGCGCGCTCTACGCCTACGAGAATCGCACAGTCACAGAATTGCAGCGAAGCCTCGACCGCTACCGGACCCCGCTGGATGGCGCGCCGGTCGCGATCGTCATCGTCGATACCAAGGCGCGCATACTCTACGCGAACCGGGCCGCCGCGGCGCTGGCCGAGGCGGATTCACGCGACGACCTTATCGACCTGAATCTCGCGGAGTTGATTCCGATCGATCAGCGAACCGCCGAGGCATACCTCGCGCTCGAGACCCTGCTGTCCACGATAGGCTCAGGCTCGAACGCGCCCGAGGAGCCGACAGTCCCACTTCGCGCCGAGATCATGACGCTGGGCGGTCGCAGGATACCCATCGAGCAGACCGCCACCGCGATAGCGTACGACGGCGGGCCGGCGCTGCTGATAGAAGCGCAGGACATCAGCACGCGTGTCGAGGCCGAGCGCAAGGTAAGCGAGTACCGCGATCGCCTTCGGGCCCTGGCGGCAGAGGTCGTCGCCGTAGAGGAGCGCGAGCGCCGGGTACTGGCGCAGGCACTGGACGACGAGGTGGGCCAGGCGCTCGCAGTGGCACGCAGCCGTTTGATGACGGCGCACGCGGAGGACTTGTGCGCCGGCGCGGACGTGGAGATTGCACTTGAGATGATCGATCGGGCGATTGCGCAGACGCGCTGGCTCACGACCGAACTCGCGCCACAGGTGCTCTACGAACTGGGATTTGAACAGGGAATGCGCTGGCTATGCGAACAGATGCGCAGTTCGCACGGCCTGTCGTGCGAGTTCACCGGTTCTGTAGAAAACGAGAATCTGTGCGACGAATGCCGCGCCGCCTTGTTCCGCTCGACCCGCGAGCTGCTCATGAACGTTGTCAAGCACGCGCACTGCGACACGGCCCGCATGATCCTGTCGTCGGATTCGACCACGGTCTCTGTCACGGTGGTCGACGACGGAGCCGGCTTCGATCCCGCGATGCTGGGTGCCCGTCCGACCGACTCATTCGGGATCTTCAGCGTTCAGGAGCGACTGGCGCAGTTGGGTGGTGGGCTCGAGATCGAGTCGGCGCCCGGCGACGGGACGCGCGTCACAGCGACGATCCGCCGCGGCGCGCACGGCTCGAAGTCCTCGGGCTGACGTTCGACGACTCGCGGACCTCGACGTCTGCGACGTGCCTGGCCACCTACCCACTACCGAGCGTGGTACGCAAGATAGGCCTTGAGCTGCGGCTCGGCCTCGAAGTGAGTCGCCATGTAGTCGAGCTTCTCCGCGGTCACACCATGCCGGATCAGATGGCCCCTCATCACCGGATCTGTGGCCATCCAGTTCACCAACGTTGAGACCTCCTGCTCGGACGCCTCGAGGCGCGCGATGCTCTGAGAGTCATCGGTGTACTCGTAGAGCGTGGTCGTGTACTCGCCCAGAACCGTTCCGTTGCAGTCGCTCCACTCGTGAACGACCGGCGTGTCCCACCTCAACTCCACGCACTCTGACTGCCGCATGGCCTCTTGAGCCAATGCCTGCGATCGGGCCACGTCATCTCCCCACGGCTTCGTCGCACACAACGCTGTGAGCGTGAGTGCGGACGAGATCACGGCCACAGCAAGCACGAGCAGCATGAGCGTAGGCCCGGTCATCGAGATTCGTCTCATCACGACCTCCCCAGTGCCCCCACCAGGCCCGAAGAAATATACCCGACGACCCCTGCCCGCCGAATCCGCCGACGGTACCATCGCCGGGATGAAATCGGGTCATGCCGAGGAGTCTGCCGCGCAACCCCGGAGGGCAGCAATGCGCGGGTGACCATGATCTGAGCCTGTGGAAACTGTGGAAACTGTGGATAATCTCCGCAGCTCAGACCACCTGTCCTCAACTTCGACCGTTTGGCGCAAAGTCGGTTCGATCTTGCCTGAAATGGTTGCATCGCTGCGAGATCGGAGCATAATCAGCTATGCGAGGTCGTTGAAGAAACCGGATGGGTCCTAAGCCGTAAGGTGGACTGGTTCGTTCGGTGGAAGCAGCGGCCTCGCACCTTTGTGTCCGGCTCGCTCCCCGACGCTCGAACACGCGATCCTCAGCGAGGGTGGCGCGCGGCCGGCTTCATAAGGTCGCTAACCGTTGGTCGAGACAAATAGACCGTTTGTATCGCGCGATGCTGGTCGTGGCATACCGTTCATATGGTCTGTGCGACCCTTTGTCCCCTGGTGTGGCCGTTCGTCGCGCTATTGTTAACGTTTGTCGTTCGGCAACCGACGCTCCATCCTGTAAGCACTATCTCGCAGGAGGGGCCGCCATGAGCCAGATTCCGATCCGCTTTCGCGTAATTCGACTGCTTCTGCCGCTCGTACTGGGGCTCACAATGGTGCCGGTGGCAACCACTCCAACACTCGCCGCCGCCGATGTGATCGGCAGCCTGTGGGTTGATGCCACAAGCGGCAGCGACACGAACCCGGGTACCTCGACCGAGCCGTTCAAGACCATCACCCACGCGCTCGCCAGCAGCGCTGCATCCGACACGATCGTGGTACAGCCAGGCACCTACGACGCAGCCAATGGCGAGGTGTTCCCGCTCCGGGACTACGGAGCAAGCCTCATTGGCGCGCAAGGCCCCGAGGTCACGATCATTGCGGGCGATGGCACCAGCGGTCTGCTGACAGGCGAGTACTTCGAGCGGGGCGACACGATCTCCGGACTCACCTTCACGGGTGGCGGCATCGATACCGGGTCGGGGGTGAGCCTTCATCTGGGTTCGCCGACCGGGCCCGGCTCTCCCCTCATCGAGAACAATGTGTTCGATGGCAACGCGTCTAGCTACTTCGGCGGTGGCCTCGCCCTCTTCGCGACCGGGCCCGGGCCACTCGAGCCGCTCGTTCGGGGCAACGTGTTCAGGGACAACTCAGCAGAACAAGGCGGTGCGGTAACGCTTATCGGAGCAGTCTCCGCGACGTTTCTCGATAACGTGTTCGAAGGCAACTCCGCATACATCGCCGGGGCGCTCCTGATGCTGACCTCGGAGTCCACTATCACGGTCGAGCACAACGACTTCCTCGGCAATGACGCATTCGGGTCCGTGGCCGGCGCGATCTATATGGGAGCGACAGGCGCACAGTCCCACTCGATCTCGGGCAATACGTTTGCCGGCGACCACGCAGCGTACGATGGCGGCGCGCTGTATCTTGCATCGGGCAACATCACGGTGGCAGGCAATGACTCGACGGACGACTCCGCGGAAGGATTCGGTGGTTTCGCGAGGATCGGCTCGGCAGTCGTGGCCGCGCACAACAATGCGATCCTCAGCGCCAGAGCCCACGAGGGTGGCGCGGGCTGGCACGTCACGGATGGAACCTTGACGGAGCGCAACGACACCGTCGCCGACTGCGTGAGCTCCCCCAGCGTCGCAACCGGGGATCCCGAGGCAAGGATCGACATCGCTAACAGCATCTATTGGAATCCGGATGTCGTAGTCGACATTCAGCGCGCCGACTCGGTCAGCTACAGCTGCGTGTCGGACGAGCTTGTCGCCGATCCGAGCCGCACGAACCTCGTTGGCGCAGGCGTCATCGGCACAGACCCGCTGCGTGCCGCGCCCGGCGACGTGACGCTGCTGCTCGGCTCGCCATGCGTGGATACAGCCGATCTCGCGCTAGCCCCGCCCGACGACATTGTGGGGACGCTGCGTCCGCAAGACGGCGATGCAGACTCGATCGCGCTGCCGGACATGGGATGCTTCGAGTGGGCGCCGGAACAGGCGCCGGAACAGGCGC
>JBGSMX010000238.1:0-4992 GCA_041739935.1 Coriobacteriia bacterium | reverse complement strand
GCCGCCGTGTGCGACGCACGCGACATTACGCCCATCGCGCTCGCGCTCGACCGTGCCGCACGCGAGGTGGGGGTCGACTTCATCGGTGGCTTCTCGGCGCTCGTGCAGAAGGGAATCGGCTCGGGCGACGCGCGATTGATCGATTCGATCCCGCAGGCTCTCGCCCAAACCGACCGGGTGTGCTCGTCTGTCAACGTGGCCTCGACGCGCGCCGGCATCAACATGGACGCGGTCCTGCGAATGGCCGAAGTCATCAAGGAGACTGCGGCGGCGACCGCCGATCGCGACTCGTTCGGATGCGGCAAGCTCGTGGTGTTCGCCAATATGGTCGAGGACAATCCGTTCATGGCCGGAGCCGTTCATGGCGCCGGCGAGGGCGATGCCGTCATCAACGTGGGCATCTCGGGCCCCGGCGTCGTACGCGCGGTGGTCGCTTCCCTGCCAGACGACGCCGATCTCACCCAGGTCGCCGAGGCGATCAAGACCACGGCGTTCAAGATCACGCGCGCCGGCGAACTCATCGCCCGCGAGGCCGCAAAGCGCCTCGGCGTTGCCATGGGCATCGTCGATCTCTCGCTCGCCCCCACACCTGCGCCCGGCGACAGCGTGGCGCAGATCATCGAGGCCATCGGAGTCGAGCGCTGCGGCGGACCCGGCACGACAACCGCCCTGGCGCTACTCAATGACGCGGTCAAGAAGGGCGGCGCGATGGGCACGAGTTCCACCGGCGGTCTTTCCGGCGCATTCATTCCGGTATCCGAGGACCAGGGCATGATCCGCGCCGTGCAAGACGGCGCTCTGACGCTCGAGAAGCTCGAGGCCATGACAGCGGTGTGCTCTGTGGGCCTGGATATGATCGCCGTGCCCGGCGACACGCCGGCAGAGACGCTCGCCGCCGTGATCTCGGATGCCTGCGCGATCGGCGTCATCAACAACAAGACGACCGCGGCGCGCCTCATTCCTGTGGTCGGCAAGCAGGTCGGCGACATGGTCGAGTACGGCGGGCTGTTCGGCTCGGCGCCCATCATGGCCGTCAACGCCTGGGCGGGTACGCGCCTGATTCGCCGAGGAGGTCGCTTCCCCGCGCCCCTCAACAGTCTCAAGAACTGAGCGGCACGGGCCAAATCTGGCTCGAAATCACTCTGCGCTATCCACTTTCGCGCTTGTTTGACCCATTCGGTGCATATATGAACGGGTTCTTTGGGCGATAAGCGTAAGATTCTCGGCGACCGATGACCGTTTGTCGCGGCATTTCCCCACCTATCTAAGGGCTATTGTGTGCCCTATCACAGCTCCCGATGAACACACTAGGCGCGGCCGAGACGACTCGGCCAACTAAGAAGGAATCGTTCCACACAGGAGAAGGAGTGGAGTAATGAAGAAGTCAGCTTTTGTAGCCATCGTAGTGATGGCTCTCGTCTTCGGGCTCGTAGCTTATGCTACTGCCGACAGTAAATCGGTCACCGTCACTGCCAAAGTCAATCCGGTATTCTCCATGACCATCGACGACACTACGTTCGCTTACCCCGATATCGATGTAGCCGACATGGGCGTCGACATGGACCTCCAGGGCCCGGTCATCACAGTGAAGTCAAACAAGACGTACGCCTGGAGTCTCGTTGACCCCACCTGCGATAGCGCCCTCAACGATCTCACGAGCGAGACCAACATGCTCCTAATCGAGAGCCAGGCCGTGGCCGCAACGCAGGGTTCGATCGGTGCCCGCGGCGTCTCCGTCATGGATGTCGACTACACGCTCGACCTCAATGCTGACGCAGCGTGGGACGTCGCCCCTGACGACTACACCTTCACCTACGGCTACACCGCCGTACAGGACTAGACCAGACAAGTCGCACGGATCGGGAAGGGCGCCGCACACGCGGCGCCCTTCTTCGTTGTGTTCCATATGACGCTCGGTGCTGTGCTTAGTCTTCGTCCTCGAACATCGACCCGGACGCCCACAGCTCGTCCTGGCCCTCAGCGACTTCAGCCTCCGGACCCGAATCCACGGCAGAAACCGGGCCGTTTGGCCCGCGGCCGGATTCCCTGGCGTCGACGGGCGTCTTGCTCCGATTGCTGCGAGGGTCAGTGTCGCGATCGCTGCGGCGCCGACGCCGGGAAGGCTCGCGTCCGTCCCGGGCACCGCGCGTCGAGATACGATACGTCAGGTAGATGAGCGGGATGCCGATGATAACGAGCGCGGTGATCGCCAGCCACAGCGGAATCACCCACAGTTCGCGCTCGACGGTCGCAGTCTCGGGGATGACCGTGCCTTCGCCGTCACCGACCTCCTTGTTGTAGTCCATGACGGCACGGAACGTGTATCGCCCGAAACCAACACCGTCGAAGGCCACGGCGCCGTCGTAGAAGCGCTCGCGCTGTGCGTACACGTTAGCCTGCTCCTCGAGCACCTGGCTCCACTCCTCGCTTTCGCCAGCGCCCAGCAGGACCAGACGGACGTCGATCTTCTTGTCGATGTTGCCCTCGTTGGACACGCGCACCGCGAACGGCGTCGTGTCCCCGATTACGAACGTGCGCGCGGACAGGTCCGTGAGCGTGATGTTGTCGACGACCTCGCCCACGACGCGCAGGTCAATGCGCGCGCCGATGCGCCCGGATACCTTCGATACTGAACCCTCTGAGCCCTCGTCGAACTCGAACATCTCGAAGAAGACGACCGTATTGTAGTCCCCCGGCGCAGCTCCTTGCGGCACTACAAGTTCGAAATCGACCGGCAGCTCATCCCCTGGTGCCATCTCAAGGTACGGCGTGTTCGCCACGATCTTGGTGGTGTCGGGAACTTTCAGCCTGATCCACGACGCGGGGCTCGCAAGGTAGTTCTCCGGTGTCGGCGAGGGCCGGGTGTAGGTCTGGTTCCCGTCTTCGTCGATCTCGACGTCGGCGGTATAGACGAGCGCGGTAATGGGCTCGTCACCGTTGTTGGCGACCTTCAGGCCATCGTTAGCCGACTGTCCGGGAGCGAGCGCGAGGTCGAACGTCCCTGTGCTCAGTGCGATCGTCTTCTCGGCCAGCGCCGCGGAAGGCGCCACAAGCATGCTCGCGACCAGAGCCGCGCCGAGTGTCGCGCGCAAGGCGCGCCGAGCCGGGCTTCGCACTAGATCCCCACCGCCTCGCGAAACGTGCGTGCCTGCCGGCGCGCAACCGGAATGTGCGTCTCGTCGCGGTCGCCTACGACGACCACATACGCGCCGTCGACCCGCAAAATCTCCTTGATCTTGTTCAGATTGACCATGTAGCTGCGGTGCGCGCGAACGAAGTTCTCCTTGGCCAGGCGCTGCTCGAGTTCCCCCAGCGTGAGATCGACCAGGTACTGGTTCTCGAAGGTGTGGGCATAGGTCGACTTGTTGCGCGCGGACAGGAAGATGATGTCCTCGATGTTGAGCAGGACCGTTCGCCCGCCCTTGCGCACCGCCAACTTGCGAAAGTCGCCTTCGCCGGCCGCCGCGTGGTCGCCGATCATGCGGCGCCTGCCGTGCGCCAGGCTCTCGACGCGGGCAGACAGCTCGAGGATGTTGAACGGCTTGGTGACGTACTGCTGCACGCCTTGCTTGAAGGCGAGGATCTTCGCCAGGTCCTGGGTCTTTGCCGTGAGCATGATGACGGGCAAGTCAGCGGTCACGGGGTTGTTGCGGATCTCCATGAGTGCCATCCACCCGTCGACCCGCGGCATCATGATATCCAGTACCACGACATCCACCTGCTCGCGCTGGAGCACTTCGATTCCCACACCGCCGTCACCCGCGCCCAGGACACGCATTCCGTCGGCCTCAAGGCCCATCTTGATCATCTCGACGATCGACTCATCGTCATCGATGACGAGAACCGAGATCTGCTCTCCCGACACTTCCCACCTCGCGTTCCTCGGCGTCATGGGCGCCAAATGGATACCTTCTGTCGGCCCGAACAGCCGACTGTCCCTCAATTCGCTCCGATTATACCCCACGGCCTACACCTGGCGAGCTGGAGGAACCTTCCATCTACCGTCGAACGGCGACAGAGACGCTCAGCCGGATGTGCGCAGGTAGCGGTCCATGGCGCGCGCCGAGGTCTTGCCGGCGCCCATAGCCAGAATGACCGTCGCCGCCCCGGTGACGATGTCGCCACCAGCGTAGACGCCGGAAAGGTTCGTGGCGCCCTCGTCGTCGGTGACGATGTAGCCGCGGCCTGACAGCTCCAGATCCGGAGCCGCGTTTGACAGCAGCGGGTTCGCTCGCGTGCCCACGGCCATGATCACCGTGTCGCACTCGATCTCGAAGTCCGAGTCCATCACGCACACCGGCGCGCGCCGGCCGCTGGAGTCCGGTTCGCCCAACTCCATGCGGGTCGCGACTATCCCCGTGACGAACCCTTCCCGCCCTCGGATCTCGAGCGGCGAGCACAGCATCTTGAACTCGACGCCCTCCTGCTGCGCGTGGTGGACCTCTTCTTTGCGCGCGGGCATCTCGTCTTCGGTGCGGCGGTAGACCAGAAAGACCTCCTCGGCACCCAGTCGAAGCGCCGTGCGCGCGGAGTCCATAGCCACGTTACCGCCACCGACAACCGCGACCTTGCGACCGCGCCATACCGGTGTGTCGGCAGTCGGGAACTCGTAGGCGCGCATGAGATTCACTCGCGTCAGGAACTCATTTGCCGAGTAGACCCCGTTGAGGTTCTCGCCCGGAATGCCCATGAATACCGGCAAACCGGCGCCGGAGCCCACGAACACGGCGTCGAAGCCCTCCTCGGCACGCAACTCGTCGATCGTGACGGTGGCGCCCACAACCGTGTCGGTCTCGATGGTCACGCCCATCTGGGAGAGCATCTCGATCTCCGCCTGCACGATGGCTTTGGGCAGACGGAACTCGGGGATGCCGTAGGTGAGCACTCCGCCGGGGGCATGCAGCGACTCGAAGACGGTCACGTCGTGGCCCAGTCGCGCGAGCTCGCCCGCACACGCGAGGCCGGCCGGCCCCGAGCCCACGATCGCGCACC
>JBGSMX010000230.1:0-10202 GCA_041739935.1 Coriobacteriia bacterium | reverse complement strand
AACACCCGCGCGAGCGTGCAGGCGGGATTGCTGCTGGGTGAGGCGGCGATGGTCGACGGGCTGGTGCGGCGTGTGTGGACCGAACTCGGCACGCAGACGCCCGTCGTCGCGACCGGCGGGCTTGCGCCCCAGATGGCTCCGCTGTGCGAGACGATCACCAGCGTTGACGTGGATCTCACGCTCAAGGGCCTCATGCTTATATGGGAGCGCAACGCCTGATCTGCTGATAGCTCTCACAACGGCGGCGAGCGACTCCTGACAGCGCTGCTTCACGCGTATACTCTGTACACACATCTGTGCACACGTGCGGCGCACACCCGCAGGTTGGGCGTGTGCTCGAGGGGGACATGCATGAGGCTCTACCGCATAGGCGATAAGGTCGTGAGCCGCGAGAAGCTGATCGACGCACTCGACGAGCTTCTCGCCGACCGCGAAGCAGGCGCCACGCAAGAAGAGGTCGCCCGCACGCATGGCGTACAGCGCTCGTTCGTGTCGTTTCTCGAATCGATCGGCGAGATCCGCCGGGGCGCCCGCGTGGCGCTCGTGGCGTTCCCGGTGGCCAATTCCGCCGAGGTCAAGGCCCTGGCCGACGAGAAGGGCATCGATTTCGTGCTCGTGTTCTCGCAGTCGGAACGCGAGTCCATCGAGAACCAGCCCGGCGCGGACATCTTCAACCGGCTCCTCGAGACGCTCGCGACGCTTCGCGATCACGACGTCATCGTTTTCATGGCGAGCGACTGGCGAGTCGAGCTGGTCGAACGAATCCTGGGTACCGAGGTCATCGGCGTACCGCTCGGCCACACACCGCTGCGTGCCGACGTGACGGTCGACCTGGCCGAGCTCGGTACCTTGCTCGACGGCGTACTATCCGCACGTGAAGCCCGCCCCAAGTCCGGCCGAGTCAGCGCTGCTTTGCGCGACGCGGCCGAGCGGGCGAGGAGGTGGACCGAATCAAAGAGGTCGTGAGCGTCTCGATCGGATCTTCCACACGCGACCACGAGGTGGAGATCGACTTGCTCGGCGAGCACTTCCGCATTCGCCGGGAAGGCACCGACGGCTCGCTCGAGCGCGCCGCCGCGCGTTTCGCCGAGCTGGACGGTACTGTCGCTGCGTTCGGCATGGGCGGGATCGACATCTACCTGCGGGCCGCGGGCAAGAAGTACTACTTCCGGGAGGCCCGCAGGCTGATCAAGGGTGTCTCGAAGAGCCCGGTCGTCGACGGCAGCGGGCTCAAGGGTGCGGTCGAGGCGTCCGTCGTGGACTATCTCAAGGAGAACATGGGATTGGACCTCACGGGGAAGCGTGTGCTGATGACCAGCGCCGTCGACCGCTGGGGCATGGCCGAGGGGCTCAGAGACGCCGGGTGCGAGATGATCTTCGGCGACCTGATCTACTCGCTCGGCATCCCGTATGCGATCAAGACGTGGCCCGCTCTCGTCCGGCTCGTCCGGATCATCACGCCCATCGCGGCGCAGATGCCGTTCTCGTGGCTCTATCCGGTGGGCAGCGAGCAAGAGAAGGCGCCCACGAGTAAGCCCAAGTACGAGCGCATGTATGAGTGGGCCGACATCATTGCGGGTGATTGGCAGTACGTGAAGCAGTACATGCCGGCCGACATGAGCGGCAAGTGGATCATCACGAACACGACGACCGCGGCCGATGTGGACCTGTGCCGCGAGCACGGGGTGGAGCTGCTCGTGACATCCACCCCGCGGCTCGAGGGCCGGTCTTTCGGCACCAACGTCATCGAGGCGACCATGGTCGCGCTCAAGAACGCCTCGGCTGAGCTTCCCGCTGCTGAGTACATGGAGTTGCTGAGCGCCGTAGGCTTCAAGCCCGACGTGCTGTGGTTGCAGCGCGAAGCCGCAGCGGCTGACGGGCAATGACGGCATCGCGTTTGCTTTCTTAAGAGTCCGTGAACGCACCGACGAAATTGTGCGGTGTCGGTGCGGGGTGGTAGTATCTCAAGTGTTCAGGCAAGCAGGTGAAAGAGCGGTGCGGGACTTCCCCGGCCCAATCGTGGCCGTCGCCCACTATCACCCGCTGCGACTCTGTACGTGTGCGTCTTCAGGGAGTGGATGCAGGTGAACAAGCGGGCCCGAAACAGGCTGATCGGCGTGACCGCCATCGTGGTGATCGCGGTCGTGGCCATCGTCGCTTCGACCGGTAGCTCGGACGGCGCGTATTATCGCCCGGTCGGCGAGGTCGTGAACGATGCTTCGTTGGTGGGTGAGCGCGTGAGCGTAGGCGGCGAGGTCGTCGCCGGCTCGTGGGACAAGAAGTCCAATCCCATGCGCTTCGATATCCGCGAAGAGGGCGAAGACGACGGAGCTGTGATCAGCATCGTCTACCACGGTGGCGTACCGTCCACGTTCGGCGACGGTGTGGTTGCCATCATCAAGGGCGAGCTTACCGAGGACGGCTATATCGACTCGGAAGATATGATCACCAAGTGCCCGTCCAAGTACGAGACCGCCACCGGCTCGCTTACGGTCGCGCGGGCGCTCGAACAGCCCGAAGGCTCGACGTTCCCCGTGAACGGGTACGTGGTCGCCGACTCGATCCAGCCTCCGGGTGGCGGGGCACGCTTCGTGATCTCCGAAACCGAGGGCGACGGGCCCGAAATGGAAGTAATCTGGGAAGGCGCCCTGCCCTCCGGTATGGATTCCGGTTCGCAGGTCGTCGTCACAGGATCGCTCGAAGGCGGCTCGTTTGTCGCCTCCGATGTTTCTCTCGCCGAGGGCGAGCAGTAAGTCACACGCACACAGCACCACGGGTCGTCCGGTACGGGCGGCCCGTTGTCTGACGGGAAGAGAGCGGAGTCAGCATGACCACACTCGGCAACCTGTTTCTGGGCCTGGCGGCCCTCGGTTCGCTCCTGGCGATCGTCTCGCTGTTCTGGGGCCGGGCCATGGGCGCCAAGGACGGCGAGAGCGTCACGAATCTCGGGTACTACCTGACGTTCGGAGTCTTCGGGGCGTTGACCGTCTCGGTGGGCACGTTGCTCGCGGCGTTCTTCCGCGAGGACTTCACGTTCCAGTACGTCGTCGAGAACCACTCGACAGACGTCTCGAACCTGTCGTGGCTCTACAAGTTCTCCGGCGTGTGGGCGGGGCGCGAGGGTTCGCTGCTGTTCTGGGCGTGGCTCGTTGCCATGTTCGGCGCCTACATCGCGTGGAAGCGCATGAGCGAGACCGACGATCTGTCGAACATGTCGCTCGCGGTATTCAACATAGTGCAGCTCTTCTTCACCGTCGCGCTGGTCATCCCGCTGAACAACCCCTTCAAGGTCTCGCCCGCCGAGTGGCTGGGCGCTGACGGCGAGCTGCTGATCTCAGCGGCGATGAACCCGCTGCTCCAGCACTGGGCCATGATCTTGCATCCACCCACGTTGTTCCTGGGCTACGCCGGAATGGCCGTACCGTTCGCGTTCGCTATGGGTGCGCTCATCGTGGGCGACGGCTCCAAGCGTTGGGTCACGCTGGTGGACCGCATCGCGGTGTTCTCGTGGCTGTTCCTCGGCATCGGAATCGGTCTGGGAGCGATCTGGGCCTACGTGGTTCTTGGTTGGGGCGGCTACTGGGCCTGGGACCCGGTCGAGAACGCCTCGCTGCTGCCGTGGCTTACCGGAGTCGGTTTGCTGCATAGCTTCACCGTCTACCGGCGCAGGGGCGGCTTCAAGAAGTGGGCCATCTGGATGTCGACCGTGAGCTTCGTGCTCGTCATCCTCGGCACGTTCATCACCCGCTCCGGCGTAGTGCAGTCCGTTCACGCGTTCCAGAAGGACAATCTGTCGCTGTGGCTGTTCGGCGCGATGATGGTTCTGCCGCTCGTGGGGACGCTGTGGGGCATTATGGTGCGCTCCGAGGAGTTCAAGGGTGCCGATGAGTTCGACTCGCTTGTGTCCAAGGAATCGTCGTACTACTTCAACAACGTGCTCATGTTGCTCGCCGCGTTCTTCGTGGCGTTGCTCACCATGGCTCCTGCGTTCGGGGGCAAGACCTACGGTCCCGCGACGTACGATTCGATAGCGCGCCCGGTCGGCATTCTGTACGTGTTCATCATGGCCGTGTGCCCGCTGCTGTCGTGGCGCAAGACCGAGGGCCCCGCGTTTTGGAACAAGGCCAAGTGGCCGCTCGTGAGCACGGCGATCCTCTCGGTTCCGTTGCTCGCGCTGTGGTACATGAAGCTTCTTCCGGTCGCTCGCAGGACCGTCGAAGCCGGCTTCCCGTTTCTGCTGCACAACTTCTACGCGATCACCGGCATGATGGTCGGTGCGTTTGCGGTGTCGATATCGGTCTACCTGTTCGTCGAGGGTGCTCGTAAGCGTGCCGCGGCCAAGGGCGAGGGCTTCTTCAGTTCGCTGGGCTCGATTCTCACGACCGCGCGCACTCAGTCGGGCGGCTACCTGACGCACCTGGGTATCGGAATCATCCTGATCGGTCTCGTCGGCTCCGCCATGTTCGTGGACGAAGTGCTCACGACCGTTCCGGACCAGGTCGGCTCGACCTTCGAGGTCCAGAACTACGTGTTCACGTACCAGGGCATCGTGGAAAACGAGCTGCCCAACGGCGACGTCACGAGCAGACTGACCTTCGATGTCACGAAGAACGGTCGTCCGATCGGCACTGTCACGCCGGGCCAGATATCGTTCTACCGCCAGCAGCAGACCAAGCTCGAAGCGAGCGTGATCGTCGAGCCCTTGCAAGACGTCTTCGTGGTGTTCCAGAACTTCCAGGACGCCGCGATCTCGATGCAGGTCAAGATCAACCCGCTGATCAGCTGGGTGTGGGTGGGCTTCGTGTTCACGATCGTGGGAACGTCGCTCGCTGCCTGGCCCAAGAAGCAGACACTGAACCTTCTCGAGCCTGCAACCAGCACCAAAGCCAAGCCGAAGAAACGCTAGGCGGTTGCCGCAGGTGGGGGACACATGTCCTGATATCGCAGTGGAGGTCCGGGAACTCACCCGGACCTTCGGTGTGCGAAAAGCCCTCGACAAGGTGAGCTTCGAGCTGCCCCGGGGTGCGTTTCTGTCGATATTCGGTCCCAACGGCGCCGGCAAGACGACGCTGGTTCGCATCCTCACCACGCTGTCGATCCCGTCCAAGGGCACCGCGAAGATCTGCGGGCTCGACGTCGTCGAGCAGGCGGACAAGCTGCGCAGCCGCATCGGACTGATCAGCCACAACCCGCTGCTCTATCCCGATCTGACCGCCGAGGAGAACCTGCTGTTCTTCGCCGATATGTACGGGATTGACTACCCGGAAGAGCGCGTGCGCGAGCTGCTTATCTCGGTCGAACTCGACCACCGGCGTCTCGATCCGGTCCGTACGTTCTCGCGCGGGATGCTGCAGCGCCTCTCGATTGCCCGGGCGCTGCTCCACAAACCTGAGATGCTCTTCCTCGACGAGCCGTACTCGGGCCTGGACCCGCACGCCATGGACATCCTCGACAACCTGGTGGCGCAGATCCGGCACGACCACACCTTCGTCATGATCAGCCACGACCTCGACAAGGGTCTCGAGCTGTGCAGTCACGCGCTCATCCTCGCGCGCGGCAAAGTCGTGCTTTCCGAGGCCAGGGCCGACATCGACGCCGACGCGTTCAAGGCCACCTACCGCTCGACCGTGGGCATGGGGGTGGCGTAGATGGCCGAGGAGTACCTGAGGCGCGATCCGGCCACGGCCCGCAGATCGAGCTTGTCGATGCGCCAGTACAAGGCGATCTTGCGCAAAGACATCGTGATGGAGCTGCGCACCAAAGAGATGGTCACCTCGATGGGCATCTACTCGCTGCTCACGATGGTGGTCTATCAGATCGCGCTGTCTCAATCCGGCTCGGCGTTCGACCCGCGCGATATCGCTGCGGGGCTGTTGTGGCTCGCGTTCATCTTCACGTCGATGCTGGGCCTCAACCGCTCGCTGGTGCACGAGAAGGACCAGGGGTGTCTCGAGGCGCTCCTGCTTTCGCCCATCGACAGGCCGATCATCTTCTTCGCAAAGGCGACCGGTAACCTGGTCTTCTTGTTGATCGTCGAAACGCTCACCATCCCGGTCTTCGCGTTCATGTTCTTGCAGGACGGCGGCTACGGCGGCGAGTGGTGGATGATTCCGCTCGTGCTCCTGGGAGGGTCCATCGGTGTCGCCGGTGTCGGCACACTGCTCGCTACTATGTCGGTGAACACGACCGGCAAGGACTTCGTGCTCGCCGTGCTGATGGTGCCGCTCATGTACCCGCTTCTGCTCATGGCCGTCTTGGCCACCTCGGCCGCGATACTTGGCGGCGACGGGTCGGTTGCCCAGTTTTGGACGGGCATGGCGGCGGTTGCGGGATATGATGCTGTGATGCTTATGGCCGCGTTCGCGCTGTACGAGTTCGTGGTCGGCGCCTGAGCACAGGCGTCGGTCGGCTCGAGGAGGTAGATGTGAAGCAGCTCAAGATCGCCATAGTGTTGGTGCTGATCGGGGGTCTTCTGACCACGACAGCGTTCTTCATGGCGTTCTACACCGCCGAGGTGCAGAGTTTCGGCGAGGTCGCCTTCGAGCGACCCATCGAGACGGTGTTCCCCTCGCGAGGCGTCAGTCCGGAGGGGTTGAACCTCTACGGCCGGCCGTGGTTCAGCCAGAAGATCTTCTACTTCCACGTGCCGGTGGCAGAAGCATCGTTTCTCATCTTGCTTCTCTCGGCGATCTTCGCGGTCAGGTTCCTGATGACGCGGCGCCGCGATTACGACACGAAGTCGCGGATAGCCATGGAGACATCGCTGATCTTCGTCGTGCTGACGATGATCACCGGCGTGCTGTGGACCAAAGCATCGTGGGGCGTGTGGTGGGAGTGGGAACCGCGACTGACCACGTATTTCATCATGATGCTGATGATGATCGCGTACTTCGTCTTGCGTAACTCGATCGAGGACGAGGAGCGGCGCGCGGTCTACGCGGCGGTGTTCGCGATCCTTGCGGCGATCAATGCCCCGATCTCGTTCATGATCACCCGGCTCATTCCCTCGAGCCACCCGGTGGTGTTCCAGTCCGGCATGGCCTCGTCCAACCTGCTCCCGTTCATCGTGGGCCAGGTGGGCATGCTCATGGTCGGCTACGCGATCTACACGATGCGCATGAGCGAGGAACGGCTCTCGGAGCGCCTTGCCGAGGCGAAAGAAGCCCTCGAGGACTAGCGAACCACCCGGCGCCCAGGCGTCGGAGACGACAGTAGCCATCGCGCCATCCAGGCGCGCGGAAGGAGGTCGGGCTCCAATGGAGGCCACCAACGCAGAGCTCTACAGACTGGCAATCGCCGACGTACCGTACGTCATCGCAGCCTACGCTGTCTTGTGGGTTGCATTCGTCGGGTACGTGACCATCGTGCTGCGTCGCATCATGCAGCTCGAGAAGCAGGTCGGCGTGCTCGAGGATGCGGTGGAACGCCGCACTCCCGGGGCCTAACTGCCGCCTCGTGTGATCGTACCGCGCGCCCTGTCGGGCGAGCGTCGGCTACGGCGTATTGCGCCGTGCCGCTCGTTCGTCGCTGGCAGGGCGTTCGTATAAGATGGTGACACCCGCGAGCACGGTAACGCGCGGGTGCGCAGACCCCCGGGACCCCCGGACCCGAAAGGAGCAGGCGTGCTCGAACAGCTGGCCATCGTGACACTGTGGTTCTCGCTCGCGCTGCTCATCGGCGCGACGGTTCTCTACGCTTACCAGCTGCTCATGAAGCGCGACAGCATCGCATGGTGGGCACGGTTCATGACCGGCGCCGGCGCGCTCATGCTCACAGCCTCGATCGGGTTTCGTTCCTCGGCATCGAACGGTACGCAGCTTACCGGCCCGTACAACACGCTCGTGCTCCTGGCGTGGGCGGTCCTGATCGTGTATTTCGCCGCCGAGCACTTCATGAAGGTGAAGACCTACGGGGTGGTGCTCGTTCCGACTGCGGTAGTCATGCTGATCGTGGCGCAGTTCCTGTCCGGCGCGCAGCCCTCGGGCCTACCTGCCGAGGCGGTCATTCAGCTCAACAACTGGCGCGTGGGTATCCACGTGGCCCTCATCGTGTTTGCCAATGCAGGCTTTTTCGTGGCCGGCGTGGCGAGCATCTTCTACCTGGTGCTCGGTCAGCAGCTCAAGAAGCACAAGACCGGTCCGCTGCTCGACCGCCTGCCCTCGCTGGGGGCCGCTCAGAAGATCGCGCGCCGCGCGGTGGTGCTTGCATTCCCCGCGTACACTGCCGGCATGATCCTGGGCACGATCCGGGCGATCGAGACGGACGTTTCGGGCTGGTGGGCCGATCCGCGGGTCATGATGTCGGGCCTGGTCTGGTTCGTGTTCGGCGCATACCTCGTCTTGCTGTACCGCCACGGCGTGTCCGGGCGCACGGCATCGTGGATCGCCATTGGCGGCAGCGTGCTGGTACTCGTGCTCGCGGTACTCGCCCGCACCTTGCCGATCGGATTCCATATCTTCGCGCTGTAGGGGAGCGATCACGTGAACGGTGACTTCGAGCACGCGTACTTCCCGGTATCGCTCGACCTGGACGGCCGCCTCGCGGTTGTCATTGGCGGGGGCATCACCGCGCAAGAGCACGTCCAGTCGCTCCTGCGCTACGGTGCCGACGTCTTGGTGGTCGCGCCCGAGGTGACTGATGTCATCGACGAGCTGGTCGCGCAGGGCGCGATCGAGCATGAGCAGCGCGGCTACGTGCGCGGTGACCTGGGCGGTGCATTCATCGTGGTCTGCGCTGCTCCGTCCATCGAGACGTGCCGCGCCGTGTACCAGGAGGCAGAGGGCTGCGGCTGCCTGGTGAGCTCCGTGCGCGTTCCCGAGCTGTGCAACTTCATCATGCCCGCGGTGGTGGAGCGTGGTCTGCTGCAGGTCTCGGTATCCACCGCCGGAGCGGCGCCCGAGGTTGCCGAGCAACTGCAGGAGTGGCTCGACGGCGAGCTTGGCCCGGAGTGGGTCTACTACATGCGGCTGCTGGGCCAGGTCCGCAGAATCGCTATCGATCGGATCGCGGATCGGGATCGCCGCGAAGACGTGCTGCGTGAGCTTGCCGATCTTCCGATCAGGGACCGGATCGGCGCCGGTGATAAGCCAACCGCCGAGGAGATATTCCGCGACCTGATGCTGGGCTCGCAGGTCGATTCCGCGACGAGAGAGGTCTAGGGTGTTTCAGGGCGCGCGCGTCATCGTCACGGGCGGGTCGAGCGGCATAGGACTGGCCACCGCCGAGGCGTTCGTGACTCGCGGTGCTGACGTCGCCATCATCGCCAGGGATCCCGACAAGCTCGAGCTGGCGGTGGCCGCGTTGCGCCAGAAGCGTCGCTCCGACTCTCAGCGGATACTGTCCGTGGCAGCCGATCTTTCGCGCTTTGAGACGGCGCGCGCTGCCGTCGCCTCGATCGTCGCCCAGGACTTCACGCCCGACATCGTGGTCAACAGCGCCGGCGTCATCATCCCCGGCGAGTTCGAGCACCTGACCACCGATGAGTTCCTGCGCAATATCGAGCACGGCTTCCTGAGCGTGGTCTGGCCCTGTAAGGCCATCGTTCCGCACATGCTGGCGGCGGGTCGCGGGCATATCGTGAACGTATCGAGCGTGGCCGGCTTCCTGGGCATCTACGGTTACACGAGCTACTCGGCGGCGAAGTATGCGGTCATGGGATTCACCGAGGCGCTGCGCTTCGAGATGAAGCCGCACGGCGTGAGCGTGCATGTGGTCTGCCCGCCGGATACCGATACGCCCGCGCTCGCCTACGAAAAGGAGCTGCGGCCCCCGGAGACCGATGCGATCGCCGGCAACATCAAGGCGATTCCGCCCGCTCAGATAGCCGAGGCGATCGTCCGCGGCATCGAAAAGGACCGCTACTACATCATTCCCGACGCTCTGAGCAGGTTCTATTTCCGGCTCAAGGGCCTGCTCCCCGAGGTGTTCTTCGCGATCGTCGACGGCGACGTGAGAAAAGCCCGCAAGGCCCGGGGATTGTGATGTTTTCCGGCGCTCGGAGCGGGGCCTGCAACACGGCATCCGAATTGCTCGCGACCTGGGCAGATGGTACAATTCAACACGTTCAGGCAAAGCGCAGGGGTGCGTGTCATAGCACGCTCAGTTTCGCCCTCGCCGGGCCTGCTTGCCTGAACAACACGCACCGCTTCGGCGAGGGCGACCTTTGTCTTCATAGTGGATGTCTTCGAGGGGCCGACGCTCTT
>JBGSMX010000109.1:0-17638 GCA_041739935.1 Coriobacteriia bacterium | reverse complement strand
TGTGGCTGCAGCCGCTTGCGGGGATACCGGCTGGCGCGGCGGGGCTTGACGACGCGCCTCCGGGCGTCGCGTTGCCTCCGTCGCCCGTTGTGGGAGCACTCGACCTCGTGGATCCGGACTTCCCGGTCGACCCGCACGACTGGTACTGGGTCGATCTCAACCCCGGCGACCGTCTCAAGATGCACGTGGATCCCGGCGAAGTGGTGAACTGGGCCGCCCTGTACAGCGACGAGGCGTCATCGCTCGTGCAGGTGGCCGGAGCGCACGCTCCCATCTGGCGCTTCACGCACTTAGTCGCTGCGGGAAGCGGTGGGAGGTTCCTTCTCGACGTCAGCGGGTTGCGCTTGCACGAGGCCACCGGCCCGTACACCGTCACGTGGTCCATCGACAGGAACCGCTACACCGTCAGCCGTGTGTCCGGTGCCGATCGCTACGAGACCGCGCTCGAGATCAGCCGCTCGTTCTACCCGACAGGATCGGTCGATTCGGCCGTGTTGGCGACCGGTGAACGCTTCCCGGATGCGCTGTGTGCCACAGGCCTTTCCGGTGCGCTCGGCCAGGCGCCCCTGCTCCTCACCAGACGGGACAGCCTGCCGGACGGAACCGTTCAGGAATTGGGCCGACTTGGGGTGTCGAGGGTCTTCATCATCGGCGGGAGCGAAGCGATTTCCGAGGAGATCGAGACCTTCCTCGCGCAGCTCGGTATTCAGATCACGCGGCTCGCGGGCTCCGATCGGTATGACACGTCGGTGAAGGTGGCAGCAGAAGTCGACTCCATCATGGGCGAGTTCGCGTACAGAGCGTTCGTTGTGAACGGCGACCGCTTCCCGGATGCCGCCAGCTGCGGATTTGCCGCAGCGCGGTACGGCTTTCCGGTGCTTCTTGTCCGTCGCGACTCCCTGGACCGCAGTACGGCAGCGGCGATCAGAGGACCAGGGCTCGACCCACGTTCCCGGGTGACGATAGTGGGTGGCACTGCGGTGGTCGCGACCTCCGTGCAGGCCGAGATCGACGCTCTGCTCACCGACGGCCCCGAGTTCGAGCGCTTCTGCGAGCGGATCGCAGGGCTTGACCGCTACGAGACGTCGGCACTTGTGGTGAGGGAGTTCGGGCCATCCAAAACGACTGCACTCGGTCTGGTGACCGGCGGATCCTTTCCCGATGCCATCGCTGCCAGTTCGGCTATCGCGTGTGGCGGCGGGCCTGTGCTTCTTGTAGGCCCCGATGGCTTTCTCGCGGACAGCACGCGCACAGCGTTTCGTACCGTTGTCGATCCTGGAGTCGACACGTTCCTCCTGGGCGGTGCGTCCGCGATCGGGGACGACGTTGCGGTTCAAGCCGAGCAGGAACTCGAGTCCCTCTACGGCGACTACTAGACCGAACGGTCCAGATCCTCGTGCCTGCGCTTACGCCCAGCTCCGATTCGGTATCATGACCCCATGGACACCTCGGGACTGCCGGCCAACAAGCTCGACGCGCGCGCCAAGACAGCATGGCGCCTTCAGATCGCCGCAGGCATGGCGGTGGGGCTGCTGCTGCTCGTCATCTACACCGTGGCGATGGTGGTCATTGACGCGTCGCTCCTGTGGTGGTTGCTCCCGGTGATCGGGTTCGTCGTGTTGCTCGTCTTGTGGCTGGGGCCCGCGGTCGAGCTCATGTACCGCCGCTGGCGCTGGGAGGTCACGCAGACCGAAGTCCGGCTGCAGTCCGGCCTGATCATCATCAAGCGCACGGTGATTCCCATGGCGCGCATCCAGCACGTCGATACGAGTCAGGGCCCGATTCTGCGGATGTTCGACCTGTCAGAGGTCCACGTGTCCACGGCGGCCGGCTCGCACAAGATCCCGATGCTCGCCGAGGCCGACGCCGCCGCGATCCGCGACCGCATCGCCGCCCTCGCTCAGGTGACCGATGATGGCGGACTCTGACCTGCTCCGCACGCACCCGGCCACAGTGGCCGTGCGCTCATTCAAGGCGATGTGGCAGATGGCGCTCGCCTTCGTCGCCATGGTGGTCTTTGGCAGCGTGGGTCGCGATGCGCTTCCCGTCCTCGGCTTCGCGGGCCTCATCGCGCTCGCCGCAATCGCGGGGGTCGCGTTCTCGTGGCTTAACTGGTGGCGCTTCCGCTACGGCATCGTAGGCACCGACCTGCTCGTGGTCGAGGGTCTGCTCGTGCGCAAGCGCCGCACGATCCCGCTCGCACGCGTGCACGGCGTCAACATGACGGCCGACGTCTTCATGCGCATGATGGGCCTGGTCGATCTGGTCGTGCAGACCGCAGGCGGGGGAGCGAACGAGCCCGAGGCCAAGATCGGCGCCATCACCTTGCGCCAGGCCGAACAGCTGCGTGCGGCGCTCCTTTTCGACCAGCGAGCAGAGGCCGCGCCTGAGCCTGCCGCTACGCCACTTGGCACCACTTCAGTAGACGAGGTCTTCGGTGCCGATCCATTGGGCCGGGTCGGAGACTTCCGCGGTGCGTTCGGCGGCTCGGAGCACCTGGGGCGAGAGGTTCTGTTCGAGCACAAGGTGCCGCTCGGCCGCTTGATTCTCGGCGAGCTTTCGTCCAATCGCGTACCCATCACGCTGCTTCTCTTCCTGGCCGTGGGCAGCCAGCTCATCGAGTTCGTGGGTCTGGATGCGGTAGGCGAGACGGCTTCGCGGGCCGCGCAACTTGCGCTGCCGATACTCCTGGTCTTGTTGTTCCTGGGCCTGATGGTGGCGGTGCTGGTCGCCACTACCATCGCGGTCGCCCGCGACTTCGAGTTCACGGCCCGCCGGTATCAGACCCGGATCGAGACCGAGGCAGGGCTGCTCGAGCGCCGACAGATCTCGCTTCCCGTGACGCGGATCCAGGCGGTGCGCATCGAGGAGTCCTGGCTGCGCAAGCTCCTGGGGCTTGCCACGATCCACGTGGATACTGCGGGAGTGGAGCAGGGTGCCTCGCAGGGTCAGCAGATGACAGGCAGCAAGGCCATGGTGCCGGTCGCGAGGCGTCAGGACGTTGAGATGCTGATGCACAACTTGCTGCCTGAGGCCGAGGTGTTTCCCGAGGCCCAGGGCCTGCCCGATCGCGCGCTCAAGTTCTACCTGCTGCTGCCCACGACGCTCGTCACCATAACAACGGGCGCGGTGCTCATGCCCACAGCGTGGTTCGTCTACCGCCCGGCCTATCCGTGGATGTTCGTGCTCGCGCTCCTCGCCGGAGCAATCACCGCAGCGGTCCGGGCGCGGCAGTGGCGCACCTCGGCCGCCGGTACAGATGCGAGCGCGATCGCGTTGCACTCGGGCATCCTCGGCATGAAGCGGGTGCGGCTGACGCGGACTCGAATCCAGTCGCTCACCGTGAGGCAGAACCCGTTCCAGCGGCGTGCGCGGCTTGCGACGCTGCAGACGATCTCTGTGAGTGGATCGTCAGCGGCGAAGTACGGTGTCGCTCACCTGGACGAGGCGGTGGCGCTGCGCATTATGAGCTGGTATGAGGGCGCGTTGGCCGCGGAATAGGGTACACAAAACCAGGAGCCGAACTTGCCCTGAAACGCGTGGCACGGGATACTGGCGTCTCACCTTCATGACTGATCGGTATCCGGCGGAGAGGATTCCACACGTGACACCGAGTGCTGAAGAACGCACCCCAGGCGACATCGTCAGGACGACTCAGCCCGAGGAATCGGCTTTCGACCGCTGGGCTCGCATGGCAAACGACACGAGCATCGTCGATCCGGCGCTGTTCGCTGAGTACGACGTCAAGCGTGGTTTGCGCGACGTCAACGGCAAAGGCGTGCTGGCCGGCCTGACGCGCATCGGCGATGTTGTGGGCACGACGCTCGAGGGCGACCACCTGATTCCGGCGCCGGGTGAGCTGCTCTATCGGGGCATCGAGATCAAGGAACTCGTAGACGGCTTCTCCGCCGAGGGCCGCCTGGGCTTCGAGGAGACCGCCTACCTGCTGCTCTTTGGCGAGCTGCCCAGCGCCGATGAGCTCAAGCTCTTCGAAGAGCGCCTCGCCATGCAACGCGTGCTCCCGCAGCACTTCGTGCACGACGCCATCTTGCGCCTGCCAAGCCCGGACATCATGAACGCAGTCGCGCGCGGCGTGCTCGCCATGTACGTGCTCGACGGGAATCCGGACGAGACGAGCGTGCGCAACGTGCTGTGGCAGTCGCTGCAACTCATCGCGTGCCTGCCCGTACTTGCGGTCTACGCGTACCAGGCGCACGTGCACCACTTCCACAACCAGTCGCTCGTCATCCACGCTCCGCTCACAGAGCTGTCGGCCGCGGAGAATATCTTGCACATGCTGCGTTCGGACAGCACCTACACGCCGCTCGAGGCGAAACTGCTCGACATGACCCTCGTGCTGCAGGCAGAGCACGGCGGCGGCAACAACTCGACATTCACCACGCACGTCGTGTCCTCGACCGCAACAGACACCTACTCGGCAGTTGCCGCATCGCTCGGATCCCTCAAGGGCCCCAAGCACGGTGGCGCCAACCTCAAAGTCGTGCAGATGTTCGAGGAACTGAAGTCCACGGTGACTGACTGGGACGACGACGAGCAGATCAAGCACTACTTCGCGCGCGTACTGAGCAAAGACGCGTTCGATCGCTCGGGCCTGGTCTACGGCATGGGTCACCCGGTTTACTCGATCTCGGACCCCCGCACGTCGATCCTGCGCTACTACGCCGAGAAGCTCGCGGTCGAGAAGGGTCTGGAGGACGAGTTCGCCCTGCATGCGAGGGTCGAGCGTATCGCCGCTGACTCGATCAACAGCTCGCGCCGGGTCTACAAAGGCGTCAGTGCGAACGTGGATTTCTACTCGGGCTTCGTCTACACCATGCTCGATATCCCGCCCGAGCTGTTCACGCCGCTCTTCGCGGTGTCGCGCATCGTGGGCTGGAGCGCGCACCGGATCGAGCAGCTCGCAAACGGCGGAAAGATCATGCGCCCGGCGTACAAGAGCGTGTCGCCGCTCGCCGACTACGTCCCGCTTTCGGAGCGCTAGACCGCCCGGTACCGGCGCTTCGCACGTGCTGCGGCGCCTTACCGTCTTTTGACCCACCCCTTAACCTGGGGTAGAATCACACGAGTTCGACAGGAACCGCCTTGCGAGAAGTGGGTAACCCCCGCTTCTTTTCGTCTGGAAGGAGGATGCCGGCATGGGATCGTCGCTCACAGAGACCATAGAAGCCCTGCTCACACCGCTTGCGGAGCGAGAAGGCTTCGAGCTCGTCGCGGTCGAGACAGCCGGCAGCCACAAGGAACCTGTCGTTCGGGTGCTCCTCGATCGCGAGGGCGGGCTCGATCTCGATGCGTTGTGCTCGGCAAATGCGTGGATAGCAGACACGCTCGATGCCCAGGAATCTATCCTGCGCGGTGCCTACACGCTCGAGGTCTCCTCGCCCGGTATCGATCGGCCGCTGCGTAAGCTCGTCGACTTCGAGCGATTCGCAGGCAGCGGAGCGAAGATCAAGACCGTCCCTGCGCAGGGACGCACGACCTACACGGGCACGATCGTCGGTATCGAAGGCGATAACGTCGTGCTCGACGTTGACGGACAGACCGTTCGCATTCCGCATGGCGCGATCTCGAAAGCGCACCTCAAGGCGGATGTGGACTTCGGCAAGAAAGGAGCGGGGACCACATGAGCTCTGAGCTGATGGACGCCCTCAAAGCGCTCGCACGGGAGAAGAATATCGACGAGCTGGACATGCTCGACAAACTCGAGCAGCAGCTTGCTGCAACGTACAAGCGGATCATGGACCTCGAGAACGACACCCGCGTGGTGCTCGATCGCGAGACCGGCCGCATCTACGTGTACGAACTCGTGCCTGTGGGCGGTACCGAGGAAGAGCCCGTGTTCGAGGAGCGTGACATCACGCCCAAGGACGTGTCGCGCATCGCAGCTCAGGCCGCCAAGAACGTGATCACGTCCTCGATCCGCGAAGCCGAGCGCGACCAGATCTACGAGGAGTACTCGGATCGGGTAGGCGAGAGCGTGACCGGCACGGTCCAGCAGTCCGACAGCCGCTACACGCTCATCAAGCTGCGTGAGGGCGTCGAGGCGCTGCTGCCGCCCAGCGAGCAGCCGCACAACGAGCGCTACGATCACAACCAGCGCATCAAGGCCTACATCATCGAGGTTCGCAAGACATCCAACGAGCCCTCGATCGTCGTTTCGCGCACGCATCCCGGCCTCATCCGCCGCCTTTTCGAGCTCGAGGTGCCCGAGATCTACGACGGCATCGTCGAGATCAAGAGCGTTGCCCGCGAGCCGGGCATGCGCTCCAAGATCGCCGTGTCGAGCCGCGAGTCGGGCCTCGATCCGGTAGGCGCGTGCGTCGGCCCCAAGGGCTCGCGCGTGCGCATGATCGTGAGCGAGCTTCGCGGCGAGCGCATCGACGTCGTGCCGTGGTCCGAGGAGCCCTCGAACTACGTTGCCAACGCACTGTCGCCGGCCAAGGTCTCCAAGGTCGTCATCGATGACGATTCGCATACCGCGACCGTGATCGTACCTAACGACCAGCTCTCGCTCGCAATCGGCAAAGAGGGTCAAAACGCCCGCCTTGCCGCGAAACTCACCGGGTGGCGCATCGACATCAAGAGTCAGGCGCAGGCCGCGGAGCAGGGTCTTGCCGCTGCTGTTGCGACCGGTGATTCCTCGGCAGACGAGGAGTTCGATGGCCGGTGTGTGGCCGTCACGAGTTCGGGACTGCGCTGCCGCAACAAGGCAGTTCCGGGCACCGTGTACTGCCGCATACACGCGAAGGAGGCGCCTGCCGAGTGAAGAAGGCGCGCAAAACCCCCGTGCGCACGTGCATAGGGTGCCAGGCCAACGATGACAAGCGTGACCTGGTGCGAATCGTGCGAACGTCCGACGGTCATGTCGAGATAGACCCGACCGGTAAGGCAAACGGACGTGGGGCGTATGTGTGCCGGACGGCTGAGTGCTTCGAAGCGGCCATGCGCCGAAGGCGGATCGACTCCGCCTTGCGAGTGAGGCTCATGGACGACGATGTAGACCGACTTACACGGGAATTCGCGCAGTTGCTCGGCGAGAGCGATCCAGCGCAGCAGGGAGAGTGACGCGTTACATGGCGAACATGAGAGTACACGAGCTCGCAAAGGAGTTCGGGATGAGCTCGCAAGAGCTGCTCGATCACCTGGCCACGCTCAAGATACCCGCCAAGAACCACGCGTCGACACTGGTCGAGGCCTATGTTGACAAGATTCGCAAAGACCTGGGCCCGATCATCGCCGAGAAGCAGGCGGAGCTCGAGGAAGAGCGCGCACGCCAGGCTGCCATCGAGGCCAAGAAGCTCGAGGCCCAAGAAGCCAAGCGCAAGGCCGAAGACGATGCCCGCCGCAAGTCTGAGGCCGAGGACCGTGCGCGTCGCGAAGCAGACGAGTCTGCCAAGCACGAGGCCGAGGAAGCCGCGCGTCTTGCCGAGGAAGCTGCTACCGCCGAGCGCGATGCGATCATCGCGAAGGCCAACCAGGAGGCCGCTGCGGCCGAGCAAGCCCGCAAGGAGACCGAAGAGGCCGCTCGCCTGGAGAAGCAAGAAGAAGAGCGCTACCGCCAGATGGCCAAAGAGGCGGAGAAGCAGTCTCACAACAAGGTGATCGAAGAGGCGCGTGCCGCCGTGGCGCAGGCTCAGACCGACGGCAGCAAGCGCAAGAAGAAGAAGGCCAAGCGCGCAGAGCAGCAGGCCGCTCACGAGCAGCACGAGGTAGACACCGGTATGGCCGCGCCTGCTGTTGCGGGTGACGTCGTCCAGGTCACCGAAGGCGTCACCGTCGGCGATTTCGCCGAGGCCCTGGGATTGCCTCCCAACGACATCATCAAGCGGCTCATGCTCTTGGGTGCCCCGCTTACCGTGAACCAGCCCATGATGGCCGACATCGTCGAGATCATCGCCGATGACCTGGGGCGCACCGTTCAGGTCGTTTCTCCGGAAGAAGAGCAGAGCTGGGTCTTCGAGGACAAGGAAGAGGACCTGGAGCCGCGCTCGCCGGTGGTTACCGTCATGGGTCACGTCGACCACGGCAAGACCTCGCTGCTCGACGCGATCCGCGAGACCGGAGTTGCCGCCACGGAAGCCGGTGGCATCACCCAGCATATTGGTGCTTCGCTTGCGTATCACAAGGGCAAGCGCATCACCTTCGTAGACACGCCTGGCCATGAGGCATTCACCGCGATGCGTGCGCGCGGTGCGAACGTGACCGACGTGGTCGTGCTGGTCGTTGCCGCCGATGACGGCGTCATGCCGCAGACGGTCGAGGCTATCGACCACGCCAAGGCCGCGGGAGTACCGATCATCGTAGCCGTGAACAAGATCGACAAGGACGGCGCGAACCCGGAACGCGTTCGCCAGGAGCTGGTTGATCGCGAGGTCGTCCCCGAAGAGTGGGGCGGCTCGAACATCTTCGTGGACGTCTCGGCCAAGAAGCGCCTCAATATCGAGGACTTGCTCGAGACCATCCTGCTCGTCGCCGAGGTCGAAGACCTCAAAGCCAACCCCGCCGCCCCGGGCAGCGGCGTTGTCATCGAGGCGAAGCTGGACCGCGGCCGAGGTCCGGTCGCAACCGTCCTGGTGCAGCGCGGCACGTTGCGCGTTGGCGACGTGCTGGTAGCCGGCACGACCCACGGGCGCGTGCGTGCGCTCGTCGATCCTTTGGGCAGCACCGTAGATACCGCAGGCCCTGCCGACCCGGTCGAGATCGTCGGACTGAGCAGCGTTCCTTCGGCCGGTGACGAGTTCCGCGTGTTCGAAGACGAACGCGACGCTCGCAATCTTGCAGAAGAGCGCGCCCTCAAGCAGCGCCTGCTCGCCCATGAGAAGAAGGTCCACGTATCGCTTGAGGACCTGTTCGCCCGGATTCAGGAAGGCGAGCTCAAGGACCTCAACCTGGTCGTCAAGGCAGACGTGCAGGGCTCGATCGAGGCGCTCAAAGACGCGCTCGACAAGATGGACCAGTCCGAGGTTCGCGTGAATATGCTGCACAGCGGCGTGGGCGCGATCACCGAGACCGACGTCATGCTCGCCGATGCATCCGATGCCATCATCATCGGCTTCAACGTGCGCCCCGAACCCAAGGCCAAGCAGCTTGCGGAGAAGGAAAACGTCGACATTCGCCTGTACCGCGTCATCTACCAGGCGATCGAAGAGATCAACGCGGCGCGGGTAGGTATGCTCGCTCCCGAGTTCAAGGAGATCGACACCGGACGTGTTGAGATCCGCGAGCTGTTCCGCGCACCCAAGATCGGTGTCATCGCCGGCTGCTACGTGCAGGAAGGCGAGATCCACCGAGACGACAAGATCCGCATCGTGCGCGAGGGAACCATTATCTACGAGGGCAAACTTGCCTCGCTTCGTCGCTTCAAAGACGACGTCAAATCAGTCAAGTCCGGATACGAGTGCGGTCTTTCTGTCGACGGCTTCCAGGACATCAAAGAGGGCGACTTCATCGAGGGCTTCAAAGTCATCGAGGTCGCGCGGGAAGCGTAGAGGCCGCCATGAAGCAGACCCCCCGTACACGCAGGCTCAACGAGATGGTGAGAGAGGCGATCGCGTCGATACTCGTCGACGATATCGCCGACCCTCGCCTGGAACTGGTCACCGTGACCGCTGCCCGGGTGAGTTCGGACCTCACGGTCGCGATCATCTACGTCACGGCACATGGCGACGACGAGCGTTATGCCGAGGTACTCGCCGGACTCCAGTCGGCGAGCGGTCGCATCCGCTCGCAGTTAGGTCGCCGCGTGAAGATGCGCGTCACCCCGGAGCTCAGGTTCTTCATCGATGATTCTGTAGACGCCGGCATGCGTATGTCCGAGGCCCTCAAAGACGTGCCGCCCACTCTGCGCGACGGAGAGTAGGGGGCACCGTTGACCACCCCGTATCATCGTGCGGCGGTCATGCTCCGACACGCGCGTGCTGTGGTCGTGTGCGGTCACGTGCGCCCCGACGGCGACGCGATGGGCTCGGTGCTGGCACTGACGCTCGCGCTCAGAGACGCCGGAATCGCGGCCGTTCCCACGCTCGCCGATGCCGACAGCGCTGCTCCGCAAACCTACGCATTCCTGCCCGGATTCGCGCTCTTCGCGCCCCTGAGCGACCTCGAACAGCCCGACGTGTTTGTTGCCGTGGACACCCCGTCTTTCGAGCGCCTGGGCGACGCCGAGCCCATGGCCCGCGCTGCGGAGACGCTCATCGTGCTCGACCATCACCCGGACAACGACGGGTTCGGCACCGTAAGTGTCGCTGATTCGACTGCCGCTGCCTCAGCCCAACTCGTGTGGCGCCTCCTCGAGCGCCTTGAGGTCGACCCGAGTCCCGAGGTGGCCCTGTGCTGCTACGTGGGACTCATGACCGACACCGGGCGCTTCCAGTACGACAACACCAGCCCCGCCGCTCTGCGCGACGCCGCTTCCATGATCGAGCACGGTGCGAATCCGGCCGAGGCCTCACGCCTCGTCTACCAGGAACGTTCGGCCGGCTCGCTCAGGCTGCAGGCGCTGGCTATGTCCCGCATCGAGCTGCTCAACGATGGGCGTGTCGCATGGAGTTGGATCACCGAACCGGACTTCGCTGCTGCCCGCGCGCGTCGCGAGGAGTCCGAGTACCTCCCCGATGCGATCCGTGAGATCGGCGGCGTTGACGTGGTCGTGCTCCTACGCGAAGTCGATGGCGAGGTTCGCGGGAATCTGCGCGCGAAAACGGGCTTTGACGTCGGATCGGTCGCCCGCGAGTTTGGCGGCGGCGGTCACCGTGCTGCCTCGGGCTTCACCTGGGCGGGAACCATAGACGATCTGCTTCCCAAGCTCTTGTCCAGGCTGCCCGGAGGCGCGTGATGGCACGCCGAGGAGCCACGGACCTCTCCGGCATCCTCCCTGTCGACAAGCCTGCAGGCATGACGAGCCACGATGTCGTCGCCATTGTCAGGCGCGCGACAGGTGAGCGCAGAGTCGGTCACGCCGGCACGCTCGACCCGTCTGCCACCGGAGTTCTGGTCGTCCTGGTGGGTCCCGCCACGCGCCTTGCGCCGTACCTCACGGCTGCACGCAAGTCCTACGACGCCCGCATCGTCTTCGGCACAGAGACCGACACCGACGACGCAGATGGCAAGGTCACCGCGACCGAACCCGTGCCGGTCGAGTTTCGTACCGAGGAAGGCGCTATCGCACACGTCGCGGCACTTGTCGGCGCTCACGAACAGGTCCCGCCGGCCTACTCGGCGATCAAGAAGGACGGCGTCACCGCACATAGAGCTGCGCGCGCCGGGGTGGACATGGAACTGGAGCCCAGGACGATCGAGGTCGTAGACGCGCAGCTTATGGGGGTCGAACCCGGACCGCCGGTTGCGTGGAACGTGGCCCTCGTGGTGTCCAAGGGCACCTACGTGCGAGCACTCGCCCGTGATCTGGGGCGCGACTGTGGTACTGCCGCGCACTTGGACGGGCTGCGTCGGACCTCGAGTGGCGCGCTCGACATCCGCGACGCGGTCACGCTCGATGAGATCGTCTCGGCAGGGCCGGACGGTGTGCAGGGGCTCTTCCTGCCTGCGATTCGCGCGCTCGACCTGCCGGTGGTAGAACTCGATGACGCGCTGGCTCAGCGGGTATCTGTCGGCGGGCGCTTGCCCGTCACGGCCCTGGAGGGGGAGTTCGAGTCACGCGCGACACTCGCGCTCGCCCGGCAGGGGCGGCTGCTGGGTATCTATCGTGACACCGGCGAGTATCTCGAACCTGTTACGGTGATTCCCGGAGGTGTCGCGTGACCTGCCGGATTGTTGAGTGGGAAGAGGGGCATGAATCGCTTGGCCGCGCAGTGGCGGCTATCGGCGTGTTTGACGGGGTCCACGCAGGGCACCGCGCACTGATCTCCGACACCGTCTCGCTCGCGCACGAGCACGAGGCGCTTTCGGTCGTGGTGACGTTCGACCGCGACCCCGAGCAAGTCGTCAAGGTCCAGGCGCACGTTCCGCAGCTTCTCACGCTCGAAGACAAGCTCGAGCACATCGAACGGCTGGGCGTCGACGCGATCGTGGTGATCCCGTTTTGCATGCGGCTCGCCAAGATGGCTCCCGCGCGCTTCCTCGACGACGTCTTACTTGCGACCATTCAGCCCCTTGCGATCGTCGTTGGCGAGGATTTCCGCTTTGGGACCCATGCCAGCGGCGACGTTGAGACCCTGAAGCTCTTCGGGCACGAGCACGGCTTCGGTGTGGTCGCGCACGAGCTCATCGAGCGAGACGGAGACACGGTAACGTCAACCCGAATACGTACGCTGATCGCTCAAGGCGACGTGTGCGGTGCATGCAGGCTGCTGGGACGCCCGCACCGGGTTCCCGGCCGAGTCGTACACGGACGCGGCGAGGGCGGCCCGCTCCTGGGCGTTCCCACCGCGAACATCACGCCCTGGAAGCATGCGGCGCTGCCTGCCGATGGCGTCTATGCCGGGCGAGTCGTATGGGATTCCACTCCGCATCCTGCGGCGATCTCGATCGGCGTGCCTCCCATGTACCCCAAGGCGATCGACAAGGTCGAGGCGCATCTCATCGGCTTTGAGGGCGACATCTACGGCCGCGAGGTCGTGGTCGAATTCGAGTCCCGGCTCCGCGAGCAGCGCACGTTCAGTTCAGCGCAGGAGCTGGCTGATGCGATTCGCTCCGACATCTCGACCGCCGATGAGCGCGCGACCGATTCGCCCTGCGGCAGCGAGACCCCCCGGTGACCGGCTTCGATGAGATGCCTCCCGACCCGTTTGACGACGACGGGGTAGACCCGTTTGCTGTGCAGGCCGCCGAGCAACTCGTACACGATGGAGCCGATCCCGTAGATCCGCGCTGGGACCGCCTTGGCGCCGAGCCCACCGTGGATGATTTCACCCGGGCCGAGTTCGAGCTCGACGACGCATGCGATCCCGACTCCGCCGAGGAGTGTGCGACCGGACCGTTCACGGCCATGCTGCCGTGGCTCTCGGCCATCGCTGTGATCGTCGCGATTGCGGTCTTTCTGACCTACGCGCTCCGGTAGAACCCCACACACGCCCCCTGGCGTGTCTCCTCGGCATGGCTGTGCTATACTTCGCGGGTTGTCATAGGAACCTACCCCCGCACTGAGTCTGACGACTCACCAGCGTCTCACCCGGTCGGGGGCGAACTCACAAACGAAAGGTGAATTGTATGTCGCTGTCCAAAGACGTCACTGCCGAGATCATCGCCGAGCACGCACGCGCGGAAGGCGATACCGGCTCCCCCGAGGTGCAGATCGCACTGCTGTCCAAGCGCATCAGCGATCTGACCGAGCACCTCAAGATGCACAAGAAGGACCACCACACGCGTCGTGGCCTGCTCAAGCTCGTTGGCCAGCGTCGCCGCCTCCTCGGCTACCTGAAGAAGACCGATATCGAGCGTTATCGCGCTCTTATCGCGAAACTGGGCATCCGCGGGTAAGAACCCACTAGGGACATCCGAAGGCGGGGGTAGATCCCCCGCCTTCGTCGTCCGGCCCGCCAGACACGGGTCGCGCGGACCGGCATAGGAGCCGGCCGCGAAGTACGCCTCTCGCACACGGGGTGCGGGGGAGAGGGAGAAGAGAAGAGAAACCCTATGTCTAAGATCGTTGAAAGCTTCGAAATGTACGGCAAGGACTACGTCCTTGAGACCGGCGAGCTGGCCAAGCAGGCCGGTGGCGCCGTAGTCGTCCGCCAGGGCGACACCGTGGTGCTCGTTACCGCCACTGCGTCCAAGCAGCCAAAAGACCTCGATTTCTTCCCGTTGACGGTGGACTTCGAAGAGCGCATGTACGCTGCAGGCAAGCTCCCCGGCGGATTCATCAAGCGTGAATCCCGTCCCAGCGAGAAGGCCACCCTCACCGCACGCATGATCGATCGTCCGCTGCGCTCTGCGTTCGCTGACGGCTTCCGCAACGAAGTCCAGATCATCGCAACGGTGCTCTCGGCCGACCAGCTCCACCAGCCCGACGTCATCTCCATCATGGGCGCTTCCGCTGCCCTGATGATCGCGGGCATCCCGTTCGAGGGGCCGCTCGCCGGCGTGCGCGTCGCGCGTGTCGATGGAGAGTTTCTCGTGAACCCGACCTTCGATCAGCTCGAAGAGTCCGACCTCGAGCTCACCGTCGCAGGTTCGCGCGACGCGGTGTACATGATCGAGGCCGGCGCTTACGAGGTCACGGAAGAAGACATGCTCGCCGCTCTCGAGTTCGCGATGGGCGCGATCGGCGAGTTCTGCGACATCCAGGATGCGTTCCTGGCCCAGTGCGACATCACGCCCATGGACGTGAAGATGCACGAAATCGACGCAGCACTGCGCGACCGTGTCTTCTCGGCAGGTGCGGACAAGATGCGCGAAGCGCTGCACAACCCCGACAAGCACGCCCGCATGGATGCGGTCGGGGCCGTCAAGGACGAGATCACCGCGTCGTTTGCCGACGATGAGATGGCCGCTTCGGGCAAGGACGTCAAGGCTCTGCTCAAGCAGCTCGAGAAGAAGACCATGCGCACCATGGTTCTCGAAGAGGGCGAGCGCGCCGACGGCCGCAAGCTCGACGAGGTCCGTCAGGTCACCACCGTCGCCGGCTACCTGCCGCGTGCTCACGGTTCGGGCCTGTTCACCCGCGGTCAGACGCAGGTGCTTTCCGTCCTCACGCTGGGCATGCTCTCCGAGTGGCAGCGCCTCGACACGATCGACGTCTCCGAGGGCAAGCGCTACATCCACCACTACAACTTCCCGCCGTTCTCCGTAGGCGAGACCGGGTTCATGCGTGGACCCAAGCGTCGCGATATCGGCCACGGAGCGCTCGCCGAGCGTGCGCTTCTCCCCGTCATACCTGCCGAGGAAGGCTTCCCCTACACGATCCGCATCGTGTCCGAGGTGCTCGAATCCAACGGCTCCTCGTCCATGGGCTCGGTCTGCGGCTCCTCGCTGGCGCTCATGGATGCAGGCGTTCCGATCTCCGCGCCGGTCTCGGGTATCGCCATGGGACTGATCAAGGAAGGCGACGACGTTGCGATCCTGACCGACATCCAGGGCCTCGAGGACTTCCTCGGCGACATGGACTTCAAGGTCGCAGGTACGGAAAAGGGAATCACCGCGCTGCAGATGGACAACAAGGCCAAGGGCCTGTCCATGGAAGTGCTTTCGAAGGCGCTCATGCAGGCCAAGGAAGGCCGCGCGCACATCCTGGGAATCATGATGGATTCGATCGACACGCCGCGTGAGGCGCTGTCGCAGTACGCCCCGCGTATCCTCACCATCAAGATCCCGACTGACAAGATCCGCGACGTCATCGGTTCGGGCGGCAAGGTCATCCGTGGGATCCAGGAAGAGACCGGCGCCCAGATCGACATCCAGGAAGACGGCACGATCTACATCGCTGCACGTGATCTGGGTGGCGAAGAGGCGATGAAGCGCATTCAGCTGATCGTCAAGGAGCCGGAGATCGGTGAGAAGTACACCGGTCGCGTCGTCTCCATCCAGACGTTCGGTGCGTTTATCGAGCTCACCCCCGGCAAGGACGGCCTGCTGCACATCTCGCGGGTCGCCAATGGCCGCGTGGGCAAGGTCGAAGACGTGCTGAGCGTGGGCGACGAGGTCGAAGTCGAGGTTCTTGACGTGGACGATCGCGGCAAGATCTCGCTCGATCGCGTCAACAAGCCCGACGCCCCTGAGGGCAGCGCGAGCAGCGCCCCGAGTTCCGGGGACAGGCCGCACGGCGGCGGAGACCGCGATCGCTCCTCCGGCGGGGGAGACCGAGACCGCAAGCCGCGTCGTCGGCACTAGTACGAGCCTTGAAGAGCAGGGCGGGCGATGTTCCGCCCGCCCTGCTTGTTCTGTCTCACTACTCATCTAAGTAGAGGCGGCCCGCATGTTCTATCGCAAAACGGTTCTCGACAACGGGGTGATCGTTCTCACCGAGGCCATGGATACCGTGCGCTCGGTAGCGCTCGGCGTCTGGTTCGCCGTGGGAAGCCGTGACGAGACTCCCGCCGAGGCGGGCATGTCGCATTTCATGGAACACATGATGTTCAAGGGCACCCCGACCCGCACTGCAGCTGAGATCTCAGAGACCTTCGACAGCCTGGGCTCCGAGCTCAACGCCTTCACGAGCAAGGAATACACCTGCTACTACGCTCGTCTCGTGGACCAGCACGTCCCGCTTGCGGTCGAGGTTCTCTCCGACATGGTCGTCTCTTCGCTTCTTGCCGAGGACGCATGCGAGCGCGAGCGTGAAGTCGTCATCGAGGAGATCGCTCGCACGGATGACACGCCCGACGATCTGATCCACGAGCAGTTCGCCCATGCGCTGTGGCCGGATCACCCCATCGGTCTGCCGATCCTGGGAACGCGCGACACCGTCGGCGGCTTTGACCACTCGCAGTCGGCCGCGTTCCGCACGCGTCACTATCTCACCGGCAACTGCGTGGTCGCGGCCGCGGGCAACGTGGATCACGACGCGCTCGTGCGGCTCGTGCGCGAGCATCTCGTTCTGCCCGAGGGGCCGCGAGTCGAGCGCCCCGTAGCCGGAGCTGCCGGTGCGTCGCGTCTTTCGGTATTGACGAAGGACACCGAGCAGACCCACATCGTCTACGGTGCGGCGTGTATGAATGCCCATCATGAGGACCGGTTCGTTCTCTCCATTCTCGACACCATCCTTGGTGGCGGCATGTCTTCTCGCTTGTTCCAGGAGATTCGGGAGAAGAAGGGACTTGCGTACGCCGTGTTCTCCTTTCACGCGCTGTACCAGGACACCGGCCAGTTCGCCGTCTATGCGGGCACCCGCCCCGGCAATACCGAAGAGGTCGTGCGGCTGATTCAGGCCGAGATCGACCGGATCACCACCCAGGGAGCTACGCCCGAGGAACTCGAGCGGGCCAAAGAATCGATCAAGGGCCGTCTCGTTCTTGGGCTGGAAAGCACCCGCAACCGCATGTCACGCCTTGGCAAGGCTGCCGTCATAGGCGGCGAGCTTCTCTCGGTCGATGAGGTCGTCTCCCGCATAGAAGCCGTTGCTGCCGACGACATCGTACGGATCGCCTCTGACATCTTCTCGGGCGGCAAAGTGCTTGCGATGATCGGACCTCAGGAAGCCGCCGATGTGGAGCATCTGATCAGCTAGACGCGAAGAGGAGCACGACATGATCGACGTACTGGTGGCCGGCGCAGCCGGCAAGATGGGTCGCGAGACAGTCGGGGCGATCGCCGCTGCCGATGATATGCGGCTTGTCGCGGCGGTCGATCCCGGAAGCGCCGGACGCACCGTCGAGAACATCACCGGCGAGCCGATCGTGTACACGTCAGATCTCGCCGAGGCCATTGCTCAGACGCGACCGCAGGTCATGGTCGACTTCACTCACCCTGCCGCGGTCGAGGCGAACCTGCGGACGGCACTCGCAGCAGGTGTCGACTGCGTCTTGGGCACCACCGGCCTGAGCGAGGAGCTGCTCGCCGAGATCGCCGCCGGTGCCCCGCAAGGCACGTGCCTGTTCGTGGCCCCGAACTTCGCAATCGGCGCCGTGCTCATGATGCAGTTCGCCCAGACGGCCGCACGTTACCTGCCGCACGTCGAGATCATCGAACTGCACCACGACAAGAAGGCCGATGCCCCTTCGGGCAC
>JBGSMX010000108.1:0-11482 GCA_041739935.1 Coriobacteriia bacterium | reverse complement strand
AACGAGATTGCCGCGCGCCAGCTCGTCGAGCCCCTCGGTCACCCGTTTGAGCGCCGACTGCCGGTGTAGCCGTTCCGCAAGGTACACGACGCCGGTGCCTACGACGACAGCGAGGGCGACGCCGATGATGATGAGCGTCGTGGAAATCACCGGGCGGCGTCCGCGTTGAAGCGATAGCCGATGCCCCACACCGTGCCGATCAGTACCGGCTTGGAAGGGTCGTCCTCGATCTTGGCGCGCAAGCGGCGGACGTGCACCTGAACCGTCGAGAAGTCGCCGCCGAAGTCCTCGTCCCAGACCTGCTGGTAGATCTGGGCTTTCGTGTACACCCGACCGGGGTGGGCGGCGAGAAGCTTCAATATGCCGAACTCCGTTGCCGTCAGCTCCACCGCGAGGTCACGCACGGTCACCGCGAAGGTAGCAGTGTCGATACGCACCGGTCCGGCGCTGATGATCTCGTCGGGCGAGGCCTGCTCGGAACTTCCGGCCTCTCGCTTGCTCGCCGAGTACCTGCGCAGATGCGCCTTGACTCGCGCGACCAGTTCGACCGGCGAGAAGGGCTTGGTCATGTAGTCATCGGCTCCGATACCCAGACCCACCGCCATGTCGACGTCGGAGTCCCTCGCCGACAGCATCATGATGGGCACGTCGGACACCGCCCGTATCCGGCGCGCTACCTCGTAGCCGTCGATGCCCGGCAGCATGATGTCGAGGATCGCCATGACGTGCTCGGAAGGGTCAAAGAGATCGACAGCCGCTTCGCCGTCGAGCGCGGTATCGACACCGTATCCCTCGGCTGCGAGGTTCATGGATACAACCTCGACGATGGTTTCCTCGTCATCGAGAACGAGTATCCGGCCCTTGCCGTTCACGCAAGCCCCCTCCAGACGCGCCCAAGCACTGAAGTCAGTCTACCCTCTGGCGTGCCGGATACGAGAACAGGCCAGGGGTTCTCGCCCCTGGCCTGCCTAATCTGTGGTGCCCCCAAGGGAATTCGAATCCTGATTGTGCTTGTGACTATTGGTGACTATTGGGACTCGTTGGTACAGCGGAGCTGCGGCGAGTCCCAATAGTCACCAACGAGTACCAACAGTCACCATGTATTTGGGCACCAAATCGGGCGCCAAATCGGGGGATTCCCGGCGCACCCGCGCTCATCAACCGACCGTCCCCCTCAAGCGCTCAGGTGAGACCCTTCCACGGCTCGCCAGGAAGACGAGCAATGAGACGGTCGTGCACGAGCAGCGCCGCGACCGCGACGTCATATCCCTCGGGATCGCGAAGCAGTGGGACCACGTCGGCGCGGAAGTCAGGAGATGCTAGCTTGCCCACCATGTTCGCCTCGAACTCCGCGCGCGAGATCGCGGTCTCGGTTCGCGTCAGGTACTCGCCGAGACACTCGATGATATGCGCCTCATTGGGACCGAGGGTGGTGAGCCCGAGCCACAGGTCGTAGAGGTCGCGGCCCTTCCGCCGCTGAAACAGCGCCCGCATCTTGGTGGCAAGCAGCTCTTCGAGTGTGAATGTCGTGACCAGCTCATCGGCCGAGTGCCACGGGCTCTCTACGTTGAATGGCACGTGCTGGAGCCCGTCGACGCTGAAGTGCTCCCGGGTGTTGATCTCCACCTTCACCCGCATGCGTTGCACCGGCAGCATGGTGGTCTCGAAGCGGTAGAGCAGCTTGGCGCTTGCGGGACCCTGTTTCCGGGCAGGCTCGCCCAGCCACGGGTCGAGCACCTCGCGCAACTCCGCGAGCACCGGACCGATCGGGCCAGCCTCGACCTGCACGAGATCAAGGTCCTCCGAGTAGCGCCCCGGAGGATCGAAGTGGAGCTTGTGCAGTGCGGTCCCGCCGCGGAAGGCGAGCGCCTCTCGCAAGTAAGGGCGGCTGAAGATCGCGGTGAGGGCTCTGGACAGGACCAGGTCCTGCTCGACCTGCTCGTCTTGGGGCCACGGCGCAAAGGCTCTCCAAGCCGTGATCTGGGCCCGGGGAATCACAGATCGCTCTCCACTTCCAGATTCGGGATCACGCGCCAGGGACTGACGGCATCGGCGGCGCCCCGAGGCGCATCGGGAGCGAGCGCAACGGGCCGATACCGCTTGGAGCCAAGGACACGGAGCAACGGAGTGGCGAACCGGGGCTGGCCCGTTCGGTCCAACAGGTAGCCGAGACGCTGGATCTCGGGGGTCTTGCGCAGGTGCGCAACCGCGCCGAGAGCTTCGGGTTCGAGACGCTCAGCGAGCTCGAGCAGCACCGTGGCGACATTGCTCCAGCCACCGCAGGCCGCCGAGAAGCGCACGAGATCAAATGCCGTCGATTCAGGCGTCGACACGAGCATGGTGCCCGTCTCTGTCTGAACCCGGGTGGCGGGAGTCTCCCCGACCTGACGACTCATGTGGAAGGTGATGCGTGCGCGTCCGGCCACCCCCTCGCGGGTGGGACGGTCGGTGACGACCTGAAACGTCATCGGCTGCTGATGGGAAGCGCCATGGACGGCCGCCGCCGATAGAAGCCCCACGTAGTAGGGCTGGCCGAGAAAGCCCATCAGGTCGTCGATGAACCACGAGGGCGGCGGAGAGCCAGCCGTGATGTACTCGGTAGGCACGACCACGTAGAACCCGCGACGCGGAGTCACGATGCGGCCACGCTTCTTGAGCCGGCGCAGGGCGTTGTCGACCGCTATCTCGGACGTCGGGAGTGCGGCTCGCACATCCGCGTGAGAGAACGTGTAGGTCCCCGTTGTCTGAAGCTGGTCGACGAACGCCGAGACGTCTTCAGGGGCTGTCATTTCTTGATTCGCCATTTCACTTTCATAAACTAGCGCTCAACGCTGCTTTACGCAAGTAGATTGGTCATTCCGGATGACGACACCCCTGACCACGAGGCGATTCACCACGTGCAAAAGGGACCGGCCACTTTCGACCGGTCCCTTCAGAATCTGGTGCCCCCAAGGGAATTCGAATCCTGATTGTGCTGGTGACTGTTGGTACTCGTTGGGACTCGTTGGTACGGCGGAGCTGCGGCGAGTCCCAATAGGTACCAACGAGTACCAACAGTCACCATGTATTTGGGCGACAAATCGGGCGACAAATCGGAGGGTCTTGCGAAGCGCCCCATGAGCCGTTAACGACATCATGGAAGCCCGAGCGCGATTCATCTACAGGGGGCCCCGTGGAGCCCGCGATGGGCCGACGCCCAAGAACGCCATCGAGGCGCAGCCGACCCGTCTCGAGCGGCGGCACTTCGTCTGGCTATTCGCCGACCGCCGACTCCATCGTCTCGATCAATCCGGACATCACCGAGAAGGCGTACTGCCTGAACTGTTCGTCGCCAAGGCCGGGCAAGGCCGTGGGCGGCTTCTGGTTGAGGAGCGCGTCGACACCGCCAGACTCCGGATCTTCGAAGATCGCCTTCAGGTTCTTGAGGCTCTTCTTGAACCAGGTCGGCTTCTGCGCGGCGAGGCGCTCGAGTTCCGCGTCAATCGCATCTCGCCACTTCGGGAAGGTATCGAGGACGAAGAAGATGTAGTAGAGATCCTTCTCCGCTTTGAGCCGGTCTCGGCGGTTCTTGAACACGAGGGACTTGTGGAAGATGAAGGCGCCGGGCCTCGGGACGAGGATCGTCAGCTCGACCTCACCGTCGGTCAGGTCGACGAGATCGACGCGCCAGGGGTCTTCGAGTAGCAGTCCAACGTAGTGCAGCTCCTGCGCGGTGAGATCCGGCTGCACCAAGATCGCAGCTTCGGAGGCACCGGGCGCATCGGTGATGAACTCGATCTCTATCGTGTCGTCATCGTCCTGGGTCGCGACGTACTTGGTCACCGGCGGCGAATTCAGCGAGTGGAACTCGCAGTGGAAGTCGGCACCCTTGAGCAGCTCATCAATGCTCCGATCCCTGACCGGCACCGAGCGGGGCACAGCCAGATCGATGTCGCGGGTCCTGGGGGATCGCCCCGCCGTGTTCGCGTCGTAGAGGAGCTCGTAGATGTGCGGCACCCATCCCCCGGCGACGACGACCACATCGAGATAGGGCCCGATGGCGCCAAGCCCGCGCGCAAGGACAGGGTCGAGCCGGCTCACGAGCGGTCATCCCGCTCGACGAGCGAGCGTAGCCGCCGCTCATAGAGGTGCTCGGCCTGCTCCCGGCCACGGACGGGGTAGTCGTAGAGGTCCAGATAGAGCTGGAGGTCGGAGACCACCTTCATCGCGCCTTTCGACATCTGCCGGTCAAAGAACGCCGACTCCCGATAATAGGGCACAGAGATGTTCACGTTTCCGCCACGCTCGACGCGCCGTGCGCCGAGGTCCGCCAGCGCCGGCGTCACGTCTTCGAGATCCCTGACGTAGACCTCCGCGACGTCGAAGGCCGCGTAGCGGTCCACCAGACTCGCACCGGCGTGACCCGTGAAGACGTAGTCGGCGCCCTTGGCGTCGAATGCCTCAGCGACGCGGGGCAGGAGTTCTTCGGTGCTCGGCGCGATGATGAAGTAGCTTGCCTGGACCGGGCGGCGGCGTCCTCGATACGCCGCGGTCCAGTCGCTCAGAAGCTCTCTCGCGTGGCGAAGTACGACCTTCTCGTCGCGCCTGGCCGCATAACCGCGCCGTGCAAGCTCCCCCACCACCTTGGACACGTAGCCCGGCGTGAGTCTGATCCGCTCATCTCTCGAGCCGACGGTGCTCGCTATCTCACGCACTCCCATGGGCGAGTCGGCAACCAGGAGCGTGCGCAAGACGAGCGACGCCTTGTCGGAGAAGATGTCGCGCTGCCCGCGCTCCTCCTTGCCGGGGTTTGCGAACCCGCGCCGATCGATGTGGACCCCCCGGGCGGTCAGCCACGCGTTGCCGGCGTAGTCAATGAAGGCGGCGTGTGCATCGCGCAGCAACTGCTGGCTGGACGGGCTGAGGTAGGGCAGGGCGACAACAGGGATCGATGAATCGTCGTCCGGCTTGCCAAGGCGCGCCAGCTCGATGGCGTCAATCAGCTGCGCCTGGCTGGAGGCATTGAGCAGTCGCACCGAAAGACGCACGCTGCCGCCCGCGAGATGCACGACAGCGAGAGCCGCTGACGCATGACCGCGCGACTGGCTCGGACTCACCTCGACAACTGCACCCGGGAAGACCTCTTGAAGCGCACGCTCCAAATCCCGGTACTCGGCGTCTGCACTGACAGTCATGTTTCCTCCAAGAAAGCTGTTTCCCAACTCGGAAACAGAGTACTCTTTGGAAACATCCTAGGCAAACGGCACTTTCTGCACATTCCGAGACGGCTGCGTCCCGTCTTCGGACCAGTTTCAAGAAGTTTGGGCGACAAATCGGGCGACAAGGGCATTCTTGAGCAACAGGGATTCCTGAGGGGCACCTGAGCGGCCTAGACACCCACTCTGAGCTGGGGTTATGTCTTCCCTGAAGCTCCAAGACCCCACGATTTGTAGCCCAATTTCGCACCCGAAACCGGGCAAGACAAGCCTCTGACCTGCAGTTCTATGGTGCCCCCAAGGGAATTCGAATCCTGATTGTGCTTGTGACTATTGGGACTCGTTGGGACTCGTTGGTACAGCGGAGCTGCGGCGAGTCCCAATAGGTACCAACGAGTACCAACAGTCACCATGTATTTGGGCAACAAATCGGGCAACAACTCCGGGGCGCGATGCCAGCGTGAGTGCCTCTGGCAACCCGGGGCGTTTCACGAGAAGAACAGAGCTAGATGGTGCAGTTCAAACTTGAACCTACTTCAGCCGCGTAGTCCCCGGAAGCCGCCTGAAGGGCCGCCTCGTATGCGTCGCGTGCGAGCGTGCCAGCAGCTGGATCACGCGCAAGCGCAACATTGAGAGTGTCGGCAATCTCCGCCGCTTCAGGTCCATCGATAGCCTGGCCGAACCTGTGCTGCTCCGCGCCGTAGCCGAACGCGATGTGCCCGTAATTGCCCTTCAGGTACTTCGACCACAGCTCCACGAGATCGTCCTGCGAGGGAATCACCGGCTCGTACCGCAAATTGTGTATGTATCGCGTGTCGAATCGCCGCGCCGGCAACAGAGTGAGCAGCACGGGACGCGTCTTGATCTCCAGCACTCCCCCGGATAGACGCACCCGCTCCTTCGCAGCAAGCGACACCAACATGATGGGGACCACGATGACAAGCACGGTGGCCAGAGGTACAACCGTCATCAGCAGCGCGAAGCCTTGTGATTCGCCGGTTGCCGAGAACGTGCTACCCATGAGCAGACCCAGTACTGGCATTGCCAGGAACATCCCGCCGAAACTCACAAGCAAAGAGCGGCGAGTGACGGGTGTGTTGCCGAAAGGCATGCGAATCTCAACACCGCCGTCATACTCAATCACCTGGTGACGCGCGGGCGGCAGTTCCATCACCCCGCCCGATTGCGCCGAGATCGGCCGCATCCGCTCCGAGTCCAGCGCCTCCTCGAGCGCCTGTGCCGCCGCCACTCCATCATCGTACTGAAGCCATTTGCCAAAGCGAACCGTACGACCGCCGTAGTCGAAGGCCAGGTCACCCGGATCCATCACTATTGAATGCATGAGCTTGCGATTGAGGTTGGGCAGCGGCTGGAAGCGAACGGCGCTGATGGCCGAGACAGCGAATCGCCGGGCGCTCCACGGGATTCCCCACGCAGTCGTGCGCACCGTCAGCGCACCCTGTGAGACGACGGCTGTCTCAATACCGGAACTCAGCCACGGAGCCATAAACGCTGCAAACGGCAGGAATATCATAGACAGCATGCCGACGGGAAAGAGCAGCATCATAAGAGGCGCCGGGGCTTCCATCGCGCGCAGAATCAAGAAGCCGCCGAGCGTTCCGATCGCAGCGAGCACGATTGCGAAAGATGCAATGAGCCAGCCTCGCGACGTCGGATGCACCAGTTCGATGGTGGTGCCGGCTTCCTCCGTGGCTACTCGCAGTCTTTCCAAGAGACCCCCATCTCGACAGATCCAACCCGTAGGCGCTCATGCGGCTTGACCCAACGTCCGGCGCTTCAGCTGCGCGCCAACGACTCCGAGCGTAATCCAAGGTTGCGCGTCAGCTGGAAGCGCTTGCTAGGCGTCGCCACGCTGCTTTCCCCGGCCCAGCTGCCTGACAATGGGCGATGCAATCTCAACGAACTGGGAGGCGCCGCCCGCGTACAGCTGGACCGCCGCCTGCGTCGCCTCGCGCGCCAGCTCTATGAGTTTGTCTTGGTCAAAGGTGTAGGAGTTCTGGACACGTTCCTGCACCACGTGAGGGGCGAACGCGGGGATCCCGTTGACCAACAGCTGGTATTGATAGCCCCAGACGTTTCTGAGCCGTGTGCGCATCAAGACCCGGGATTCCGAACTCTCGACATACGGGGAGACCTTGACCGAGAACAGCTTGGACTGAAGCTCGAGCTCCGAGCGTTGCGCCTCTCGGGCCTTTGCCACTGCCTCACTCAGGTGTTCTTCTTGAGCGGCCATCAGCTCTCGCTTCTGTGCGGTCAGCCGATCCAGGAACTCGCACTCCTTGCTGTGCAGCTGCTTCTCGAGATCCCGAACCTGTTCAGTCTGCTCGTCCTTCTCGCGACGGACTGCGTCAATCCTTGTGCGAAGAACACCCCATGCAATGGCTGCACCGATCGCAGCACCCACCAGAAGGGCAGCAAGACCGACTAGATACTCCACACTCTCCCCCTTTACGATTCCGTACGCCTAACGTCCAGTGCTTCAGCCGCGAACGAGCGGCTTCAGTCCAGCCTAGCGCGTGCGTGAGTCGGCTGGAAGCACTTGTTAGCAGCTCAGGTCATGTCAGGGTGCAGTCGGGATGACTTCGTGCCTAGAACCATCAACCAACAAAGTGTCCTCGTCGATCCATGAGAGTTGCGGGCGGTGACCCCACTCGAAGCGACTGACACGCTGTCCTGCCGCATCCGGATCCCCCGCAGGACGAACAGTGACGATCACCTCTCCACCCGTCGCGCCATAGTCGTATTCGCGCGCGACTAACTCAAGAGACCCATCAGGAGATGTGGCAGCTGCCACGACGATAGGGGCAGGCGGGAAGAGGCTGTCTAGGAGCCATGCGACGACGCCAACGGCAAGGACCGTAGCCAAGATCGCAGCTACCACTGGAACGGATAGGGTCGCCAACATAGCGCGCTGGCGGGAGGGCATCCCAGGCGGCACATCTGGCTCAAACAGGTTGTCGGTATCCTGGCTCACGACTCGAGACTACCCTGCGCGCGGACGCAAGGAAGAAGCGGGCGCAGAATCGTTGATGACCTGATGCTGCTAACGTGTTTCGGCTTCACCCGCGCGCTTGTGCTCCCATTATGCGACACCATGCGCGCGTCGGGTGGAAGCCGGGGTTAGGCCGATCCGCCACGCAACGGAGCATTACAGGAGTCCATAGGCATTGAACAGACGCCACACAAGGAAGATCGCAAAACCGACCCCGGCCAATCTCCACAACCAAGGTGGGCCAGATCGTTCCGGCGCGTACCGCCTCCAAATGTCGAGGAAGTTCATCTGAAGCGGAAGAAGCACAGCGGCCAACAAGCCAAAGGCGACCCCGACTGCGAGCATGATTCCAGCACCAGCACGTTGGCCATCGTTCAACATCAGGAGTGCGAGCGGAAGAACGAGCATGAACATCCCCAGTCCGAAGAACCGCGCGAACATCCTGTTCAAATCAGCAGGCGCTGGCCGACGCACGGCGGCGACAGGGAAGAACAGCACCAAGGGGACGAAGAGACAGACGAGCATAGTGATGATGATCGTGTCGCCATCGAGCATGCGCCCGTCTTCTCCTGTCATCAGATTCGGCCTAACAACGATTATGCAGTCTGCGTAACAGGATATGACAAGAGACCTCGACGTGCCTAAGGTCTCTCTTGGCCGCTGGGGGGGGCCGCGCCGTATGCCTGCCCGTGAAATCGGGCAACAAATCGGGCAACAAATCGGAGAACAAGCGGCGTCGCAGGCCGACTCGCAGCAACAGGGATTTTTGGGCAACAAGATGAGGCAGAATCGAGAGAAATGACCTCTGAGCTGCGGTTTTGTCCTCCGCGCGCCTCTCAGAAGGGCATGAATTGTTGCCCGATTCCAAGCATACAACAGGGAATCTCAGGCCTCTGACCTGCGGTTTTGTGGTGCCCCCAAGGGAATTCGAATCCTGATTGTGCTTGTGACTATTGGTGACTGTTGGGACTCGTTGGTACGGCGGAGCTGCGGTGAGTCCCAATAGTCACCAACGAGTACCAACAGTCACCATGTATTTGGGCGACAAATCGGGCGACAAATCGAGGCGCGATCCCAGCCAAAGAGTCTCAGGGGAATCTCAGGACATTTCAGTTCTCGCGTTCCAGGAGTTCCGAGGCATGTTTCCGGCCGAGAATGCGCCGGGGCCTGGGCGAATCGACAGTCCGTGGGCCCGCCAGATCAATGCATCCATATCAGGCCGTCACCCACCATCTACCGTCGCGCGTTCTCCGGCAGCATCCCATCACCGCAAAAGCGAGTAGATGTACGCCCCGTAGCAGGAGACCAATCCCGCACCTTCCCATCGGTTCAGGACCGAGCCTCGCCACAGGAGTGGTAGCAGTAACACCGCGCTTCCGACGAGGGCGACCAGATCAAGTGGTCGAAGCCCCTGCACATCGAACGGACGGATGAGGGCCGCCACGCCAAGCACAGCGAGGATGTTGAAGACGTTGGACCCGACGACATTGCCGAATGCCACGTCGGCCTCACCGCGGAGTGTTGCCGTGACTGACGTGGCCAGTTCCGGGAGACTCGTGCCGACCGCGATGACGGTCAGCCCGATGACGACCTGACTCACGCCGAAGGCGCTAGCAATGAATGTGGCTCCTTTGAGCAGCAGGCTGGCGCCGAGCAATAGGGCCGCGAGTCCTGACGCGAGGAGCACCGCGTCCAGCCAGACGGAACGCGCCGGTTCGGAGAGCGCGTCGTCAAACTCCGCGTCGACCATTCGGTTCTCCCCGCGTTTGGCCACAGCGTAGGAGAAGACCGTGTACACAACCGCGCAAACCGTGAGCACCAATCCGTCGATGCGGCTTAGGTTCCCATCAAGAAGCAGAGCACAGAGCAGCAGGGTGACTGCAATCATGATCGGTACCTCGCGCCCGATCAGCTCCGAGCGCACGCGCATGGGTCTGACAAGAGCTGCAACCCCAAGCACCAGAGCGATGTTGCTGATGTTTGAGCCTATGACGTTGCCGAGCGCGATGCCGCTGTTCCCAGCCCTTGCCGCCTCGACGCTCAAGACGAATTCGGGGCTACCTGTTCCGAAAGCCACGACGGTGAGGCCGATGGCCAGCGCCGTGACACCCAAGCGCAGCGCCAAGCCAGTGCCACCACGAACCAGACCCTCGGCACCGAGGACCAGAAGGATCAGACCGCCGAGTATGTAGCCGGAGTTCAGAAGCATCGGTTCATCTTCGCACGAATAGCGCGCGAGCTCCGGCCGGTGCTAGACATCAAGAACGGGCACCAGCTGATCTACCCAGCACGCGTCGTCATCTCGGCGGTAGAAGATCATTCCGGCAGTGTCCTCCGAGTGCTTGGCGCGGTGGTAGCGCACGTAGATCGACCGATCGTCAGTGCCGACGATCTCGATCTTGCCCGACTCGTGCGAAAGGCAGAATCGGACTCGCCGTGACGGGCCCGGCACCCTGCTTCGCGCAGCCTCGACCATTTGCGAACGCCTTGGTCAGCCAGACGATGAAGCTCGTATTGCCAGTCGCCGGGCGGCACGTTGTCCGCCATGAGGATCTTGAGGACTGAACCTGTCTAGTTCGGCCACGGGCCGTCGTTGAAGGTAAGCGCGGCATGGATGCCTCTGACCCGAGAAGCTCGTTGGTACAGCTGACCGGCCAGCTCGTCCCAGTTGGTACCAGCGGGTACCAACTGTCAGCGCGTACTTCGGGCTACAAACCGGCGACAAATCGGGCACCTCATGGACGCGTACACGCGAACCCCCCAGTCGCCGTGCAGGTCGACCTTATCGTGAGGTAACTAGTCCGCGACGTTCGGGGCCTTCAGATGGTTGCGTTCCAGCACCCGCCGGACAGACAGCAAGGCGGCGATGCCTTCGCCGACGGCGCTACCGACCTGCCTGGTGGCTCCCGACCGAACGTCACCAGCCGCGAACACGCGGTCAAGAGAGGTCGCGTAGGTATCGTCGGTCGGGATGAACCCCATGTCGTCGAGGTCGACGATACCGCGCAAGAACTGGGTGTTCGGATCCAGACCGACGAAGACGAATGCCGCCGCCGGCTCGAAGCGCTGCTCGCGTCCCGAAGCGCGTTCCCGGGCGATCACTGCGCCAAGGCGCCCGTCCTTGCGCTCGAAGTCCACGATGTCCATCCCGGTGTGAACCTCGATCTTCGGGTTGGAACGGACGGCCTCCTGAACGAGCGCGCTCGCGCTCAGCTCTCCACGCGTGAGAATCGTGACCTTGTCGACGATCGTCGCGATGTACAGGGACTCCTCA
>JBGSMX010000110.1:0-11310 GCA_041739935.1 Coriobacteriia bacterium | reverse complement strand
CCTCGGCAGAGGCAGCGACCGCGCTCAAGGGCTACGAGGGCGCGGCAGACGACGCATCCGCGATGCTGCGCCATGCGCTCAAGCGGCTCGGGGGAGGGGCGTAGCGTGGGTACCGTGTGGGAGAGTGGCGACAAAGAGCCCTGGGCCGACGAACCCGAGAGACTTGTGAGCGCGGAGTATACCGAGGACGATCTCGAGATCGACCGTTCTCTGCGCCCCCGCTGTCTGGACGATTATCTTGGTCAGACGCGGGTCAAAGAGAACCTGAGCGTGCTGATCGAAGCCGCCCGCGCCCGCGACGAGGCACTCGACCACATCTTGCTCTCGGGCCCACCGGGGTTGGGCAAGACCACGCTTGCTAACGTCATCGCCAACGAGCTGGGCGTCAAGATCAAGACCACGAGCGGCCCGGCGATCGAGCGAGCGGGTGATCTGGCGGCGATTCTCACCAACCTCGAAGAGCGCGACGTCCTGTTCATCGACGAGATTCACCGTCTGAACCGCGCGGTCGAAGAGGTGCTCTACCCGGCGATGGAGGATTTTCGGGTGGACATCGTGATCGGCAAGGGCCCCGCTGCACGTTCGTTGCGCCTCGACCTGCCGCGTTTCACGCTGGTAGGCGCGACGACACGCACCGGACTGCTCACCGGCCCTCTGCGCGATCGATTCGGGATGGCGTTTCGCCTTGACTACTACACCGCCGAGGAGCTCTCCAGCATCGTGAAGCGCTCGGCGCGCATCCTCGCGGTAGAGATCGATCCGCAGGGGTCGGCCGAGATAGCGCGCCGTTCGCGTGGTACGCCCCGGCTGGCTAACCGGCTGCTCAAGCGCGTACGCGACTATGCCCAGGTGCGCCACGAAGGCCGCATCGATGAGGACATCGCTGCCGAAGCGCTGGCCTTTTTCGAAGTCGACCACATGGGACTCGACAAGATGGACCTCGCGATCCTGGACACGCTCGTGAGCAAGTTCAGCGGTCGGCCCGTGGGGCTCAACACGCTGGCGGCTGCGGTGGGCGAGGAGACTGACACGCTCGAGGACGTGTACGAGCCGTATTTGCTTCAGCTCGGTTTCCTCGCCCGTACCCCGAAGGGGCGCCAGGCGACCCCTCGTGCCTACGACCATCTGGGGATTGCCGCGCCGCAGAGCGATTCGAAGCAAAACGGGCTCTTCTAGGGGGACGCGTCGTGAACGGTCTGTCGCGGTGGCTCGCTGTCGGTCTCACGCTCGTTGTCGGGCTGGCGGGCGTGGTGCCGGTGGCGGCAGTTCAGAGTGTGGCTGGCGCAGGAGAAGTCGCATCCGCCGTCGTGCCGGTCGACTCGATCTCGGGCGCGGACCGCTACGAGACAGCCGTTCTGATCGCCCGGGCGGCGTACCCTGCAGGTGCCCGGAGCCTCGTTGTGGCAACGGGCGAGAACTGGCCGGATGCTGTCGGCGGCGTTTCGCTCGCAGGTGCCTACGACGGGCCCGTCCTACTGTGCAAGCCCGACTCGATTCCCGCGACCGTGGTCGAATGCGTGCGCGACCTGGCGCCGGAGACCGTATTCGTGCTGGGAGGGCAGTCGGCCGTCTCCGATTCTGCGCTGACGCAGCTCGCTGCGGCGGGAATCGCGCCAGACCAGATCGTGCGCCTCGCGGGCCGAACCCGCTACGTGACCGCAGCGCTCGTCGCTTCGGCTACGGTCGCCGCAGCGGACCCCGTCTGGGAGGGGCACGCGTATCTGGCCAACGGCCGCAGTTTCGCCGATGCGCTGAGTGTAGGGCCGTTGTGTGCGGCGACCGGCGATCCGATCTACCTCACCGAACCCGGCCGCGATGCATCGGTCGTCGCGTCGATGAGCGCCGCCGGGGTGACGCAGGTGACGATTCTGGGTGGCCTTGAGGCCGTCTCCGATGCGGCAGAACGGCTCGTGGCCGCAACAGTGGGAGCCGGGAACGTGGACCGTATCGCGGGTGTCGATCGCTACGACACCGCGACCAAGATAGCCGACTACGCCTACGTTCACGCCGGGTTCACTAACGCCCGCCCCGGCCTGGCGACCGGCGCCGACTTCGCTGACGCGATCACCGGCGGGGTGTTGCTCGGCAAGGGGCGCGATCCGCTGCTTCTGGTGCCTCGCTGGGAGATCACGGACCGCATGGGTTGGTGGCTCTACGCGCGGCACAACAGCATTCAGGAGTACCTCGTTCTGGGCGGGCCCGCGGCAGTGCCGACCAGGGTGCGGGTGGAGATGCAGCACGCGCTGCTGGCTCCGGTCTTCAGCGAGGTCAACGCGATGGCCCACGTGACCTACCTTGCCGGCTTGGGCGCGCGGGGAGCGGGCGGCACGGCCGAGCATCTTGCGTTCGACTACATCGCCGGGCGGCTTCGGTCCTATGGCTATACGGTGTCGGTTCAGACCGTTTACCTGCCCGGCGGCGCGATGTCACACAACGTCATCGCAGAGCGAGCCGGGACGGCAGACGGTGTCATCGTCCTGGGCGCGCACGTGGACTCCAAGCCACCGTCTCCAGGGGGCAATGACAACGGCAGTGGTGTGGGTGTCGTGCTCGAACTCGCACGAATCCTCGCCCAGGCGCCGACCGTTCCGACGGTGCGATTCATAGGGTTTGGCGCCGAGGAGATCGGTGGACCTACCGCAGACGATCACCATTTCGGTTCTCGGCAGTACGTGTCCGGGCTTTCGGCGACGCAACACGCGCGGATACACGGGATGGTCTCGGTCGACATGGTGGGATACGGAAGCACCTTCAACATCAGGAGTCTACGGCAGGGACCACAGACCGTGGTGAACTCGCTGCAGGCGTGGGGCTCGTTCACGGGCAGGCCCCTCTACTTCTTGCTCGATCCCAGCTCGACCGGCTGGAGCGATCACGAGGCGTTCGAGTTCGCCGGAATCCCGGCGGCCTGGCTGGAGTGGAGGGTGGATCCCGTGTACCACACGATCGGGGACACCGCTGCGCACGTTCAGCCGACGCGCGTTCGCTCGACGGGACGTCTCATGAGGTCGTGGGTGCTGGGACTGACGCCGGAGACTCTCACTGGGCTTCGCCCCTAACCCGCGCAAAGAGGTATCCTAGCAACGGTGGGTTTTCACATACGGGAGGAGAGAGGGATGGCCCAGGCAGCGTACTGCTCGCAATGCGGGACCAATGTGTACGTCACCCCGGACGGGCGCTGCCCGCAGGGTCACGGACCGGAGTTCCTGTCCGACTTCTACGAGACGGCCGACGCCCCGACTACTGCGGTATCTACTCCGGTAGTCGATGCGGGGCCCTCGTACACGCCGCCGCCTACGGGGTACGGCTCGCCGGTCCAGCCTCCACAGAAGAAGAGCAAGGTCGGGCTGATCATCGCAATCGTTCTCGCCGTGCTTCTACTGTGCGGCGTGGGTGTCAGCGTCGCCATGTGCACGGTTCTGAAGGGTGCCGAGGACGTGATCGACACCGCTATCGAAGAGACGACTGACATCACTGAGGATACGGGTACCAATGGCACGACCACCGACCCGGGCGGGTCTACGGAAGCCGCCGGCACCATGGGACCGGACACGACCCCTGCCCTGATCGATGGCGTCGTCCGCGTCGAGCTCGGGTGGGACGAGGCATCCGATCTCGACCTGGAGATATGGGACGCAGCGGGCGAGAATCTGGTCACCAGGGCGCTCACAGTGAACGGCGCGGATATCACCGACGGCACGCAGGGTCGCGAGTATTTCGATTTCACCGGTGAGTACGGGACCGGCACCTACGTCGTGTCGGTTTACTTCGCCGCGCAGAACAGCGCGCCCGATTCGGCGGTTGCGACCGTTATCGTGCACAAGGCCAACGGCGACACAGAGACTCGCTCCCAGCAGATACTGTGGGATCCCGGGCAGGATCAGTGGCACGCCTTCAGCATTGACGCTCAGACCGGCGACATCGTCGATCTGGACGAGTTCATCGACATCGAAACGACCGAGTAACCGCACTTCAGATCTTGAAAAGGTGCCCGCGAACGCTCCTCGGCAGAGGTGCTTCGTGGGCACCTTTCGTGCACTACTGAAGAAACAGTGAAGTGGCTCAACGCTGACAAGGGCCACGGCCTCAAGAGCCTCGATGGCGCCGCGTGCGCGCCGTCGAAGCTGCGGGTACCATCACATCAGGTTCTGTCTCGGTGAGGAGGAAGTATGCGGTGCGCGCCATCCCCGGTTCATGCTGTTGTGCTCGCGTTGGCGTGCGCTGCCCTTCTGGGGGGCTGCACGCGGCCGGAGACCGCGACGCTGCCCGGGACCGAGACCGGGGACGAAGCCACGTTCTCTGTGGAGTCGCCTGCGTTCAGCCCGGACGATCCCATACCCGTGGAGCATGCCCGCGAGGGGGTTGAAGGCGGACAGAACGTCTCGATTCCCTACACCTGGCGTGACGCACCCGTCGGCACCAAGTCGTTCGCACTGCTCCTCATGGACACCCATCCGAGCGCACGCAGGTGGGTTCACTGGATGGTCACGGATATCCCTGCAGATGCTGAAGAACTGCCTGCCGGCGCGAGCGGCGCGGGAATGCCCGAAGGAGCGCTCGAACTCGTCAACTCCTTCGGGGATATCGGCTATGGCGGACCCGAGCCACCCGCAGGCAGCGGCGGTCACGCATATCTGGCGACCATCTACGCTCTCGATGTTGAGCATCTCGAGATCGCCGGGGATGCTGACGTCGGCACGTTCCGGCGAGCGGTCACCGAACATACGCTTGCAGACGCCAGCTACACGGGCACCTTCGTGCGGTAGCCGCGCTCGGGACGCGCCACCCGGACTGCGTCTAGATGGTCACCTCGGCGGCCCACAGACCGTGGAGGTTACAGAACTCCACCGCGCGTAGCACCGTTCCAGGGTCGAGTACGACGACTGCGCTGACCTCGGGGTTCACGGCCTGAGGAGACAGGTCGAATCGAGCGATGGGCGCTCCGTTCGCCTGGAGCTCGATCCACTGAATGAAGTGGTCGGGCTGGTTGGGGTGTGCGACGTAGTGTCCGACGTGCACGGTCACCCGTGCGCTGCCTTCGAGCTGATCGACGCGCAGGTACGGGGTGTGCTTCTTCTGGAAGTCGTCGGCCGCGTCCAGATCGGTCACGTGGTTCACTCCACCAAGGATCGTGGCATCACTCATGTCTGCCTCCTCGCAGTCGGGGTTCGCGATGGTTCGCGGGGTTTGTACCCAAACGTCCCGCGCCAGTCGTGCGTCGGGTAGAATCGTGCGTGTCTTGAAGAAGGGACCGTGGATGTTTCCGCCTGAGGACACTCTCGTGCGAGCAGACGATCTTGTCGTCGTGATCGTCGACATACAGGAGAGGCTCGCCGCTGTGATGGACGACCGTCACCGCGTCGAGTCGCGCTCCGCCAAGCTGGCGCGGACTGCGGCTCTCGTTGGCGCGCCGATCATCTTGACCCGTCAGTATCCCAAGGGTCTGGGCCCGGTTGTCGACAGCATCGAACGGGTGCTTCTGGAGCTGGCACGCGACGGCGCCCACGTCATCGGCGTGGACAAGACCGCATTTTGCTGCGAGGCCGAGCCAACCTTCCGGACGGCGCTTGAATCGACAGGCCGCCGCCAGGTCGTTCTCTGCGGAATGGAGACGCATATCTGCGTGGCACAAACAGCGCTCGCCTTGGCCGCAGCGGACTATGGGGTACAGGTGGCGGCCGATGCATGCTGCAGTCGTGAACGCGATTCGCACGAAGTGGCGCTCGAACGGTTGCGCTTTGCCGGCGTGACTGTCACCCTCACCGAATCCGTGATGTACGAGGCGGTCGGAGAGGCAGCGACCGACCGGTTCAGGGCTTTGCTGCAGATCGTCAAGGACTGACGGAAGAGGCCTCACCAGCATGCTTTCTGACATTGATATCGCCCATAGGGCGACTTTGCGGCCTATTGTCGAGCTTGCCGAGGAAATCGGCCTGCTGCACGACGAGGTCGAGCCATACGGCACCTACAAAGCCAAGGTCTCGCTCGACGTACTCGGGCGACTCGCAGATGTGCCCGATGGTCGCTACGTGCTCGTGACGGCCGTGACTCCGACCCCGCTCGGTGAGGGCAAGACGCTCACGACTGTCGGACTCGGTCAGGCGCTCGCGCGTCTGGGTCACAAGGCCGCGACGTGTATACGGCAGCCGTCACTGGGACCGGTGTTCGGCATCAAGGGCGGGGCGGCGGGCGGCGGATACTCGCAGGTCGTCCCCATGGAGGACATCAACCTGCACCTTACCGGTGATGCCCACGCGATCTCGGCAGCGCACAACCTGTGTGCCGCCTTCGTGGACAACGCGCTCTATCACGGAACGCACGAGATCGACGCGCACTCGGTCACGTGGCGCCGGGTCGTCGACATCTCGGATCGCGCGCTTCGCCAAGCGGTTGTTGGTCTGGGAGGCCGTACGAACGGCATCCCGCGCGAGAGCGGGTGGGACATCACCGCAGCAAGTGAGCTCATGGCGATTCTCGCGCTGGCCGAGGACCTGCACGACCTGCGGCGCAGGATCGGCCGGGTGGTCGTGGGCACGACGCGTGACGGACGTCCGGTGACTGCCGAGGACCTCAAAGTCGCCGGCTCCATGACCGTGCTCATGCGAGACGCTCTCAAGCCGAATCTCATGCAGAATCTGGAAGGCGGGCCTGTGTTCGTCCATGCGGGCCCGTTCGCGAACATCGCGCACGGCAACAATTCGGTCGTGGCCGATAGGGTGGCGCTCAAGACCGCCGACTACGTGGTGACAGAGGCCGGGTTCGGCGCCGACATGGGTGCCGAGAAGTTCGTGAACATCAAGTGCCGCTCGGCCGGTCTTGTTCCCGACTGCGCGGTGCTCGTGTGCACGGTCAGGGCGCTCAAGATGCACTCCGGCCGCTTCAGCGTGAAGCCGGGCTCTCCACTCGATCCCGGCCTGGCGACGTCGGATCCGGAAGTCGTGGCCGAAGGTCTGCCCAACTTGCTCAAGCAGATCGAGAACGTGCGGGCATTCGGGATTCCCGTGGTCGTGGCAGTCAACCGGTTCCCTGACGACACCGATGCCGAGCATGCGGTGATTCTCTCCGCGGCACTCGGCGCGGGTGCGGCTGCTGCCGTCGTTCACAACTTGCACGGCGATGGTGGCGCTGGTGGCGAGAATCTGGCGCGCGCCGTTGTTGATGCGTGCAGCGGGACACAGGAGCTCCTGTTCACCTACGATACGAACGACGCGATCGAAGCCAAGATCGAAGCGATTGCGACGCGGGTCTACGGTGCCGATGGTGTCGAGTTCGATCTGGCCGCACGGCGCTCTGTCGAAATCCTCGGCAGGATGGGCTACTCCAACCTACCGGTATGTATGGCCAAGACCCCCCTGTCGCTGTCGCACGACCCTGAGCTCAAGGGGCGACCGCAGGGTTGGACGCTGCCCGTACGCGACGTGCGTCTCTCCGCAGGAGCAGGATTCGTCTACGCTTTGTGTGGAGACATCATGACCATGCCCGGTCTTCCCTCGCGGCCAGCCGGCGAGGGCATCGATATCGACTCCGAGGGCAACGTGAAGGGGCTGTTCTAGGCACATGGCGACCATCATCGACGGCAAGCAGCTTGCAGCCGACATCCGCGTGGAAGTCCGCGGCCGGGTCGAGGAGCTTCAGCGAGCCGGAATCACCCCCGGTCTTGCGGTCGTTCTCGTGGGAGAGGATCCGGCATCGCAGTCCTACGTGCGCATGAAGGAGCAGGATTGCGCCGAAGTAGGCATCCGCAGCTTCGATCATCGCAGGCCCGCGGATACCAGCCAAGAACAGCTCAACGCGTTGATTGACGAGTGCAATGCGGATCCCGATGTACACGGAATACTCGTTCAGCTGCCGCTCCCGGAGCACCTTGATGAAGAGGTCGCGCTGGCGCGAATCAGCCGCGACAAGGACGTGGACGGACTCCACCCAGCGAATCTGGGTCGGCTGGTCCGTGGAATCCCCGCGCCTCGCGCGTGTACGCCGTGGGGCGTGATGAAGATGCTCGAGCGCTACGGAATCAAGCCCTCGGGCAAGCGAGCGGTCGTTGTGGGTCGCTCGGCAATCGTGGGCAAACCCATGGCGCTGCTGCTGCTCGAAGCCAATGCCACTGTGACGGTGTGTCACTCCAAGACCGTCGACCTTCCGGGCGTGTGTCGCGAGGCGGACATTCTGGTCGCCGCGATCGGTCGACCCAAGATGATCGACGCCACGTACGTCAAGCCCGGAGCGGTAGTCATCGACGTGGGCATCAACCGCACCGATGAGGGCATGGTCGGCGACGTCGACTTCGACGACGTTGAGCCGGTTGCCTCGGCGATCACGCCCGTACCGGGCGGAGTCGGCCCCATGACCCGCGCGATGCTGCTCGTGAACACGGTCGCCGCTGCCGAAGCCGGGCGCTAGCGAGCAGGTTCGACCTGGTATGGCACGCTTTTCGTTACCCCGTCAGGGAACTTTCCCGATACCTGCGCAAGCGCTTCCCGACAACCTCGAAGGGATAGACTCCATGGCGGCTTCCCGGCGCACCCTCGCGCGCACGGCACGCTGGTTGATTCAGATCGGCATGGTTGGCCTGATCGCATATTTCGGCCTCAGGCATCAACTCGTCGAGGGCGCGGCTCCGCTCGATTCCTTCTGCCCCTTTGGAGCTGTCGAGACCCTGCCTGCGCTCCTGGGCGGATTCGGATTCATCGGCAAGATCGGCTCGTCGAACCTGGTCCTTCTGGGCAGCCTCACGCTCGTCACACTGGGACTCGGCGCCTCGTTTTGCGGATGGTTGTGCCCGTTCGGTGCGATCCAGGACGGGCTCGGCGCGCTGCGGCGCAGGTTCATAGGGAAGGCGTATCTGATTCCCGAGCGCGTGCACAACGTGCTCAAGCACACACGCTGGCTCGTCTTGGCCCTCGTAGTGTGGATGAGCTGGCGTGCTTTGGGCTTGTGGTTCGCCGATTACGATCCGTTCCGTGCGATGTTCCATTTCAAGTTCGAGTCGTGGGTGGCCGTGGCGCTCGTCGCCGGGACGCTGGTTGGCGGTCTGCTCGTCGAGCGCTTCTGGTGTCTGTACCTGTGCCCGTTGGGCGCGGTGGTGGGCGGGCTCGGCACCCTCGGCCTTACGAAGGTCCGCCGGGCCGAGGAAAGCTGTACCGACTGCGCTCTGTGTTCGCGCGCGTGTCCCTCGCGCATCGAGATTCACACCCGGCAGGCGGTGAGCGACCAGCACTGCACCATGTGCACCGAGTGCGTGGATGCATGTCCGGTCCCCGGGACGTTAGCCCTGTCCACGGGTCGCCAGGGTGAGTCCTTGCGTCCGATCGCGGTCGGAGTCACGACGCTGGTGCTGTTCTTCGTGCTCATCTGGACGGGCTGGGCCATGGGGTGGTGGCGCACGGGCGCGGGCTGCGCGAGCTGCACCGCCCAGCTCACGCCTGCCGAGGTACTCGGTTACAATGTTGAGATTCCCGACGCTGTTGCAGCTGGTGACGCGTCCGGGGTACCACAGGTGACGTACAGATTGGGCGGTCGATGATGGCTCGTAACCGTGTGATTCGTGTGGCGGCGCTCGTGGCTGCTGCCGTACTGTTCGCCCTGGGCATCGGGGGAGTGGCGGCTGCTCAGACATCTACGATGTCGTTTGAGGACACCACGATCCAGGTCCAGGTGTGGCCGGAGATCGACGCGCAGAACACGCTGGTGATCGTGGGTGCGACCCTTCCCACCGGCACGGTGCTTCCGGTGGTCGTCGAATTGCCCCTGCCGCTCGGGGCGCAGGTTCAGTGGGTGGGCGAGATCGAAGGAACCAACCCGGATCTGGACGTGCAGCGCTCGCACGAGATCGTTCCCGGTCAGGGTGGATCGTCTGTGCGATTTACCGTTGAGCAGTTCTCCAGCTTCCAGTACGAGGCGTTCATCCCTGCCGAGGCACCCGCTGACGGGGATCGCAGCGTCACACTCGACTGGGTCCAAACGGTTCCGTCGCTCGATCTGTCTGTGGCCTGGAAGCTTCCTGTAGGTGCCACCGACGTGGCTTTGAATCCGGATGCCCCGGGCCAGCCTGCAACCAACGCGGCCGGGGAGACGCTCTACACGCTCGCGCCGGTGACCCCGGAGGCGGGCGAGGCCCTTTCGTTCGAGGCGGCGTATACCCCGGCCGGCGCGGTCGAGGAGACGAACTCGGGCGTCAGTGTCATCCAGATCGTGATCGGTCTGCTGATCGTTGCTGTGGTCGCGCTGGCTATCGTCTGGTCGCGCCAAAAGGGACAGATCGAGGACGAGGAGTGAGCGATTCGGCCGGTGTTGCCTGCCCACGGGTGCTATGCAAGAATCATCCAAGGGTCCGACGGATCCGCATGTAGATGCGGCGACCCCCCCGCGAACAACCGTACCGGTGCGGGGCGTCGCACGGCGTGAACCCCGTGTGTTCGGGGGAAAGGATGAGAGGGAATGGCCGAAGGTACCGTCAAGTGGTTCAATCCGGACAAGGGTTACGGCTTCATCTCGCGTGAAGACGGCGACGATCTCTTTGTCCACTACAGCGAGATCAACATGGAGGGCTTCAAGACGCTCGAGGAGGGCCAGGCCGTCAAGTTCGAGGTCACGACGGGCCAGAACGGCAAGCTGCAGGCCAGCAACGTTCAGGCAGGCTAGCCTAAACACACATGTGATCTTCGAGGGCGGCCCGAGCTGGGCCGCCCTTTTTTATCCATGATTCGCCCGAGTACGCACCGCAGTAGAATGGACCCACAACAGCCAGTGATCGGAGATGCGGTGAGAATGCTCTTGCATGCGTGTTGTGGACCGTGTCTTATCGAGCCGTTCGATGCGCTGAGCTCGGAGTACGAAGTGGATGTCGTCTACGCGAACCCCAACATCCACCCTGTCGCCGAGTACGAGCTCCGCCGAGACACGCTCCTGGAGTATGCGAATGCACGCGGCGTCTCGGTCACGGAGCTCGCTTACGATCCTGCATCGTGGATGCGCGCGGTTGCCGGCGTCGAGTCCGACCCGGTCGCGCGCTGCCGCGCCTGTTACCGGTTGAGGCTGGACATGACGGCGCGTTTCGCCGCAGGCGCAGGCTACGAGGCCATATCGACAACTCTCACCGTCAGCCCCTACCAGGACGCCATGGCGATTGCCGAGGAAGGCCGTGCGGCCGCAGAGGCCGTCGGCGTGACGTTTGTTGAGCGCGACTTCCGTGAGAAGTACTCTGCGGCCACCCGGCGGTCCCGGGAGCTTGGCATGTACCGCCAGAACTACTGTGGGTGCCTGCTCTCGGATGTCGAGGCGCGCCGCGATCGCGAGGAGCGTCGTGCGCAG
>JBGSMX010000103.1:0-8596 GCA_041739935.1 Coriobacteriia bacterium | reverse complement strand
CAGGCCGCGCGCGACTATCTTGCGCAGGCCGACACCGAGGCGGCACTGGCCGAGGCACGCGTTGCCTCGGCGCTCGACCCCAACGACTTCGAGTGTACGCAGATCATCGCGCGTGCCTATGACGAGCTGGCCAGATCGGTCGAAGCGCGGACGGCGTGGGAACGAGTGCTGACGCTCTCGCCCGGCGACACCGAGGCGATCGAAGCGATCACGCGTCTGGATGCGGCCAAAGAGTAGGCTTTCCTCATTGAAGGAGCAGTTGTGACCCCAGAAACCGTCAACGATACGCAGCAGGAATTCCCGCAGGGAGGGACGACCTCGCGTCGGAGCACCCTCCGAAAGTGGGTCATGCTTGCGCTGCTTTTGTTGCTGCTCGCGACTATCGTGTGGGCCACGGTCTACTACATGCAGAACCGGCGGTTGCCGATTCCGCAGCTCCAGTCTGACGTCGAGGAGATCCTGCCGCCCGAGTACCTGTTCGCGATCGCCGGACCGCAAGGGGAGAATGCCCTGACGCGCCCGGTCGGTGTGACCGTGGGTCGCGACGATCTGGTCTACGTGAGCGACACGCATGCGGACGAGATCAAGGTCTACTCGAACGAGGGGCGCTACCAGTTCTCCTTCTCGGCAGTCGATGACGGAACCAATACCGAGCTTCAGGCCCCCGCCTATCTGGCCTCTGATGCCGAGGACAACATCTACGTCTCCGACCGCCGATTGCGCGGCGTCTACGTTTTCGATCCCGAGGGCAACTATCTGCGGCGGATCGCCCCCGAGGGCGACCTGGCCAAGACTTTCGGTCCCCTGGGAATGGGTTTTGACGATGAAGGCAATCTGTATGTGACCGACGTCGGCGACACGCTTCAGCACCGCATTGTGGTGTTCGATCCGGCCGGCAAAGAGATCATGCGTTTCGGCTCCACCGGGCAGGCCGGTCAGATGTCGGATCTGCCGGGCAACTTCTACTTCCCCAACGGTGTGGTCGTGTCCGAGGACGCCCGTCTGATGATCGGCGACAGCAACAACAGGCGGGTGCAGGTCTTTTCCACAGACGGCGAATTCGACTATTTCATCCGGACGTCGGGCATTCCACGGGGCATGGTCATCGACGAGTCGGATCGGCTCTACGTCGTCGACGCCCTGTCGCATACCACCGACGTGTACTCGCTCACCGGCGACAGGATCGTGAGCTTTGGCGCCGAGGGTGTGGGCCCGGGCCAGTTCCGATACGCCAACGACATAGCGCTCGATAGCGACGAGCGCATCTACATAACCGATCGCGAGAACAATCAGGTCCAGGTGTGGGCATGGCCCGAGAGCGAGATATTCGTGCCTGCGCTGCCCGAGACGCCGCTTGGCTGGCTTGCGTGTCTGTCACCGCTGCTGCTCCTGCTGTTGCGCCGCAAGAAGTTCGCGGTCACCGAGGACTTCGTGGATCAGATGGTCGAGGCAGATGCGCTTGAGTCCATGCGCAAGCGCAAGTTCAAGTTCGTGACCACCGAATCCAGGTGGCCTGCGTTCGAAGGCCGGATCGAGCACGAGGTCGATCTGGGTCAGCTGATCTCGGCACAATCGCACTCGGATTCTGACGCGCGCGATCTGGTCGAGCGCTTGAAGGTGACCTACGAACAGGCCGCGATACTGGTTCTGGCCAAGCGTGCCGGTCGCCTGTGTACCGAGGATGCAGGACTTGCATCATACGCCGCTGCGCTCGAGATCGAGACGCTCGACAGCGAGCGATATATCGAGAAGTACGGGTCTGACAGTAGTGAAAAGAAACACATGGAGTAAATACCCCGTGGGTATATTGACTCCGACTGTTCTGAGGCATACTCTAGACATTGCGAGTTTGTAACTTCTGTTACAAAGTAGCCCCAGGGGCCCGGCAGCCCCACAAAATGAATACTTGGCGTATCTCCGAGCCCCGCCCACCTAAAGCGTCCCCCGGCGCTACGGTGGCCCGGCCGACAGGGTGTCGAAGGAAACGACGGCGCCTCCCGATTGGAAAGGAGATCACCGGCATCGCGCGGTCGCATGTGCGGCCTGTGATGTCGCAATCGGGGTAAGACGGAGGTACGTATTGCGAAGACTACCGACATCAGCGGGCTTTCGAGTCCACGTCGCTGATGTCGGTTTTCTGTTGTTTGGATCCCGCTCACGACGTGCCGAGAAGATGGAGGTGACCTGGAACACCGGCGCGTGAGACTTGCGGGTCGTCCAGATCCGCGTTGAGTTCGTCGCATCCCCGGGATGGGGACGGCGAAACAGGAAGAGAGGGAACTACACTATGGCTGAACAGGACAAGGATGTTCAGAAGTCGGGGATTTCCCGGCGCGCATTCCTGAAGGCGAGCGCTGCGGCGACCGCCCTCGGTGGCGTCGGCCTCGACTTCGCAGCGCATCCGTCCGTGGCCGCGGCCGCCGAAGTGGCGGATACATATCACACGACGTGCCCGTACTGCTCTGCTAGCTGTGGGCAGCTCGTCGACGTAGATGCGAGCGGTAATGTGCTCGACATCTACGGTGATCACATGTCTCCGTTCAGCTCGGGCGGTCTGTGTGCGAAGGGTGCCGGCGCGTATCAGCTGGTCACCAACTCCCGTCGAATCGGTGCATGGGCAGGGGCTCATCCCGTCGACAACATCTTCGCAGCAGACGCGACCTACACGGATGGAATCGCTTACAAGCGGACCGGCAACGATCCGTGGGCGAAGATCGATCTTGACACGGCGATGGACGAAATCGCGGTCGGCATGCTCGCCGCTCGTGGTACCGTCAACGCCGCCAACGGATACAACAGCAAGTCGGTTGCGTTCTTCGGCAGTTCGCATCTGAACAACGAGCAGAACTACCTGTTCCGCAAGCTCATTGCGAACTTCGGAACCAGTAACACCGAGCATCAGGCCCGTATTTGACACTCGTCCACGGTGGCCGGTCTGGCCGCCGCATTCGGACGAGGCGCAATGACGAACAACTGGACCGACATCGGAAACTCGTCGTGCGTGCTGGTCATGGGCGCTAACCCGTCGGAGAACCATCCGGCCTGCATGGCTCACATCAACCGCGCTCGCGATCGCGGCGCGAAGCTGATCGTGGTCGATCCGCGGCAGACGCGTACGGCCCGCCAGGCGGACAAGTACATCAGAATCCGCCCCGGAACCGACATCGCGTTCACCATGGCGCTGACCAAGTACATCATCGAGCAGATGGAAGACCCGACCTCCAGCGTTCCGGCAGCGACGAAGACAGCGTTCTTCTCGTTCCTGAACGACACGAGCGCGGGCACCTTCTTCGCGGACGAGGGCGGCGCAGGCGTCCCTGTAGCCGGCGTGGGCAAGTACTCGGACGCGCGGTTCATTCTCAAGGCGGACGGTACCGACTACGACCGCGAGGTCTACGAGCTCGACGCCACGCACCACTTCACGAACTTCCCGAAGCGTGCCGCGACAGTCGACGCCGATCCGAACACGGTGTACAACCGCCTGAAGCAGCATGTGGCCCCGTACGATCTGGCCACGTCTGCCGATATCTGCGGCTGCACCGAGGCCGACATCATCTACGTTGCCAACGCCTACATCGCCAACAGCCGGTGCTCGAGCGTCGGCAACGATCCGACGATCGGCCCTGCCGGTGGCTACCGTGCGCTCACGCATCTCTATGCCATGGGTCTGACCCAGCACACCAAGGGCGCTCAGAACATCAAGTCCTTCGCGGTGTTGCAGTCGATGATGGGTAATATGGGTCGCGCCGGTGGCGGTATCAACGCCCTGCGTGGTATCCACAACGTCCAGGGTTCGACCGACATGGGTCTGCTGTACCACCTGATCCCCGGATACTCCGGAAACCCGACGCTCATGCCGAGCGGCGGCGTCACTGTCAGCAACGACGCGAACGCGTTCGGCAAGTACATGGACGGCCTGTGGGGCAACCCGCTCTCCGGTACCGGTACGCGCACGACCTACAACGGTTCGTATGACGATGCTTACGTGACCGGAGCCATGGGTCTGCAGCAGCGTGGCTTCTGGAACATGACCCAGAAGTTCTTCGGCGACACGTCGTGCAACGACCGCACGAGGATGGACGCCATCTATGCGCTGTGGCCCAAGACCAATGGTGACGATCACATCACCATGTTCCGCAAGATGATCGCCGGCGATATCAAGGCCTGCATGGTCTGGGGTCAGAACCCGGCCGTCACCGAGCCGAACCAGGGCAAGATCCGCGCCGGTCTCAAGGAGCTCGACCTGCTCGTGGTCGCAGACCTGTTCGAGACCGAGACCGCGGCGACCGACCGCAAGGCCACAGGCGTGACCTACCTGATTCCCACGGCGTCTCACGTCGAGGAAGCCGGAAGCGTCACGAACTCGGGTCGCGTCTTGCAGTGGCGTGAGCGTACGACCACACCACGCGGTAACACCAAGTCCGATCTTGAGCTGCTGCTTCGTTTCGCCAAGGCGCTCGACGACAACAGTGGTTTCTCGCACATCTCCGACGTGTGGGACAGCTTGGCTGTCCCGCTGGTCTACACAAGCGTGTACGACAAGCTGTATGGTGCCCCGTATGGCTGGACACCCGGAGTCGATGGTGACTTCGAGCTGGTCAGCGGCACTGCGGAGATCTGGCACGGTGACGACGCGGCGCCCACGACAGGGACCGTGTACGGCTCCGAGTGGGTCTCCGAGCTCATGTTCCGTGAGATGGCGACCAACACGAATGCTGGTGGCACGTTGTGGATCTACACCCTCGGGTACTCCACAACCCGCACCGGGCAGCAGCACACCGGTCAGGCTGCCTGGGCGGTCGACAACCGCGCCAAGAGCCGCATCAACACCGATCCAAACGGCACGTTTGCGTTCCCCGCGTGGGGCTACGCATGGCTCGTCAACCGCCGCGTGCTGTACAACAACGGCGACATCCCGGGCGACGTCGCGGACTACTACATGGGTCCCGACTCGGTCGCGCGCCTGTTCGTGAGCAAGCAGACTGCTGTGCTCAACTACTCGCGCTGGTACCGCAAGGTGCACAACATGTCCGACCGTCCCGACGTGGTACTTGCCAATCAGCTCACCAGCCCGCACTTCCAGGGCGGCGTGGCGATGGCTGGTCGCTTCCCGGGTCACACTGAGCCCTACGAGACGCCGCGCGCCGATCTGGCCGCGACATGGGGCCGCAACACCCGCGGCAACGCGGCTTGGGAGCTCGTCAAGACCGACACAGATGTGGCCGGACGCGACGTGCCCGCAGCGGACTACCCCCTCGTGCTGACCACCATCCGGTGCGTCGAGCACTTCCAGGGCGGTCCGATCACCCGCAACAACCCGTGGAACGTCGAGGCCGAGCCGGAGCCCTGGATCGAGCTCAACTCGCTTGACGCTGCCGCAATGGGAATCGTCTCTGGCGACCTGGTCAACGTTACCACCGCTCGTGGTAACTCGATTGCGAGCCAGAACGCGATCACCACAGGAGCACCGTTCGCCAAGGGCTTCGTTGCCCGCGTAGGTGTCGGCCTCCAGACTAACCAGCGTGTTGGCCAGGGCGTCGTCGCGATTCCGTGGCACTGGGGTGACAGAGGTCTGTCGACTGGTAGCCGCGCGAACGACCTGTGTATCGACGCAGGAGATGCGAACACGACGATTCCTGAATCGAAGGCCTGTCTCTGCAAAATCGAGAAAGCATAGGGGGTGATGACGGTGGCAAACGAAATGGTTGTCTTCCAAGACGTAGATAAGTGCATGCGCTGCAACGGCTGTGTAATCAGCTGCAAGCGTGAGTGGAAGATGAAGGCGCTGAACCCCGGTGTGCACAAGACTGCACCCGATCAGCGCGTGATCATCAAGTCGCAGAAGCGTCTGGACATGGGTGCATTCCTCCGGTTCAGCTGCTGGCACTGCCCCGATCCTCCTTGTGCGAAGCGCTGCCCGTTCGGCGCGATCACGAAGGAAGCCAACGGTGCGGTCTCTGTCGACCACACGCTGTGCCAGCCCGATGGGTTCAACCCGGCCAACGGTCAGACCTGCACGCGTCAGTGCGTGTCTGACTGCCAGAAGGGCGGTTACCCCAAGATCGGCGTTGGTAGCGATCTGTTTGCGGACGCCAAGGCGTACAAGTGCACGCTGTGCCACGGACGCGCAGGTTCTGCAACCGATCTCGACCCGGCCTACGGCGAGCCTCTGCCCACGCGGGCATCGGCCGCTGACATCGTCGCCGTTCCCGAGAAGGCCCACGAGACCGCGTGTGTCTACACGTGCCCCTCGAAGGCCATGAAGTGGGACACTAAGGCCAACATCCTCGCCATGATCGGAAACCCGGCAAACGGGTACATCTCCTACCAGGGTGAAGGATCCATGTTCTGGGCAAGCAAGAAGTACCTGCTCGCCTCACCGAAGGCCGATCCGTTCGTCGAGGATCACCTGACTCCGTTGTTCTCCAGTGTTCTGACGAGCTCGGTCAAGAAGGCCGCGATCGTACCGACCCTGGTTGCCGGCGGTGTCCTTGCGGTAGTGTTGCGCAGGATGTCTCTTGGTGAAGAAGCCGTCGCTCAGCAGGGAGGGGTGATCTAGATGCGGAAGCGCAATCTTCTGCTCGTAGTGTTCGCCTCTCTACTGGTGGTCCTTCTGACCCCGGGTATGGCAATGGCGAACTTCGCAATCCATGGTGGCTACACGATGGACACCGACGCATGCGCCGGTTGTCACCGGGCCCATACGGCCGCGAGTAGCATCACGTGGACCAAGACCGGCCTGACCACCGGCAGCGCGCTGTTGCTGTCGACGGCGAGTGAGATCTATCAGTTCTGCTACACGTGCCACGACGCCGTAAGTGAGGGCGCGGATACCAACGTTGAGACCGGTATCTACGAAGGCACGCTGTATGGCGATCAGCTCGATCCGCTCAACGGCGGTGGTTTCGATTCGACGACCTTCTCGACGCAGCACATGTACACGGGCGCATCCTGGTTCGCGTACGGTGGAGCTACGACCCCCGATATCCTCGGTGACCTGAAAGACGGCCAGCCGCAGATCGAGATGTCATGCTCCACATGCCACGACGTGCACGGTTCGTCGAACTACCGCTTGCTCAAAGATGTCGTCAACGGACGGACTGTTGGTGGCTATGACGGTTCGGTAGATCCCGAGAACCCGACCCCGCTTCCCTGGGTCATCTCGGCGGAGCCCGGGTATCCGACAATCGGATGGTTGCTCCACGCGCCTGGTGCGGCGCAGGTTGCTGCATACACGCCCGACTACACGAATCCCATGTATGCCAAGGCTCCGGACCGCGACGGCGACCTTGCTCCCGATGAGGACAAGGGCATCAGCGGTTGGTGCGCGGCGTGTCACATCCAGTACATCGCACCGACGGGCGCGTTCCTTGGCGCATCGACGGTGGCTAGTGAGACGTTGGGCTACGATTCCAACGACGGCTTCGGCGCTGTCGTACGGCATCGTCACCCGGTCAACGTCCCGATGAGCAACTACCTGGGTGTCCGCTCGCTTATCGTTACCGATCAGGTCCTGCCGCTGGCTCACGACGGCAACGCCGACGTGAACACCGACAGCATGACCGACTGGATGGACTGCATGACGTGCCATGTCGCGCACGGCTCCAGTGTCGAGATGACCGGCTTCGCGAACGTGGCCGACTCGACCGAGCCTGTGGCCGATAGCGGCACGGGTGGAGTTCCTCCGACCGACGGTAACGCCCTGCTCCGCATGGACAACCGTGGTGTATGCGAGAACTGTCACAACAAGTAACAGGCTCTAACGCGACTTCACCCTCTGGGCACGTCGTGGGGAGGGGTCAGGTCCAACCTGGCCCCTCCCGTTTCGCTTCACCCGCGAACGAGGGGGCACTGCTGGCGGTGACGGCCGTGATGGTCGTTGCCGTAGCCTCTCGCTTCGTTTTTGGCACACTGCTCGCCGATCGTGGCGATTCAGTGCAGACTACCGCGGCCACCGCGCTTCTCACGGGTGTCGCGCTTCTGTTAGCTGCAGGCAAAGGCTCCAGTGCCGGGGCGCCTCGGGCAGCGAGAGGTTTTCTAGCGGCCGCTCTTGGAGTGTTGGTGGTCGCGGTGGTCCCATATATCGCGTTGTCGAATCAGCATTCGGATGCGCCCACGGGCACCCTGGTCCTCTTCTGGACCGCGGTGGTGCCCGGGGCGCTTCTTCTTGCTGCCGGCTTCTCGGGGCCGCTTCGCGCACGAGGTCTGGCAGCAGCATTCTCGCTTGCGGCAGTTGCCGGAGCGGTGGGGGTGTTGGGCAACTGGGAGCGGCCGAGTTCGTTCTCCCTGCTTGCCAAGCACGTGCCCGAGCAGTCGTGGCTGGGAGTGGCGGCCGTCTTGTGGGTCGCCGGCATCGTGGCTCTCGCGCTGCTCGCCCGCGCCGATTCCTGGGCGAACACTACGCGCTGGGCTGGTGCTGCTGCGGTTATCGCCGCGATAGTGCTCGCGATCGCAGGCGGGGATCCTGCTTCTGCTGTGGCTGGATTGACCGATCCCACTGTGCTTGCGTTCGCGCTGTCCACGGCCGTGGTCGTCGTCGGCGCGCTCCTGCTCACGTTTCGGGGCAGGGCGAGCGCCGCCGCACCGGGGCTGATGG
>JBGSMX010000093.1:0-6978 GCA_041739935.1 Coriobacteriia bacterium | reverse complement strand
TCCGGATCTCGTGCAGGAAGACGTTCACTGCACGTCCTCCTTCTGGTAGTAGTGCAAGAAGATCTCTTCAAGGTCGGGCTCTTCGACCGTGAGGTCGACCAGATCTTCCTCGGCAAGGAGCCTGGTGATGGCGTTGACGCGGCCCCGGTACAGGAAGCTCACCGAGTGGTTGGCAATCGCAAGATCGCTCACGCCCTCGATCGCGAAGCGCGATGCATCCGGAGGCGTTGCCAGTTCGAGCGTGAAGCGCTTGGTGCTGTTCTCCAGAAGCGTCTTGATCTGTTCGACCTTGATGATCGTGCCCTCTTTGATGATCGCGACCCGGTCGCAGAGCTTCTGCACTTCGCCCAGGATGTGCGATGAGAACAGAATCGTGGCACCCTTCGTGTTCTCCTCTTTGAGCAGCTTGAAGAACTGCTGCTGGATGAGCGGATCGAGCCCGCCGGTCGGTTCATCCAAGATGATGAGCTTGGGCTCGTGTGCAAGCCCTTGAATGATGCCGACCTTCTTCTTGTTGCCGTACGACAGGTCGTCGATCTTCTTCTTCAGGTCGAGGTCCAGCAGCTGGGCCAGCTCATGGATCCGCGCTTCGATAGCCTTTGCGTCTTTGTCGTAGAAGCTTGCCGAGTACTTGAGCAGATCGATGGCCCGCATGTCGTCGTAATAGAAGACCTCGGAGGGCAGGTAACCGACCTCTTGCCTGATCTGGGGTCCGAACTTGATGCAGTCCTTGCTGAAGACGGTCGCCGAGCCGCTCGTGGGGTAGATGAGGCCGAGCAGCGTTCGAATCGTCGTGGACTTTCCCGCTCCGTTGGGGCCGATGAAGCCGAAGATCTCGCCCTCTTCGACGATCATATCGACATCGACGATGCCCCTGGACTTGCCGTAGTACTTGGTCAGTTTCGCGGTTTCGATCGCATTCATCTTCGGCTCCACTCGCTGACGTGGCCGTAAGGCTCGGATGCTCCTGAATCAGTGTATTCCCAATTGCTGACAGTGGCGACAGCCGGCGCGAGACGGGGCGGCTTGAGCGCCGGGTCGTGGCGCGCTGAAGGGCCGATGCGACTCACTCACGCCCCACAAGTCGTCGATGTTCAGGCATAATCGGTGCGTCTAGGCCGACCGAGGAAGGACAAAGACGCATGGCAGCGGTACTCACTCCCGAGAACCTCATCGCGCTACTCACTCTGACAATCCTGGAGCTGGTGCTGGGTGTCGACAACGTCATCTTCCTGGCGATCGTCACGCAGGATGTCGACCCCGCCAAGCGCGACTTCGTTCGCAAGGTGGGGCTCGGGCTCGCTCTGCTCGGTCGCATCGCCATGGTGTTCGGCATCACCTGGTTGCTCGGTCTCGATCAGGCGCTCTTCACCCTGTTCGGCCACGCGTTCAGCTTCAAAGACGTCATCTTGCTGGGCGGCGGTCTGTTCCTGACCTACAAGGCGGTCACCGAGATATACAAGGCGACCGAGCTCAAGGAAGAAGACGAGCCCGAGAAGGTGGAGAAGCCCTCGATCGCAGGCATGGCCGGCGTCATCGCGCAGATCGTGGTGGTCGACATGGTGTTCGCCATCGACTCTGTCCTTACGGCAGTCGGACTGACCCAGCAGACCTGGATCATCATCGTCGCGATGTCGATCGCGATCCTCGCGATGATGTTCTTCGCCGGCGCGCTTGCCGACTTCATCGAGGGGCATCCCTCACTCAAGATGCTCGCGCTCTCCTTCCTGGTGCTCGTAGGCGTACTGCTGCTCGCGGACGGTCTTGGCGAGGAGCTCGACCGCAATATCGTGTACTTCGCGATTCTGTTCTCGCTCGGGGTCGAGGCGCTTAACTTCCGCCGGCAGGCGAACCTCGAGCGGCAGAAGGCGAAGATGGGACCTGCGGGCCTGTAGGCCCGGGAGCGACCGATGGCACTGGAGTATCGATGAGCAGTCTGGGCGACGTCTTGCACGGTGGGCCGGTCGATGCCACCGAGATTGCGCGCGTGCGCGAAGTCGTGATGTTCGAGCCGCCCGATCTGCAAGCGCGTCTCGTGCGCTTCTGGGCGTTGCTGATCCTGGCCTCGGCTATCGCGACATTCGGACTGTACGCGGACTCGGTTGCCGCTGTGATCGGGGCCATGATCGTCGCACCGCTCATGCTTCCCATCATGGGTCTGGCGTTCGGCATCAGCATCGCCGACCGGCGCGCTATTGTGAGCTCGATCCTCGTTGCGCTCGGCGGCATCGCGACCGCGATCCTCGTGGGCTATGCGATCTCGTTCATCATGCCCGACGCATTCGATCCCACTGCAAACGCCCAGATCATGGCCCGGACGGCCCCCCGCCTGGTCGATCTGCTGGCAGCGCTCGCCACAGGGCTCGCGGGAGCGTTCGCGATCGGCCGCAAGGACGTCTCCGACACCCTGCCCGGTGTCGCGATAGCCATCTCGCTCGTGCCGCCGCTCGCAAACGCGGGGATTCTGCTCGGCGCAGGCCGGCTCGACCTGGCCGGTGGCAGCATGCTCCTGTTCGTGACGAACTACTTCGCGATCCTGCTCACCGGCTCGTTCGTGTTCGGGCTGATGGGTTACCCGGCCGCCGCCTTCGAGGGCTCATCTCCGCGCTTCAAACACACCGCGATCGCGATCGTCGTGCTTATGATCGTCCTCATCGCCGCGCCGCTGGGCTACACGAGCTACACAACGCTTAGCCGCAGCTTCGCCGAGACGACCGTGGCCGATGCCACGAAGTCATGGCTTGAGGGCAGCGGGTACCGGTTCGTCTCGGCCACAGCGAGCGACGAGCGTGTGGGCGTGGTGATCGTCGGATCCGGCGAGCTACCCGCACAAGACGCGCTGAACTCAGCGCTCGAGGGCGAGGTTCTGGGGCTCGCGGTCAAGATCGAGGTGCTCCCGTCGACGACGATCGAGTTCGACACCGAGTAGCCGCGCCCGTCAGAGCGCGACCGTTTCGATCTCGAACAGCTCGTCGTCTCCCGTCGCTTCCAGCTGCCAGTCCGCCACCTCGGCACGGCCTGTCACGGTCAGTCGCGTGGATGCGGTTGTCCAGATGGTCGCTCCCGGTCCGGGCCGCTCCGTGTACGTGAGGCGTGCGGGGTTGCCGAAGCGCGCGCGTGTTAGTCCCTGGATGGTGTCGGCCAGACACCGCGATCCCTCGACGGTGACCTGGAGATCGGTCGACGTCAGCTTGCCGACCCTCTCCTCGGCGATAAGGGCCATGCGCACACCCTGATACAGGTCGGCACACAGCTCCTGGTGGTGCTGCAGAGCGAATCGAACCAGGTCCAGCCAGCGGGTGTCGCGAGACGACGGCCGCAAGACCGGCGCCCGTGGCGAGAACACGCAGTCGCGCTCGAAGTAGGACTTGATGTCGAGCACCGGCGTTCCGTCGATGGCATCGAGGCCCCTGACGTGCAGCGTGGCGCTCTCGACGCGTAGCAGCTGCACGAGGGACAGGCCGATGGGGTTGGGCCGCCGGTACGCGCGCAGGCCGAAGACTCCGTACGGCGGGGCGTCAGGATCGAGTTTGAGCGGCTGAACCTGCAGCGTGTCCCGGTCGCCCAGGTGAAACCAGCTCAGGATCCACAGGTGCGAATGCTCCTCGATGCGCAGGAGGCCGTCTACGAACTCGGCATCGAGCTCGACTTTCGCGTCAACGCCACCGCGCGGCATCTCCTTTGGTGTGGTGACCGGCGAGCGAACCACGCCGATGGGCTTCATGTCTGGAATCATCGCGTGCTCCTGGTGCCCGGGGGGACTTTGCCGTGCTAGCGAGCGCAACAGCTCTTGTACTTCTTCCCACTTCCACACGGGCACGGGTCGTTTCGACCGGTCAGGCGAGCTTCCTCGGCGATCTCCGCCATGATCCGGGGAGCCGAGTCGCCGCCCTCGAGGATCGCGGCGAGCTGTCGCATACGGGGCTCGGTGTGCGCGAAGAACTCCTTGAGCCCGGCGCACAGCCAGTTGAGCCCCGGTTCGCCGTCCGGGGTCATGAGGATGCGGTTCTTGGGACACTCGCCGTTGCACGCGAACAGATAGTCGCACGCCAGGCAGTACGCCGGAAGCGTGTCGCGCTTCGCCTGCCCGAACGCGCGTTGTTGCTCCGAGTTCACGAGTTCGCCGAGCGGCGTCTCGACGATCGAGCCCAGGAAGTGCTCCGGCTCGACGAAGTGATCGCACGAGTACACATCTCCGTTGTGTTCGAGTGCGACGCCCGTACCGCACGTGGGCTGGAAGATGCACAGGCTCGAGTATCCGCGCACGTAGGCGGCGAGAATGCCGTCGAAGAACTGCACGAACATCTCGCCTACGTCGTGGTGCACCCACTCGTCGAAGATCGCGGACATGAAGCGCCCGAACGCCTCGGGTTGCACGCTCCGGTCGGTCACGGTACCTGCCGACGAGGGCGTCGGGGGAGTGTCGATCTCGACGATAGGAATGAACTGGATGTAGCGCGCCTGAAGCTCGTCTCGGAAGAACCGGTAGACGTCGAGCGGGCGCTCGCTGTTCGCGGCGTTGATGGTGCACATCACGTTGAATTCCACGCCGTGGCGCTGGAGCAGTCGTGCGGCCGCGATCACCCGGTCGAATACCGGGTTTCCGGCCTTGTCGTGCCGGTATGCATCGTGGATGTCGCGCGGTCCATCGATGCTCAGCCCTACCAGGTAGTCATTCTCGGCGAGGAAGACCGCCCACTCGTCGTCGAGGAGCACGCCGTTCGTTTGGAGCGTGCGCTCGACCGCCATCCCCGGCGGGATCCGGGTGTCCTCGGCGGCGCGGGCCCGCTTGAAGAAGTCCAGACCCATGAGCGTGGGCTCGCCGCCTTGCCAGGCGAGCGTGACCTGCGCGACGCGCTGGGCGCGCGTGGTCTGCTCGACATAGGCCTCCATGATCGCATCGGACATGCGGAACTCGCTGTCCGGATACAGGCTCTCCTTCTCGAGGAAGAAGCAGTAGTCACAGCGCAGATTGCACCGTGCCCCGGTGGGCTTGGCCATGACGTGGAACGCTTGTGGCGACGTGTCGGGCATGTCGCCATGGTACGCGATACCGCAAACGCAGGTGCGACGCGCCAGGGTCGACGCGTCGCACCAGTCACAAGCTCGCTTGATGCTCCTGCCTAGTTGCCGCCTATCGCTTCTTCCATCTTGGCAAGCACCTGGTCAACGCCGAAGCTCGCCGCCTTCTGGCGCGGCGGGAACTCGATGAACGTCTCCAGGAAGGCCTTGACGAGGTACTGCGCGGCGTACGTCAGATAGGCGCGATCGATCATCCAGTCCCAATAGGTGTTCGAGGTGATGTCTGCCCGCTCGTACGGGTCGGTGCGCAGGTTGAAGACCTTCGGTATGCGCAGGAACGTGAACGGCTCGAACCAGACGGCCAGGGTGCCCTGCTGGCGCTGCTCTGCGAATACGATCTTCCAGTTCTCGTATCGCAGAGCCACCAGGTCGCCATCATCGGAGAAGTAGAAGAAGCCCGGTCGCGGACCCTTCGCTTCCTCGCCCGTGAAATGCGGCAGGCAGTTGTAGCCGTCGATGTGCACCTTGAAGTGCTTGTCTCCGGCCTGGTGCCCTTGCTTGAGCTTCTCGATGATCTCCGGCTCTCCGGCTGCGGCCAGAAGAGTCGGCAACCAGTCCTGGTGGCTGACGATCTCGTTGGAGACCGTACCCGCCTCGATCTTGCCCGGCCAGCGCACCATCGCCGGTACGCGGAATGCGCCTTCCCAGTTGGAGTTCTTCTCGTTGCGGAACGGAGTCATGGCACCGTCTGGCCACGTGTTCATGTGCGGTCCGTTGTCGGTCGAGTACATCACGATCGTGTCGTCTGCGATGCCCAGCTCGTCGAGCAGATCGAGCAGTTGCCCCACCTGCTTGTCGTGTTCCACCATCGCGTCGTGATACTCGGACTGCCAGCGACCGGCCTGGCCAATGATCTCCTTGGGTGGATGCACGCGGAAGTGCATCCACGTGGTGTTCACCCATGCGAAGAAGGGCTGATCTTCATCATGCTTGCGCTTGATGAAGTCGCTCGCGGCGGCCACGAACTCGGCATCGCAGGTCTCCATGCGCTTCTTGGTGAGCGGCCCCGTGTCCTCGATCTTCTGCTTGCCCACGCGGCCCCACCGGGGCTGCTCGGTCGGGTCGTCCTCTTCGGTCGCCCAGGTGTGCAGCACGCCGCGTGGGCCGAACAGCTTCTTGAAGTTCGGGTATTCCTCTTCGGTCGGGTAGTCGACGTTTTCGGGCTCTTCCTCGGCATTGAGGTGGTACAGATTGCCGAAGAACTCGTCGAAACCGTGGACCGTGGGCAGGTACTGGTTCCTATCGCCGAAGTGGTTCTTGCCGAACTGGCCGGTGGCGTAACCCAGCGGCTTGAGCAGCTCGGCGATCGTGGCGTCCTCGGCCTGCAGGCCCATATCGGCGCCCGGCATGCCCACCTTGGTGCAGCCGGTGCGGTACGGGTTCTGCCCGGTGATGAATGCGGCGCGGCCTGCGGTGCAACTCTGCTGGCCGTAGTAGTCGGTGAATCGCATGCCCTCGTTCGCGACGCGATCGATGTTTGGCGTGCGGTAACCCATGAGCCCTTCGCTGTAGCAGCTCAGATTGGTGATCCCGATGTCATCGCCCCATATGATCAGGATGTTCGGCTTGCCTTGTGGCACGGTCGTGGCTCCTTTCCGAAGCGCTGAAGTGGCGGATGGCCCCCAGATGTCTACAGAATACTCTTGCCCATGGGCGCGTGCGGATAACGCGCGGTCCGGCCGTTCTCAGTGCTGGACCGGGTGCGTCGGTCGGCTACCGGGAGATGATGCGGTACCTGACCTCGTGGACGCCGCTGAAGTCGAGGACGCGTACCACGCCGGGCCCGAGGTCGAAGTCGCGTCCGGCCACGTGGGGGCCGCGGTCGGCCACCCGTGCGACTGCGCGATGGCCGTTGTATTCGAACTCGATGAGCGTGCCGAACGGCAGCGTCTTGTG
>JBGSMX010000104.1:0-5180 GCA_041739935.1 Coriobacteriia bacterium | reverse complement strand
GATGTTCGCCGCGAGCTACCCCGACTTCGGCCTGCGGCCGAGCGACGGCTTCCTCATCGACTTCCTCAGCGAGATGGTCGTCGGCTACGAGGCCCTGCAGAAGGTCGCCTTCTACAACAGCATCAGCGCCAACATCGGCTCGACTGCGTCAACCATCTTCGGCGGCTACGCCGGCGGAGCGGAGGGCATCGCCGTGCAGGCGACGGCGTACATGATCATGGGCACCCTGATCTTCCGCGGCAGCTACCACTACCCATCAGTGGTGCACAGCAAGCTGCACCTGAGCTCGACCAAGCCGCTGATCTGGGCGATCGCCATGTCCAACGCCGCCGTGGGGCGTCACTTCCAGTACCCCATCTTGGATGTACCGTACCTGGGCGGCGGCTCGGGCACGAAGCAGTACCACTACGAGATGGCCTGTTACATGCTCGCCGTTGTGACATCCGGTGGAAACGTCTTCTCCGGGCACCCGGCGATGGCCGTGCAGTCAGACTCGCTCGTGCCCGACGACCACAAGTTCCACGCCGAGATCGGCCTCGCCGCCGCGAAGCTCACGCGCGCTCAGGCCGAGCCCCTCGCCCAGAAGCTCTTCCCGCTGTTCGGCGACAAGCTCAAGGACCCGGACAAGGGCCTCACGTTCCAGGAGGTCTACGACATGAAGACCAAGCGGATCGCGAACGCCGGCTACCAGCAGGCGATGGACGAGGTCCGCAGCGAGCTGGCCGACATGGGTCTCGAGGTGCCGGTCTCGTGACTGCCCGTCGAGCGATTCAGCCCTCCGGCGATTGGGGGACCAATGGACGAAGAATCTGAGGAGACTACCCCGAGACAGGAGCGAGAGCTAACACCCGACGACATCATTGAGTGCATCGATGATTGGAGGGGTCGGGAAGTGCGCTGGGAGGAGTTGGGCGGTGGTATCACAAACCGCAACTACGTCGTCTGGGTGGGCGGAGCGCCCGAAGCGACCAGCGGCGGCAAGTATGTCATGCGCATCCCGGGCGCCGGAACCGACGAGTTCATCGACCGAGGTCGCGAAATCGCCAACTACAAGGCTGCCGCCAAGACCGGGGTGACCCCGCCACTCGTCCATCTGATTGAGCCAGCGTGCACCGTCGTGCCATTCATCGAGGGCGAGACCATGCATGCGCATACGATCGCGGGTCATCCGGAGCGTATCGCGAAGATCGCCCACGCAATGCGGACGTATCATCGTGGGGCGATTTTCGTGAATGAGATACGGCCCTTTGACCGCATACGCGAATGGACCGAACGCTGCCGTCAAATTGGGGCACCAAGACCACCGGAAATGCAGTCGATGTACGAACTGATTGCGAGAATCGAGTCGGCGATGCGCAGAGGGAGTGTGCCGCCTGCGGCCTGTCACCTCGATCTGATGTCTGAGAACTTCCTGCTTGGTCAGGATGGCAAGATGTGGATACTGGACTGGGAGTACGGAGGGATGGCCGATCCGTACTGCGATCTCGCGAACTTCCTGGTGGAGACCCCGTTGTCGCCAGAGGAAGAGGGCGGGTTCTTCAGTTCTTACACACTGGGCAGTTCAGACGACAGACTGTACGCGCGCATGCAGCTTTACAAGCTCGTGGTGGAGACCTGGAGCGTTCTGTGGGGGATGATGCAGATACCGGTGTCTGAACTCGATGTGGACTTCTACGCGTGGAGTATGGAGCGGCTCAAGCGCTTCCGCCGCGATGCCGCGAGCCCCGATCTTGAAGAGTGGCTCGCTGTGGTCTAGCCAGAACGCAAGGATGTGCGCCGCTTGTCGACTCGACTGCGGCGGTCGCGCGATCTGGGGGAAGGGGGTCAGATGGCACAAGAGTGACCGACCGATGGTCCTCATGCGCATCTTGAGTTGAAGATGGGGAGTACGCCCGAAGGCACGGTCGCCGGGAAGATGCCCCCTCTGGGAGCGCGTGGGCCGTCGGATTCCTGCGGGGCGATTCATTTGTCCCTACCCGGGCGCAAGTAGTAAGGGAGGGCAAGATGGAGGCAACTGCGGCCACTCCAGCGAAGCCGGAGGTCTTCAGTCGCAAGTCTTCGGGGCTCGTGCGGGTGATGTCGCCATGGTCCGCGTTCATGTACAACTTCCTGACGATGGGCGTCATCTTTCCGTGGACGTACATGTGGGCCCCTCAGGCGTTTCCAGGCTGCTCCGTCTGGATGGCCTGCCTGTTCGCAACGCTGCTGGCACTGCCAATCGCGCTCACATATGTATGGATGGCGACCGCGATGCCGCGCAGCGGGGGCGACTACGTATTCCAGAGCCGCGTGTTCGGCGGCGGTGTCGGATTCCCTGTGGTTGCCAGCGGCTTCTTGACGTGGTTCCTGCAGTGGACCGCGCTGGCAACTTGGCTCATGTGCTGCGCCGGCATTGCGCCCGTGCTCATGGGGCTGGGCGTGTACTACGAAAGCAGAGGCCTCATTGATGCAGCGGTCTGGGTTCAGTCGCCCTTCGGCATCGTGACTCTGGGCGCTGTGGCGCTGATTGTGTTCGGCCTACTCCTGATCAGTGGTCTGAAGAACTATGTTTACGTTCAGTACGTGATGTTCTGGTCGACAATAATCATGCTGATTATAGTCGTCGTCCAGTTCCTTCGTACGACGCCGGAGGAGTTCGCGGCGGCGATCAACCATTACGCCGGTTTCGTCGATGACAACCCAGACTACTTCGCCTGGATTCAGAAGGACGTCGCTGACGCGGGTTTCGACATCAACCCAGCATTCGCCTTGGGCGCCACGCTGCTAGCTGCGCCCATTGCCTGGACAAGCACACAGTGGGCGGCCTTCAGCGTGCAGCAAGGCGGCGAGATCAAAGGTGCCCGCGTCTTCAAGAATCAGATGCTCATGATTGTTGGCTCTCTGCTTGCGGTGGGGGCCTGCTTGGCCATCGTTGGCTGGACCTACGAACGCGCTGTTGGGACGGCCTTCTTCAATGCCGTGTCCGCCTCCTACTACGGGGGCTATACTGCATCAGGGAGTGGGGTCGGCAGTATCTTGCCGTTCCCCGGCGTTTTCGCCATCGTGATTTCGCCCCACCCAATTATCACGGTGTTGGTGGGCCTTGCGTTCTTCCTCGGCGCAACGCAGGTCGTCTGCAATGCGTACATCGGCTCGTCGCGCTTGATTGTCGGGATGTCTTTGGACCGTGCTTTGCCGGCGTTCCTAGCGCGGGTGAGTCCAAAGTATCGTACTCCGGCTGTCGCCATCGTGGTGTACGGTGTGCTCTCCTTCTTCGTGAGTATCGGATACAACTACTCGTCAGTGTGGTACACACTGACGCTTGGCGTTACCTTTGCAGCAGGCTACGTCTTCGTCGTGAGCGTCTTGTCGGGAGCGCTCCTCCCCTTCAGGGCGAGGGACCTGTATCTCGCCTCTCCCGGTGCAAAGTACACGGTCTTCGGCGTGCCACTGGTCACTGTCGTTGGCTTGGTTGGGTTCTGCCTTGCGGTCGCGGCAGAGATTGCCTTCCTCGCCGACCCAGGCTATGGGCTAAGGGGCACGACCCCCTACATCGTCGTTGCTGGGGTCTTCGTATTCTGGCTGGTTTTCTACTGGGTTACCCGGAGCTACAACAAGTCGCGAGGCATTGAAATGTCCTACGCATTCCGCGAGATCCCGCCAGAGTGAACTACCGTGTGGCTGCTGCGCCCAGCGCGCGAGAGGTCTAGCTGGGCGTGGCGGCCACACCGATGTCTGGACCCGGACGAAAGCATGTACTGGTCTCAATGGCGAATAGTCGTAAACCATGCGCTGTGACGCCGTCTGCGCATTGGAGTCTGGGGTAGCTGAAGGGCGAGTTCCGTTTGTTGTGCAACGTCGACTCTGGGGGCCGGTGGTTCAGTTGATTGTGCTTGTGGCCAAGACAACGTAGACCCGCGTCAGACTCATGACGGGATTCGGGGTGCGGAGGAGCCATGCAGGGAAGGACGGTACTCCTAACGGGGGCATCAAGGGGCATTGGACATGCGATTGCCGAACGCTTTGCTGAACTAGGTGCGACGGTCATCGCGCCACCTAGACAGGAACTGGACCTGGCAGACGAGTCATCGGTGAGGCGGTATTTGGCAAACCTCGAACTCGTCATTGACGTGCTGGTGAACAATGCTGGCGTGAGCGTGCCGGGCCCGTTAGCCGCCGTCGACTATCAGGTGTTCGACAGCACACTTCGCGTGAACCTCACATCGCCGATTCAGCTTGTGCGCCGTCTGGCCCCCGGTATGGCTGCGCGCGGCTACGGACGCGTCGTCAATGTGGGCTCCATGTGGTCACTGGTTGCTCGACACGGACGCCTCACATACACGGCGAGCAAAGCTGGCTTGATGGGTGCCACGCGTGCTCTGGCTGTGGAACTGGCGCCCTTGGGGATTCTTGTCAATGCCGTCGCCCCCGGCTACGTCGCGACCGAGATGACGCTAGCCAACAACCTGCCACCAGCGCTGGCCGAGATCTCCCAACGCATACCCCTGGGGCGTATGGCCGAGCCGGCCGAGATCGCCGAGGTTGTGGCATTCTTGGCATCGCATCGGAACTCCTATATGACTGGTCAGATCGTGGTCTGCGATGGCGGCTTCACGAGTGTTTAGGGCGGTGCGCTCGCGTCTTCCGCACAGAACATGTGTTGCGGACATGACTGCGCCCTGCTTCAACGGGCCAAGCGAGCAGCGGTCCCCTGCCCGGCGAGCTACTCGCTTCGACTAAGCAGCTATCCTGCCCCCGATTCCTGAAGCCACCCCTAATGCGCGTCCATGATGGGAGCGAAGGAGGTGGCGTTCATGACCGACGTTCTCGACGAGGTGCAGCGCTGGACGGCGAAGCGCAAGGCGGCCGGGGTCCTTGCGATCGTGAAGGGTGAGACCTCGGCCGCCGCGGCGGCGAGAAAGCACGGACTCACGATCGCCGAGATCGAACGCTGGCAGGAACAGTCCTTCTCAGCCGGCGAGAACGCGCTCAGGACGCGCTCCAAGGACGACGAGGGGGCCAGGGACGAGCAGATCGCCAAGCTGTGACCGGAAGGTCGGTGAGCTCGTTTTGGACATCGATACGAGGTGGGCATCGATTGGGCGTCCCGTGAACCGCTCCCAGTCACCTACCTCGACGGTGAGACCGAAGGCGGTCAGGGTCGAGGCGCCGCGCAGGCAGGCGAGGCGCGCCACCGTCGC
>JBGSMX010000101.1:0-4862 GCA_041739935.1 Coriobacteriia bacterium | reverse complement strand
CGCACCACCGGCACCGGTGCGTCCGCGCGCGTAACGCACGCGAGTAGCTCCGGGCAGGCGGTCGTCTCGGCGCTGGGGAAGGCCACCGGGGTCGTCTCGATCGACTGCAGGCTCAAGTCGCTTGTGCCCAAGCGGGGTCCGGCGCATCCGGAAGTCAGGCACCCGATCACGAGTATCGAAACGAAGAGCGCGAACCGGCCCATTGGCAACCCCCCTCGCCAGCGAAAACACCCCGAACCAGCGTACCACTGGAACTCATGGTCGCCTACGGGACCTGGCGGAGCGTTGCGAGCAAGCGCCAGCCTATCCGGCCGGGCTCCACTTGCAGCGCACGGGCGAGATGATCTCGCCGGACTTCTTGAGTGCGGCCATGGCCTTGTCGACGTCCTTGCGGTCCAGGCCGGTCTTCTCGGCGATTGCGCCTGCGTTGAGAGGCTCGCCGGCCTCTCGCATGGCTTCGAGGACTTTCGCGGTCGCGTCCATTGAGGTTCCTCCTGTCGATTGCGGGCTCGAGAAGCTGTGTTCCCGTTCGTCAGATAATGCTACCTGAACAGGCGAACTCCACACGAAGAGCACAGAACGTGTCAGTGTGTCGGAGTATCATGCGATTCGAATCGCGTTTTGGGGGTATCCGGTCTTACGTCGGATACTGGGTACTTAGGGGGGCTTTCGATGCATGCGAGACGCGTTGTGTGCGCATTACTCGTCATCGTATTCGTGGCGCTGGCCGCGCCCGTCTCGGCTCTTGCCGAGGAGGAGGGCTGGTGGGCCTACACGGGGACTGTGCGCGACGCGGACAGTGGCGACCCGCTGCCCTACGCGTGTGTCTCACTCAAGAAGGAGGCGCCCGGCACGGATCCGGAGATCTACGCCGCCGTCACCGATAGCGAGGGTCGCTTCCAGATCCCGCCGTATGCCGTGATGGAGAATAGCTGGTTCGAGATCTGGGGCGTCAGCACCTACGTGGTTGTGAGCCGTGTCGGGTGGGACTACGCGAAGTCTGGCGCGAGTACGTGGGATTGGCGATCGATTGATCTGGGCACATTCACGCTCCAGCGCGATCCGGCAGTCATTCCCCACCAGGTGATCTTCGGGCAGGACCGGTTCGAGACGTCTGTGCGAATCTCCCAGGCGATTTATCCGGACGGCCTCGATGGCGCCGAAGGCGTGGTCACGACCGGTACCGTGGTCGTCGCCTCCGGCGAGACATGGGCCGACGCTCTGGTGGCCGCATCGGTCGCAGGCGTCGAGCATGCGCCTATCTTGCTGACAACGCAGTACGGCTACAGCTACAACTACTGGGGCCCCTGGGGTTACTACGACACCTCCAGCGTGGTTGCCGAAGTCAGACGGCTCAAGCCCGAGCGAGCGATCATCGTGGGCGGAGACGAGGCTATCTCGCCGACGGTCGAGGAAGACCTGAACATCTGGGTCGGCACCGACGATGTCGTGCGCCTTGCCGGTGCGACACGCTACGAGACGGCGCAGCTCGCTGCAGCCTACGTAGCCGACCGGGCTCCCGCAGGCGACCGCACGGCGCTCGTAAGTAGCGCCTCGTCGTTCGCCGATGCGCTGGCAGCATCTCCGGTCTCGTGGGCGGACCAGCTGCCGTTGTATCTGTCGAGTGCTACCGGACTTCACCCGAGCATGCTCGATTCCATGGTCACCGACGGAATCACCGATGTGATCATCCTGGGCGGAGAAGCTGCCGTGCCCGCGTCGACCGAGGCGAGTCTGGTCGCTCAATTCGGCGATGCGAACGTCGAGCGCATCGGTGGCTCGAACCGCTATCAGACGTCGATGCTGCTCGCTGATTGGTCCGTGGGCGACCACGGGTTCGACTACACGAATCCGGCCATCGTCTCGGGGGAGCGCTATCCCGACGCGCTGTCCGGTGGCCCCTACCAGGGCAGCACCCGTAGCGTCATGCTGCTCACGCGCACCGCCAGGCTCGAGGGGGTCGTTGAGACAGCGCTCCTGGCCAACGCCGCTGAGATCGAGGAAGTCCGCTTCTTCGGCGGGCCTGCAGCGGTATCGAGCAGCGTGCGCCATGAGATCGACATGCTGCTTCGCTAAACCTACGAATCCGTGACGCTGAAATCCGCGAAGGGCCGGGGTGCGAACCCCGGCCCTCCCGCATTTGGTGCTTCCGATACAATCATTCAGTGCACCGGGACGTTCTTCGACTCTGGCGCACGCCATCCATCTCACTGACGAGGGACACGGAACCATGCGCATCCTGATTCTTGGCGGCGGAGGCCGCGAACATGCACTAGCCGTCAAACTCGCCGAATCACCCAAGGTGACCGAGATTCTGTGCGCCCCGGGCAACGGCGGTACCGCGCAAATCGCGCAGAACATCACCCTCGATGCCGGGAACCCTGTGGCGGTGGCGGCGTATGCCCGCGACAATGGCGTGGATCTTCTGGTCGTCGGACCCGAAGCGCCGCTGGTCGCCGGCGTCGCGGACGCGACGCGTAATGCCGGTGTGCCGGTGTTCGGCCCGGGCAGGCGCGGGGCGCGGCTCGAGGGCTCGAAGTCGTTCGCAAAGGACCTGATGAAGCGACACGGCATCCCGACCGGGTTCTACGAGACGTTCACCGAGCTCACTCCGGCCCTCGACTACGTCCAGGACGTGGGTGCTCCCATCGTCATCAAGGCCGATGGGCTTGCGGCCGGCAAGGGCGTCACGGTAGCCATGGATCTGCACACCGCGCGTGAGGCAGTCGAGGAGTGCTTCGCGGGACGGTTTGGCAAAGCGGGCGCGAAAGTCGTAGTCGAGGAGTACCTCTTCGGCCCGGAATGCTCGATCCTCGCGTTTGTGGACGGCGAAGTCGTCGTGCCCATGGCGCCGGCGCAAGATCACAAGCGCGCGCTCGAGAACGACGAAGGTCCCAACACCGGGGGCATGGGCGTCTACTCGCCGGTCCCGATCGTGACCGATGCCGAGCACGACGCCATGGTCGAGATCATGGAACGTACGGTCGGGGCGCTGATCGAAGAGGGCATCGATTATCGCGGCGTGCTCTACGGCGGCTTCATCCTGACCGAGGACGGCCCCCAGGTGCTCGAATACAACGCGCGGTTTGGAGACCCCGAGACGCAGGTCGTGCTTCCCCGGCTTGAAGGGGATCTGGCCGAGATCCTGCTCGCTGCGGCCGAGGGTCGCCTGGACGAGGTCGGGCTCTCGTGGCGCGATGAGTGGGCCGTGAGCGTCGTGCTCGCTGCCGGTGGCTACCCCGGGGACTACGAGACCGGCAAGGTCATCAGCGGCATCGATGCGGCGGCTGCCCTGCCCGGCGTCACCGTCTACCACGCCGGCACGACACTGGCCGAGGATGGCAGCGTGCTGACCGCAGGCGGGCGCGTGCTCAATGTGACCGCGCTCGGCTCCTCGTTTGCCGAGGCACGTGATCGCGCCTACGAGGCGGTCGCCAAGATCTCGTGGGATGGGATGTTCTATCGCTCCGATATTGGTGCGCGCGCTCAGAAGGGCCGCGAAGCCTGGGACACGAGAGGTTAGTATGCTTGCCGAACGCATACTGAGTGCCGTCGTACGCAGAAGCAACGACAAGTACCTCAAGCTCAAACCGACCGGCGCCAGAAGCATCCCGGGCCCCACAGAGGGTCGCACCTACATGCTCTACGTGCACGTGCCCTTCTGTACCCGGTTGTGCCCGTACTGCTCCTTCAACCGGTTCCCGTTTTCCGAGGAACGCGCGGTGCCGTATTTCGAGAGCCTGCGTGCAGAGATGCAGATGGTCGCGGACCTGGGCTATGACTTCCAGTCCATGTACATCGGTGGCGGCACGCCGACGGTGATGATCGACGAGCTAACCCGCACGATCGATCTGGCCAAGTCGCTCTTCTCGATTCGCGAAGTCAGCTGCGAATCGAACCCGGATCACCTCGTGCCTGCGATCGTGGATCCGCTCGTCGACCGGGTCGACCGCTTCAGCGTGGGCGTACAGTCCTTCGACGACGAGCTGCTGAAGAAGATGGACCGCTACGACAAGTACGGCTCGGCCGATGCCATCCTCGGCAGGCTGAAAGACGTAGAGGGCGCGTTTCACTCGCTCAACGTGGACATGATCTTCAACTTCCCCACGCAGACCGCTCCCATGCTCGCCCGCGATGTCGAGATGCTCAACGAGTCGGGGTGCAATCAGACGACGTTTTACCCGCTCATGGCCTCGCCGGTGGTGCGCGAGTCGCTCAAACGCAGCCTGGGCGAGGTCTCGTATTCGCGCGAGTACGACCTGTACAAGATCCTCGACACCGGCCTTGCCGAGAAGTTCTCGCCCGCCAGCGCGTGGACGTTCTCGAGAAGCGGCGGCGGGATGATCGACGAGTACATCGTGGACTACGAGGACTACGTCGGGATCGGCTCGGGAGCGTTCTCGTATCTGGACGGCACGCTGTGGGTCAACACGTTCTCGCTCAAGGAGTACGGGCGCCGGATCGGAGAGGGGCTCGGCGGAGGCGTGGCCAAGCGGGAGTTCTCGAAGCGCGAGCGCATGCGCTATCGGTTCATGATGGGCCTGTTTGGCCTGGGCCTGGACAAGCTCGCGTTCCGCCAGGACTTCGGCGTAGACGTCGAGCGGGGCCTGGCGATCGAGACCGCATTCATGCGCGCGGTGGGCGCGTACGATATCGACGACATCCAGCGGATCACGCTGACGCCAAAGGGACGCTACCTGCTGGTGGTGATGATGCGGGAGTTCTTCATCGGCGTGAATGGGGTGCGCGACCAGGCGCGAGCCGATCTACCCGAGGAAGAGCGGCAGCTGATCTTCGGCGACGGTGACGGCGACGCGGGCGAGGGGTGCGAGGCCGGCGCAGCGCATGCTGCCGCCGAGGCG
>JBGSMX010000099.1:0-3854 GCA_041739935.1 Coriobacteriia bacterium | reverse complement strand
GACAGCAGCGCCGGCCGAGGGGCTCCCGACGCCGCGGGCTGTGCCCGCTGCCGCGGAGCCCGTTGTTCCGGCAGCCGCCCATGCGGTCGCTCCGGTGGAAGCGCCGGAGCTCGACGACAAGATCGTCGAAGCGATGATCGTGCAACTACGTGCGGAGGAACCCACGCGCGACGAATCGCTGTGGAAGGTGAGCCTGGTCTTCTCGGCATTCTCGGCGTTGATCGGGTCGGTCCTGGTCGTCTGGGGGCTGGCGGCGCTCTTGAAGACCGGCTCGGCCGCGGCCGGGATGATCGGCGGATCGATCTTGCTGGCGTTCGGCGGTATGTTCGTTGGAATAGGCGCGTGGATGGCCGTCCGCAGCCTTAAGGAACGGGGAGTGCTCTAAGTGGCAGAGGATATCTCAGGCAGCACGATTCTTCCTCGCGAGATACAAGAGGAGCTCAGGAGCTCGTTCCTCGAGTACTCGATGAGTGTCATCGTTGCGCGCGCGCTGCCCGACGTGCGAGATGGGCTCAAGCCTGTGCACAGGCGCATCCTGTACGCGATGAACGAGTCCGGCCTCACGCCGGGCCGCGCGTACAAGAAGTCGGCGTGGACCGTCGGTGAGGTCATAGGTAAGTATCATCCGCACGGTGACTCGGCGGTCTACGACACCATGGTGCGTATGGCGCAGGACTTCGCGATGCGCGTGCCGCTCGTCGATGGGCACGGCAACTTCGGATCGGTCGATGGGGATCGCGCGGCAGCGATGCGCTATACAGAGGCTCGCCTGCAACGGATCGCCGGAGAGCTTCTGCGTGACCTGGACAAGGAGACGGTCGACTTCGGGCCGAACTACGACGAGTCCCTCCAGGAGCCGCTGGTCCTGCCGAGCAGGTACCCGAACCTGCTCGTGAACGGGAGCTCGGGGATCGCCGTGGGTATGGCGACCAACATCCCGCCCCACAACCTGGGCGAGACGATCGACGCGGTCTCCATGATCATCGAGAATCCCGATGCCACCGTCGAGGAGCTCATGCATGTGATGCCCGGTCCGGACGTCCCGACCGGCGGGATGATCATGGGCAGCGAGGGGATACGCGATGCGTATTTCACCGGCCGCGGGTCGATCAAGGTGCGCGGCAAGGCGCACATCGAGCAGACGAGCACCGGACGCACGCGGATCATCATCACCGAGATCCCTTACACCGTGAACAAGTCCAAGCTCGTCACCAAGATCGCCGAGCTCGTCCGGGAGAAGAAGCTTACCGAGATCAGCGACCTGCGCGACGAGTCGGATCGCAAAGGCATGCGTATCGTGGTCGAACTCAAGACCACTTGTATCCCGCAGGTCGTCCTGAACAAACTCTTCAAGCACACGCCGCTTCAGACCGGCTTCGGCGTGATCATGATCGCTCTGGTGGACGGGGTGCCGCGCACGCTGACCCTGCCCGAGGTGCTCAAGCACTACATCGAGCACCAGAAGGTCGTCATCACCCGGCGCACCCAGTACGAACTGCGCAAGGCCGAGGAACGCGCTCACATCCTCGATGGCTATGTCATCGCGCTCGACAACATCGACGAGGTCATCAAGATCATTCGGGCGAGTGACGACGACCACGAGGCCAAGGCCCGTCTCATGGAGCGATTCGGGCTTTCCGAAGCGCAGACCGACGCGATCCTCGAGATGCGCCTGCGCCGTCTGACCGGACTCGAGCGCCACAAGATCGAAGAGGAGCTGGCGGAGCTTCGCGAGAAGATCGCATGGTACAGGCAGGTCCTGGGCGACGTGTCGCTGGTTCTCCAGATCGTGAAGGACGAGATGGCGCAGATCCGCGACAAGTTCGCCGACAAGCGTCGGACGGAGATCACCGGGACCGCGCGCGACCTCGACGTCGAAGACCTCATCGCCGAAGAAGACATGGTCGTGACGATCACGAAGGCCGGCTACGTGAAGCGGCTGCCGGTGGCAACGTACCGCCAGCAGAAGCGAGGCGGCAAGGGCAAAGCAGGGGTGAACCTCAAGGAGAACGATTTCGTCGAGCACCTTTTCGTGGGCTCGACCCACGACTACGTGCTCTTCTTCTCGAACAAGGGCAAGGTCTACCGGCTCAAGGTCCACGAGCTCCCGGTCGGTTCGCGCCATGCGCGCGGAACGGCGGTCGTGAACTTGCTACCGTTCGAGCAAGACGAGAAGATCGCGGCCGTCATAAGCACTCGGGCATTCAGCCCCGACGAGTTCCTGATGTTCGCGACGCGCACGGGGCTCGTGAAGAAGACAGCGCTGGATGCTTACGACCGTAGCCGCCGTGACGGGATCATCGCTATCAACCTGCGCGATGGAGATGAGCTCATCGCCGTGCGCCGCGTCAAGGAAGGCGAGCGCGTCATCATGGTCTCGACCGGCGGGAAGGCCATCCTGTGGGACGAGGCCGACGCGCGCCCCATGGGCCGGGACACCATGGGCGTCAAGGGCATGAACGTGAAGAATGACGAGGCCGTCCTCGATCTGGAGATGGTCCCGGAGAACGCCGAGCTGTTCGTGGTGACCGAGAAGGGCTACGGCAAGCGGACCCCGGTCTCGGACTACCCGTTGCAGAAGCGTGGCGGGATGGGCGTCAAGACCATCCAGATCACGGAGAAGAAGGGCCCGCTGGCCGGGATGAAGATCGTCCATCCGTACCACGAGATGATGCTCATCTCCGAGGAGGGCGTCGTCATCCGGGTGAACGCCAACGATATCTCCCGCCTGGGCCGTTCGACCCAGGGCGTGAAGGTGATGAACGTGGGCGCCGCCGACAAGGTCTCCGCGATCGCCCGCGTCTCTACCAAGAAGAAGCAGAAGCGCACGATCACCGGCCTGCCCGAGGGACAGACCACGATGCTGCCCGAAGAAGAAGCCGCCCAGTGCGCCACAGGAGGCGACGACGAACGCGAAGCAGCCGCGGAGGAACTGGCCGCCGAGGAGTTCGAGGATGTAGACGGCGAGGGCGAGTAGACCCTGGAAGCGCAGCAGCTCAGAGCTGCCCGGACCGCGCGCATCGCATCGGTGCGCGCGGTTCTGTTCGACCTGGACGGGACGCTCATCGACACGGTCCGGCTCATCAGGGAATCGATGGGTTACGCCACGATGCACGTGCTCGGCGAGGAGCTGCCCGACGATGAACTGATGCGCAACGTGGGTATCCCACTCCTCTCCCAGATGCGCGCGATCTCAGAGAAGCATGCCGAGGAGCTGGTCACCGTCTACCGGGCCCACAACGCCGAGGTGCACGATGATCTGATCGCCGAGTACCCCGGAACCGAGCAGGTGTTGGAAGAGCTCGCGGCCCGGGGCTACCCGCTCGCGATCGTGACTTCGAAGAGCAGTCCGGTGGCGATGCGCGGGATCGAGCTGTTCGGACTCGAGCGGTTCTTCTCGGCGATCGTGTGCTCCGATCACGTGGAACGGCACAAGCCCGATCCGTTCCCGCTGGTCGTGGCGGCGCGGGAGCTCGGATTCGGTGCCGAGGAGTGCATGTACGTGGGAGACAGTCCTCACGACATGACGGCCGCGGTGCGTGCCAGGGCGGTGTCGGTCGCGGCTCTGTGGGGCGCGTTCGACGCCGATAGCGTGCTCGAACCGGGGCCGGAGTTCGCGATAGACCGGATCTCACAGCTCACCGGGCTCCTGGCCGGCGATACCGAACCGTACGCGGTGCGCCGGAGCGCCGGCTGCATAGAGTAGGATTGACTGCGACGAACGAGCCGCTGAAGTGGAACGAACACACCGACGGAGATAACGATCCATTCCAGGTGCCGCGCATGGGGTGCCCGGCCCGACGAGGAGGAACGCGTGACTTCAAGGACCAAGGTGATTCTGGCCGTTGCCGCGT
>JBGSMX010000001.1:0-7386 GCA_041739935.1 Coriobacteriia bacterium | reverse complement strand
CCTCGGCCGGGCCAAGCGCCTCGAGTGCCTCGAGCGGCTCGGGACGGTCTGCGGGTGCGTTGTCTGCCGAGACGCGGAAGTGCTCCGCGGCGCCGGCCTCGTCGCCCTCCTCGAGCAGGATGTTGCCCAGCTCGTAGTTCGCCTCGGGCAGAAGCGGATCGAACTGGAGCGCGAGCTGCAGGTTATCGCGGAATTTCTCGGGAGAGCCCATCTCGCGATAGGCCACCGCGAGCAGGAAGTACGTGTCCGAGGCATCGTTTCGCATCCTGAGCGCTTCGCGCAGGAACGTCGCAGCTTCCTCGTACTCTTTGAGCTCCATCAGAGTCGAGCCCATGTAGTAGTACGCCTTCTCGAGACGCTGATCGATCGTCGAGAACTCGCCCTCGGACAGCGTGTCGATGATGCGTTGCCAGTAGCCTTCAGCGGTACGCCACTCCCCCTGGTTCATCGCGATCTGGGCCAGACCGGCCAGGGCACCGGGATCGTCGGGCGAAAGGTCGAGCGCGATCTGGTACTGCTCGGTCGCCTCCCTGATCCTGCCGGCTGCTGCCATCGCGTCTGCCAGGCGCAGTCTCGCCGTCACGCTGTTGGGGTTCTGGCGGACCGCCTCGGTGAGGTTGGCCACCGCCCGCGCAGCCGGCGTCGAGTTGCGTTCGCGCCACTGCGTGCTGAAGTAGGTGTAGGCGAAGAAGGCGACCGCTACAAGAACCGCGACGACCGCGGCCTTGACCGCATAGTCGAGCCACTTCGATCGATCGGTTGGCAACTGCATCTCGCGCATCATCCCTCGCGGAACATCCGCATCTAGAGCGATAGGTCGGTATGGCATCGGCGGCAGAGTTCCGAGCCGGGCCACGGGGCGATCAGGACCTTGTTTGCGTCGAGCGCACCGTGGCAGTCATAACACACACGCAAGTCGTGTGCCTGAGTTTGCGAAGCGGGCTGCATGACACGCATTATCGTGAACCCGATGTGGCAGTCGTCGCACACGTATGGCCGCCCGTTCGTCTCGGCGACATTGAAGTGTACGGCGTGTTCTGCCAGCCCGATGTTCTTGATCGAGGTCGGCGGATCGGTCTTCATGATCTCGTGACAGCCCACGCAGTTCTCGGCAATGAGCTCGTTCGAATCAAGCTCCCGGTGGTGGCACTCCTGACAATCGCTGCGGTCCTGGTGGCACACCACGCAGTCGCGCTCCACGAAGCCGTTGTTCGCATGGCTCGAGAGCCAACCGGTGGGGTGCGGCATGGGGGTGATGTGACAGCGCGTGCATGAAGCACTCGTATGACAGGTCGAGCACGCGCCCTCCTGGCTCAGGAACTGCCGCCCGTGTTCGGGCTGCCACTCCGGCGCGCGATGACTCGCCGGTAGCACCGTCGGGCTGGGTTGGCCGTTGGCCATCACGCGCCCGCCAACGTGACACTGCTCGCAAAACGCCGAGGGGTGGCACATCGTGCAGCGCTCCATCTGCTCGTTTGCCGGATCTTTGTGGGCGCCGATGCGGAAATCAAGCGTGTGATCCACGGGGACAAGCTCGAACGCGGGCGGATGGCAGTCAGCGCACTCCTCGGGCGCAACCTCTCCCCACACGGAGTGCGTGAGGCTGTGGCAGCGATAGCACGAGATCATGTCGGGCGTCACGGTGCTGTCCGCCCGGTGAGGGAAGGCCGGGTGACAAGACTCGCACCGGAACTCGCGCTCCAGGTGGGTGTCGTGAGCGAAGATCAGGGAGTCGTCGGTCATATCGTCAATGCTTGCGTGGCAATGGGCACACGATGCCATCGTGGGTGCGTCGCCGGTATCGATCACGACCGAAGGCAGGTCGGGCTGGATGGGCATCGTGCGCAGATAGATCGGGGCCATGGGGCCGGTGTCCACACCCGCCTCGACGTGGCACAGATCGCAGTCGACACTCGCCTCGTGACACATCATGCAGCCGTTGACCCCGTCGCGATTCGCGACATCGGCGTGCGGCGTCGCCGCCCAGTCCTCTACGTGGGTCTGCGGGCGCAACACGTGCTGGGGCGTGTGACAGTCAGAGCACTCCGAGGCTGCAAGCGATCCGGTCGGACCGTGAGTGAGACCGTGACACAGGAAGCACGACTCCATGGTCGGTCGGACGGTGCTGTCGGCCGTGTGCGGGGGCGAGATGTGGCACGCGGTGCATTCAACGAGCAGGTGCACGCCGTGACTGAACTTCAGGCCGGGAACGTCGGTTTTGCTCAGCGTGGCATGACAAGGCGCGCAGTTGGCGCCCGTCACCGGCGCGGTGAGATCTATGGACGTGTCGAGCCGTCCGGAGCCGGGAGTGGGGGCAAGCGCGAGGCCGGCGGCCATCGCGAACACGATGACCGCGAACAGCGCTATCCGATGCCCGAGCTTCACGAGACGCCTACCCGCCCAGGAGTCTGCCGAAGATACTGCCGATCCACACCCATAGAGCGTGGAGACGCACGCTGCCCGCGATCTCATCCCGGTGATGGATCATCGGCGCGTAGACCACGTAATCCTCGGTTGCGTCCGGGTGGCACTGCGCGCAGGTCTCGACCAGGTGGCGTTCGTTGGTCGACGAGTTGCGATCCGAGGCGGGCAAGACCTCGTGACCCCGGTGGCAGTCCCAGCACGCGGGAGCGTCCTGGGCACCTTCCTGGAATGCAGCGCCGTGATAGTAATCGCGGTAGTTGTCCCAGTACTCCTGGTGGCACGAACCGCAGACGTCGTACGCCCGCTCGCGCAGCGCTTGCTGGCCTTCCGGGCTGTCGGTGAGTGTCTGAATGCCGTGGTTGCCGTGGCAGTCGCCGCACATGGGCCGCACGATGCCGTCTGCGGTGGGTGTGTTGTCCGCCGACTCGATGCGGTGAACGCTGCTCCCGTACGCCAGGAACTGCTCCTGGTGGCAGTTCTGACAGGCCGACTTCGCGACATCACGCCAGTCTGCATCGGCCGCTACGTGCGGGATGGTGAACGCGAAATCGAGATGGCACCCCGTGCATTGCACACCGGCGTGAGCGGACTGCTCGACCAAGAGCGGATCCACGAAGAAGCTCACGTACTCGCCGTCTTTGAGCCGCGACAGGTTGGGGTCGCCGTGACACACGAGACACCCGTTCTTCGCTGCCGTGGGCAACGTGAAGTCAACGTCGTAGCCCTCGATGGTGACGGTGGTGACCGCGGTGCGTGTGGCGGGGACAGAGCCCTCTGCGGCACCCGCTATCGCGGGCAGCACCAACACGGAGGCGGCGGCCACAAGCAGCATGGCAACGCTCATAACCCTGCGCATGCGAGCGCAGGGGACGTGGGCGTTCATGAGACTCGAGGCCTTACCCCGAAGACCCATCTTGCGGTCCCTGTTTCTATGCGGCGTCCTGGACAACGCCCTGCGCACACGCATGTGGACTCCGCAGAGAAGAGTCGCGCGACGGGGGGAAGTCCGGCCCGGGTGTGCCGGCACCCGAAACCTGGCCGAACGCCAACGTTGGTCTGTGTGCAGGATATTGCCCTCCTGGTAGACCGTCAAATCGCAACTGCGGGCGCAGAGCGCTTGGAGCGGTTCGGCCCGCCCGGAGCAGTCATCGTTTAGAACGCATCTCCACGGTCACAAAGACCTCCCCTTCGCGCACGCTTGCGGGATAGGTCTTCACGTCAGCATCGGGGTGATCGGTGGAGCCGTCACGAACGTCATAGCGCCATCCATGCCAAGGGCATATCGCCTGGTAGCCATCCATGTATCCCTCGCCGAGCGGACCGAACGCGTGACGGCACAGATTCGAGAGCGCGAAGTACTCATCGGCGACACGGGCGACAGCGATATCGCGCTTGCCGATCTTGACGTGGCGCACGGAACCGGCAGGAAGATCCTCGACGCGGAAGACGGGCACGTCGACGGTGGCCCCGGGCTCCTCGATGACGCCGAGCAGCTCGCCGCCGTCCTGCACGTCTTTCAGGATGAACAGCCCACACCAGCACTTCTTGATGGCCGCGAACTCGTCGCGATAGAACGGGATGCACGGGCACACGATCTTGACGTCTTCGCGCGGATCACCCGTGCGCACCCGGCACGGGCAGTAGACATCGCCGGTCTGTTCAAGGATCTCGAGTTCAGATAGCAGAACTTCGTCGACGAACTCGGTTTCCGTGTTGAACTTGTATCCCAGCCGGTCGACGAACGGATCCATATATCCCTTGAGATCGTCGATGCCGGTCCCCTCATCGAACATGCGTCGCATGCGGTCTCATTCCCCTTCCCCGGTCCGATTCGCCCTACTTCGCCAGAAGCTGCTTCATCCGCTTCTTGTTGAAACCCACGATCACCTCGTCACCGATCACGACGACGGGGAAGGATTTTCCGCCCGAGAGGCGCACTACCTCGGCAACTGCGGTACCCTTGGGTGTCTCCGAATCGCCTGCATCCCCCTCCAGCAAATCGACCTCCACAAACTCGTACTCGGCGCCGATCTCGTCGAGGTACTTGCGAGTCATGCGGCAGTAGGGACACGTCGAGAGTGCGAACAGCTTCACGTGCATGGGTGAGCCTCCTATGTGCGATGCGTCTCGCGCCGCGCGCGGTGCGCCGTCATGTGTGATCTCCAGGTTATTGTTCCCGTTCGTCGCTTAAGATTCGCTCGTTGCCGATTTGGTCGTGCCAGGTCGGGAAAGGTAACACCTAGAGGAGGGTTTTTTGTGCAGACGATTTCTGAATGTGCCGAGGAAACCGGCAAACGTAGGATTCTGATCGCCGGTGGGGGCTACGCCGGAACGACGCTCGCGGTCAACCTGGGACGTGCAATCAAGCCCGCGGACGACCTGGAAGTGCTGCTCGTCGAGCCCAACCCGTGCCAGCAGGCGCTCTCCGAACTCGATCTGGTTGCCGTAGGCCCCGCGCGTGCCGAGTTCTGCGAGCTATGGCACCCCATGGTGTTCAAGGGCCTGCCGGTCAAGGTCTGTTACGACCGGGTAGACTCGGTCGATCCCGTTGCGAAGACCGTGACGTTGGGCCCTCGGGGCGCGGGCGTCCAGACTGTCGCCTACTGGCGTCTGGTGATAGCGACCGGTGCCATCGCGTTCGTTCCGCCGGTGCCCGGACTCAAAGAGCACGCGGTGACCATGTGGTCTGTTGCCGACGCCCAGGAGCTTCAGCGCCGGGGCGAGGCCGCGTTCAAGTCCGCTGCGATGCTGGGTACGCCGGCGGAGCGCCAGCGCGCTTTGAGTTTCACCGTCATAGGCGGTGGCGCCACCGGGATCGAGATCGTCGGTACGCTGGGCCAGATGCTCCCTGCGCGTGCCGAGGCCGCAGGACTGGATTCCGCGGACCTGCGCGTCCGTCTGGTCGAAGGGCGCCCCCAGGTTCTCTACGACTTGCCCGACGCGCAGCGCGCGAAGGCGGTCAAGCGGCTCGAGCGTATGGGGGTCGAACTCGTCTTGGGCTCGATGGTCGAGAGCGTAGAACCGGGCGTCGTGCACCTGGCCGGCGGACAGAACGTCGATGCCAACGTGCTCGTGTTCTGCGGAGGCGCCAAGGCCGACCCCGACGCGATCGGCTGGGGCCTGGCGGCCGACAACGCCGGTCGTCTCGTGGTCGACGAGACGAGCCGCTCGGAACTCTACCCGGACGTCTACAGCGTGGGCGACGTCTCGTCGTTTCGCGACACGGAGGGCAACCGCACTCTGCCAATGCTTGCGCAGTTCGCGATCCGCGAGGCCCAGCACGCAAGCGGCAACCTGCTCAGGGAGGCGCGCGGCGAACAGCCCGTGCCGTTCAAACCGCACATGCACGGGGAATTCGTGAGCGTTGGTCCACGCTGGGGCGTGGGCTGGATGTTCAACATGAACGTGAGCGGCATCCCCGCCATCATCATGAAGCGACTGACGTACGTGCTGTACTGGTGGCAGGTGGGCGGCCTGCGTCTTGCGTGGCGACGCACCCGCGAACTGCTCGCGATGCAGCGGTAGCGGCCCCATCCGCGCGGCCGATGTCCGAGGCGTGCGTTAGAATCGGCGCATGCCCCAACATCTACATGCCGAGGAACCCCGCCTGAGAGTCGTGTTTCTCGGTTCGGGATCGTCCGGCAACGCCACCGCCGTCACGTACGGGGACACCACCGTGCTTGTCGACGCGGGGTTCTCGGCGCGCGAGACCGTACGCCGGCTCGAGAATGCCGGCGTCAGGGCCGCGAGCGTGCGGGCGATCGTTATCACGCACGAGCACGGTGACCACGTACGAGGGGTGCGCGTGCTCGCCAAGCGGCTTGGTGACGTGCCCGTCTTCTCGACACCCGGGACGCGCCGCGCCGGATCGCTCGACTCGGCCGTGTCCGACCCGCGCGATCTGCGACACGGGCAACCCGAGCTCGTGGGCGATCTTGAAATGGTCGCGTTTCGCACCTCGCACGATGCCGCCGAACCGATCGGGATCAGGTTCGATGCGCCTGACGGCTACTCGTTCGGGCTCGCAACCGACACCGGCGAGCTCACCCCTGAGACGCTCGAGGCCCTGGCGGGATGCCGGTTGCTGGGAATCGAATGCAACCACGACCTCGAGATGCTGGAGAACGGATCGTACCCCTACTTCCTCAAGCAACGGATCTTGTCGACCAGGGGGCACCTGTCTAACGACGCAGCCGCTGGCGGCATCTCGCTGCTCGCGCACGACGGGCTGCTCGCGATCGCCGCACTCCACATGTCACGCGAGAACAACGTTCCACGCCGAGCGCAGCGCGCGCTGGCTGCAGCGCTCGCGCGCCTCGATCACGGCGCCTCGGTCCTGTGTGCCGGACAGGACTGCGCCTGCGCAATCGAAGCACCCGAGGCCTGAACCCGGACATCCCTGGCGCTGCGCATCGTTAAGGGTGTATAATGTTGTTCGTTAGATGGTTCACTAACCCTTACCGGACTCGGCATCGATGACGACACTCGGCACAGGCCCCATCTCCTTGCGTGGACACCACCTCATCTGCCTGCAGTTTCTGCACGGCGAAGGCTACTCCGTGGAGTTCGCTCGCAACATCCTGCACTTGCGCGAACAGTTCGAGCGAGATGGCGCGGTCGTCACGACCGGACACGACGAGATTTGCGTCGCATGCCCGCGCACCGAGGGGCATGCGTGCATGACGTGCCCCGACAGCGAGGAGCACGTTCACGATCTCGACGTGCTCGCATTCGAGCTACTGGAAGTCGGTCCGGGACAACAGATCCTTGCGCCTGAGCTGCTCGACCGGGTCTCCGCGATTCTTCCCGAGTGGCGAGAGCGCGCCTGCTCGCAGTGCGTGTGGGCCGAGGTCTGTGCTGCCTCGGTCAACCTGCTCTCGCGCCGCTAGCCCGGTTCCGGCGGCTCGCCTTCCAAGACGCGCTGCACCTCGACAACCGCTTCGCGCGCTCCGCTCGCGCCAC
>JBGSMX010000277.1:0-4274 GCA_041739935.1 Coriobacteriia bacterium | reverse complement strand
CGCAATCGGCCCGGAGCCGGTGATCGGCTACGTGTACGCGCGGCGCGCCGAGGTCACGACGCTGCGGATGCTGCTGATAGGCAAACTGGCCGGCGTGAGCACCGATCTGCTGCGGACGCGGCTCAAGGATGTGGCGTAGATGGCGACATCTGCACGCATCGCCATCGTGGGCGACGGCACGAGTGTGGCGGGCTTTCGGCCACTCGGGTTCGCGACGTTTATCGTGAGAAGGCCCGAGGATGCTCGCGAGCTGTGGAACGAACTGGCCGGCGGCGACTACGCGGTGGTGTTGGTGACCGAACCGGTGTGGGCGCAGATCGCCGATCTGGCCGCGGCGGTGCTCGACAGCGCGGTGCCTGCGATAACTGTCATTCCCGGGGCGGGAAGCTCCGGCGGAGTGGGACAAGAGAAACTCGACCGCGCGATCGAGCGCGCGCTCGGGACGACGGTTTTGATCCGGGAAGAGGACTGAAGCAATGGAGCTAGGAAAGATCGTCAAGGTCGCCGGACCACTCGTCGTAGCCAGAGGGCTCGAGCGCTCCAAGATGTACGACCTGGTGCGCGTGGGCGCGGACGGCCTGATGGGCGAGATCATCGAGATGCGTGGCGACACCTGCTCGATCCAGGTCTACGAGGAGACCGAGGGCCTGGGCCCCGGGGACCCGGTCGAGTCGACCGGTGCGCCGCTGTCTGTCGAACTCGGCCCCGGCATGCTGGGTGCCGTCTACGACGGCGTGCAAAGGCCGCTCGACGCGCTCGAGGCCATGGCCGGCGCATTCCTGACCCGCGGCGTGACCGCGCCGGGTCTGGACCGCGAGAAGAAGTGGACGTTTCACGCGACGGCGCGCACGGGCGATACCGTGCACGAAGGCGACGTCATCGGCATCGTGCAGGAGAACGAGGTCATCACCCACCGGATCATGGTCCCGGTCGGCACCAACGGCCGCCTCGAACGGATCGAGAGCGGCACGTACACGGTCGACCAGCCCGTAGGACGCCTGGTCGCGGACGATGGTGCCGAGGTCGACCTGCTCATGATGCAGACCTGGCCGGTCCGAATTCCTCGGCCATACCAGCGCAAGGTGTCGGTCAACGAACCGCTCGTGACCGGGACGCGCGTGATCGACACGTTCTTCCCGCTCATGAAAGGTGGCGTCGCGTGCATCCCGGGGCCGTTCGGCGCCGGCAAGACCGTCACGCAGCACCAGATCGCGAAGTGGAGTAACGCCGAGGTCGTCATCTTCATCGGCTGCGGCGAGCGCGGCAACGAGATGACCGACGTGCTCATGGAGTTCCCCGAGCTCATCGACCCGTACTCGGGCGAGCCGCTCATGAAGCGTACCGTGCTCGTGGCCAACACCTCGAACATGCCGGTTGCGGCGCGCGAGGCGAGCGTCTACACGGGCATCACGATGGCCGAGTACTTCCGCGACATGGGTTACAACGTGGTGCTGCAGGCCGACTCGACATCGCGCTGGGCCGAGGCCATGCGCGAGATCTCCGGTCGGCTTGAAGAGATGCCCGGCGAGGAGGGCTTCCCGGCCTATCTGGGCACGAAACTCGCCGCGTTCTACGAGCGCGCCGGCAAGGTCATCACCTACGGCGGCGCTCTACCTCCGGGAAGCGCGTCGGTCGAGACGTCCTCGGCGGGGATCGCCGTGGGCGATACGGCCGAGCCCGAATCACCCGATATCGAGATGCACGAGCGCATCGGCTCGGTGTCGGTCGTGGGTTCGGTCTCACCTCCGGGCGGTGACCTGTCCGAGCCGGTCGTACAAAACACGCTGCGCGTCGTGAAGGTCTTCTGGGCGCTGCAAGATACGCTGGCCTACGAGCGCCATTTCCCCGCGATCGACTGGCTGACCAGCTACTCGCTGTACCTGGACAAGATCACGTCGTACTGGCGCGATAATGTGAGCGCCGAGTTCAGAGGCCGGCGCGACCGCTGCATGGAGATCTTGCAGCGCGAAAGCGAGCTTGCCGAGATCGCGCGGCTCGTTGGCGTAGAGGCTCTCTCCGCCGAGGAGCAGATCCTCATGGAGACCGCCAAGTCCATCCGCGAGGACTTCCTGCAGCAAAACGCGTTTCGTGACGACGACCAGTTCACGTCGCTGCACAAGCAAGACCTGCTGCTGCAAACCATCTTGCACTTCCACGCCAAGGCGCTCGAGGCGCGCGCCGCGGGAGCGACGCTTCCCGACATCTTCGCGGCACCCGTGCGCGAGCGAATCGCGCGGGCGAAGTACCTGACCGAAGACGACCTGGCAGTGTTCGACCAGATCGTCTCCGATATCGACACGCAGCTCGTGTCCGAGACTATCGCGGAAGGGGTGATGTAGGTGGAACGCGAGTACATGACCACACGCGATATCGTAGGCCCGCTCATGCTGGTCGAGGATGTCGAGGGCGTCACCTACGGCGAGCTGGTTGAGCTCGAGTTCCCCGATGGCACCCAATCGCTGGGTAACGTACTCGAGGTCAACGGCAGCGTGGCGCTCGTGCAGGCATTCCAGGGCACGCGCGGATCGAACCCTCGCGAGACGAAGGTACGGTTCCTGGGCCGCGGCATGACGCTGGGAGTGTCGCGCGACATGCTCGGCCGCGTATTCGACGGCCTGGGGCGTCCGCGCGACGACGGTCCCGAGATACTGCCGGACAAGCGTCTGTCGATCCACGGCGCACCCATCAACCCGACCGCGCGCGACTTTCCCGACGACTTCATCCAGACCGGCGTGAGTTCGATCGACGGCCTCAACCCGCTCGTGCGCGGGCAGAAGCTGCCGATCTTCTCGGCATCGGGACTGCCGCACAACCAGCTCGCAGCGCAGATCGCGCGCCAGGCGGCCGTGCTGGATCGCAGCGACGACCCGACCAAGGTCGGGGACAAGCTCGAAGGCGAGTTCGCGGTCGTGTTCGCGGCCATGGGCATCACGTTCGAGGACGCGGACTTCTTCATGAGCGAGCTGCGCGACACCGCGGCCATCGAGCGCGCGGTGCTGTTCCTTAACCTGGCCGACGACCCGGCCGTCGAGCGCATCGCCACCCCGCGCATGGCGCTCACCGCTGCCGAGTACCTGGCCTACGAGTGCGATATGCACGTGCTGGTCATCCTCACGGACATGACGTATTACTGCGAGGCACTGCGCGAGGTCTCCGCCGCGCGCAAGGAAGTCCCGGGTAGGCGCGGCTATCCCGGCTACCTGTACACGGACCTCGCGACATTGTACGAACGCGCGGGCCGCATCAAGGGCCGCAAGGGTTCGATCACCCAGATCCCGATCCTGTCGATGCCCGAAGACGACAAGACGCACCCGATTCCGGACCTCACCGGCTACATCACCGAGGGCCAGATCATCCTGGACCGCAACCTGCACCGCCGCGGCATCTATCCGCCGGTCGCGGTGCTGCCGTCGCTGTCCCGCCTGAAGCAGAAGGGCATCGGTCCGGGCAAGACGCGCGAGGACCACGCCGACCTGTCCAACCAGCTGTTCGGCGCGTACGCACGCGGCATCCAGGCAAAGGAACTCGCGGTCATTCTGGGCGAGGCGGCTCTCTCCGAGTCCGACAAGGCGTTCAGCGCATTCGCCGACGGGTTCGAGGACCGCTTCATCCGCCAGGGCGAGCACGAGGAGCGCACCGTCGAGGACACACTCAAGCTGGGCTGGCAGCTCATGACGCTGCTGCCGCGTGCCGAGCTCAAGCGCATCAAAGACGAGTTCGTGGAAGCGTACCTCCCGGCCGAGGACTCCGCTCCGGTCACCACGGGGGCAGGCGCGTGAGCTTGCTGCTCTGGACAGCCGTCGCGGTCCTCGTAGTGCTGATCGCGGTGCTCCAGTTCGTGGGCGTTCGTGCGCTCGCGTCGTGGGGCGTGGAGCCGTCACGTGCGGTGCTGGCGCTGCGCGCTTTCAACTTCGTGCTGGTGGTGCTCGTGGTCGGCTACGCACTGTGGGAGTGGGTGAGCCGCTGACATGCCTGCCGCACGCGTGAACCCGAACCGCATGGAGCTCATGAGGCTGCGCAAGCGACGCGTCGTGGCGCAGCGCGGCCATAAGCTGCTCAAAGATAAGCTCGACGAGCTCATGAAGGAGTTCCTGGCGCGAATCGGAGAGACCCGCAAGATGCGGTCGTCCGCGGAGCGCCAGCTCACCGAGGCCTATGGCATGGTGGCGATCGCCCGTGCCGAGGCGGGCCGTGCGACGCTCACGCAGGCGCTGTCCGTGGGGCATCCCGCGGACCTGATCTCAGTCACCGAGCGCAACGTGATGAGAGATCGG
>JBGSMX010000276.1:0-12889 GCA_041739935.1 Coriobacteriia bacterium | reverse complement strand
CGCGATGCGCTGGCTGTCGACACGACCTGGGTCGAGACCCACGCCGAGTAGGGAAGCGACGCGTGCCGAGCTTCTACATCTCAGTCGTGGATGCGGCGGACCCGGTCGCGGTTCGCGATGCCCAGCTGCTGTTCGAGGAGTACTACGAGTGGCTTGGCGACGTTGTCTGTTCCACACACCTTGCCGAGGAGATCGCCAGCCTGCCTCACCCGTACGTCGAACCGGCCGGGCGTCTGCTTGTGGCTCGCGATGAGGGCGGTCGTGCCGTTGGCGTCGTGGGAATCCGTCCCCACGGCGGCGATGCGTGCGAGATCAAGCGGCTCTTCGTGAGCGGGGATGTGCGGGGTTGTGGCCTGGGCCGATCGCTCGTCCGCTACGCGATCGAGTCGTGTAGAGAGCTCGGGTACACTGAGGCCCGCATGACGACCCTGCCGGACACGATGCCTGCAGCGCTGCAGATGTACCGCTCGTTCGGCTTCGAGGAGTGCGAGCCGTTTCGCGACTTCAGTCACGTCCACGACGGTGTCGCGATCCTGTTTCTTCGCCGAGGAATCTAAGGCGCGTCCAGCGGCTCGATCGGGCGTGGCACGCGGCTCAGCGTGATGTCGCTCACGTAGGGGAGTGCGCCCGCGCCCACCGCGACTTGTACGCACTCATCGAGTGATGCCCGGTCACCTTCGGTGTAGTCGGTTGAGAGTACGAGCAGTCCCCGCGACCGCATTCGTTCGATCTCGGCAAGCGCGGTCCGATGCTCTCGCTCCTCCACGCGCCGGTAGTCAGCGGTGCCGAAGTCGTAGGTCCACGTCACGTCCTCGCGGTTCCAGCCGTCCAGGCTACCCACTATGTCTCCCAGAACCGGCGCGCCGTTTTGCGCGAAGAGCAGGCCTCCGCGGTCGTGAGTGATGCGGGCCAGGTCGCCGACCACCGAGGCCATCTCGTCTGCAAGCCCTGGGTGCGTCTCTATCATGTCTACGTTGTCGAGGAAAAGCCCGTCGAAGCCCTTGTCCAGCTGCTCGGCTGCGATGCCGAGTAGTGCCGTGCGGCAACCGGCCTGCGAGATGTCAGTGTAGTACTCGTCCCAGTCATCCATCGGGTCGAGCGCGTACGGTCTGAGCTGCGGATACCAGGAGCGCCAGGGCTCTATCGTGCCGACGCTCATGTACCCTAGAACGATCGTTCCAGAGTGTTGGAGGGCCGCGATGACCCCCGGGCTCGCATCCTCGGCATCGATCACCAACAGGTCGTAGCCTCCCCACCGCTCGCAGACCTCATCGGCAGAACCATCGAGAGACCCGTCGCCCACCGCGAACGCCCACGTCTCCACGCTCGAGAGCCGTCCATCGGTCCCGTCCTCGGTTCTCGGGCCCGAGCGTTCGCCGCCTGTCGAGCACCCGGTCACCGCGGCGACAGCACACGCGAGACAGAAGAGCAGCACGCGTCTCATCGCCGTGTCCCCAAGCTCGCGACTTCACCGCCCCGTCCGACGCCCTCGAGCAAAAGCCGCGTGACCACGGGCGCCAGACCCCCGGATGGCAGCACCGCGACGACCTGGCGGTAGAGCGCTCCAGGGTCTTTGGCGAGCTCAGGCGCGAACCGCCGGCCAACGGCGCGCAGTTCCTCGGCAAGAGCCGAAGCTCCGCGCGCGTCGACTCCGGTTCTGCGGAGTGTGTCCAGCGCATCGTCGAGAGAGTCGGACATGGGCAGGAGTCCACGGGCCCGCCCCGCGGGGGACGTATCGTCTGCGTTCGAGGTGCCCCCCGGGCGCCATCCCGGCTTGCCTGCATTCCAAACGCGCATACCCACGAGCAGTCCGCCAAGCGATGAGATCGCCCAGACAACAAGGTAGAACCCCTTGTCCAGCGCAGCCGGCCACGCAGATCCTGAACCCAGTGATCCCAGTTGACCCGATATCGGCGCCAGAGCCGCATCCATCGAAGTCAGTTGAGGTGGCAGCAGCACGAAGGACAGCGCGCCGGCGACAAGCAGGCTGACTCCGAACTTCGTGCGCAGGAACGAGTCGCGCTCGGCAATCACCGAACGTCCGATGAGAAACGACATGAGCGCGGCGAGCACGAGCGATCCCAGTGCGAGCGCGAGCATCGACAGGTCGCCTTTCGTGAGGGGTGCGACAGCAATCAACGATACGCTTCCGCACGGGGCGTGTCAGTGCGGTCGGGTATCATCACCGTTGTCGGAGTTCGCCCCGCCGCACCGCGTGTTTCAGTCCGGAGGTCGCATGCACCAGATCGACAACGTCGCCATAGCACGTCAGCTCGAGCTCATGGCCGACCTCCTCGAGATCAAAGGTGCCGATAAGTTCCGCTACCTGAGCTACCGGAAAGCGGCCAGCTCGATTCGCGTGTGGCCCGACTCGCTCTCCATGCTCGCCGAGCAGGGCACACTCACCGACATCTCGGGGGTGGGAGCCAAACTCGCAACCAGCATCACGGCGTTGCTCGCGGATGGTACGTTTCCCGAATTGGAGGCGGTGCAGGCCGAGTTTCCGTCCGGCCTGGTCGAGGTCATGCAGATACCCGGGGTGGGCCCTGCACGTGCCCGCCGGTTCTTCGACAAGCTCGGCATCGACTCGCTCGACGCGCTCGGCCTGGCATTCGAAAGCGGTGAGATCGCCAGACTCGGCGGTATCGGTGAAAAGACCGCCCAGACGATCGGCCGCGGGCTTGCGACGCACCTGGCGCACCGGGGACGGATCCTTCTGGGCGACGCGTTGCCGCTGGCAGAGCAGTTCGCGCAGGAACTCCGCACGGTTCCTGGGGTCGAGCACGCAGAACCGGTCGGCTCGGTGCGGCGATCCCAGGAGACAGTCGACGGCATTGAGATACTGGTTGCAGCGGCCAGTGACGCCGGCGTCGTGGCGTACCTGAGCAGCCTATCCACGATCGCTCAGGTCTCCGAAGACGACCCACACGCGGTGAGTGTGCTCACGACGTCCGGCTCGCGAATCGATGTGCATTTTGCCGAGCTCGCGGGATACGGCTCCGCACTACAGCGGCTCACCGGGTCCGAGCGGCACAGCGCACGCCTGCTCGAACTGGCTGCCGAACGCGGACTCGGCGCGGGCGAGTTCGAGAACTGCGCGACCGAAGACGAGGTGTACGGACGTCTCGGCATGCAGGTACCACCGCCTGAGCTGCGTGAAGATGCGGGCGAGATCGAGGCCGCGCTCGCCGGTACGCTGCCCTGCCTGCTGGATCTCAGGGACATCCGCGGTGACTTCCACGCGCACACGACGAGCACGGACTCGCGCGCCACGCTCGAAGAGAATCGGGCGATGGCTGCGGCTCTGGGTTACGAGTACATCGCGGTGACGGATCACGCCTATGACCTGCGCATGGTGGGCGGCCTGAGCGTCGAGCAGCTCGAGGAGCAGTGGGAGCTGGTCGACCGTCTCAACGATGACGGCACGGATGCCCCGGTGATTCTCAGGGGCATCGAGCTCAACATCGGGACCGGCGGACGCGTCGACTACGAGCCGGACGTCTTGCGACGCTTCGACTTCTGCATCGCATCGCTGCACGGCGGCTGGAATGAGGATGCCGAGGCGATTACGGCACGATTGCTCGCCGCCATGGACAACCCGTATGTCGACATCATCGGCCACCCCACGGGCCGGATCATCGGCAAGAGGGAGCCGCTGGCGCTGGACATGGAGCGTGTCGTGCGCAAAGCCGCCGAGACGGGCACGATCCTGGAAATCAACGCGTACCCGGACCGGCTGGATCTACGGGACGTTCACGTGCGGCTTGCTAAGGAGCATGGAGTCCGTATCGCGATCGGGTGCGATGCTCATCGCGTGGAGCACATGCGCTACATGCGCTACGGGGTCGCGACAGCGCGCCGGGGATGGGCGACCCCGGACGACTGCCTGAATGCGCAGCCGATTGAGACCGTGCGGCAGTGGCTGAAGCGGACACGCGCGTGAGCGGAGCGGAGCCTCTGCCCTGGCCAGCGCCGTTCGCTGGATACGGTGCTCAGCTTGGCGAAGCGTTCTTCGCGAGAGGCACGGCATTGGTCGCCACTGAGCTTCTCGGCTGTCTGCTCGTCTCACGAGCCGGGGGCGCGTTAACTGCAGGGCGCATCGTCGAGACCGAGGCGTATCTTGGTGCGAACGACATCGGATCGCATGCGGCGACCAAGGGAGTCACCCCGCGCAACCGGGTGATGTTCGGCCCGCCGGCGCACGCGTACGTGTACTTCACATACGGCAATCACCACATGCTCAACATCGTCACAGAGGCCGAAGGCACTGCAGGAGCGGTTCTCATCCGGGCGCTTGAGCCCGTCATGGGTATGGACATCATGAGCGAGCGTCGGAAGGGCCGAGCAGGCAGGGAGCTGACCAACGGCCCGGGCAAGCTCGCGCGCGCTCTGGGTCTGGACTTGTCAGACAACGGCAGTAGACTCGGCGAGGGCGCGATCGCGATTTGCATGGGGAGTCCCCGCGCGAGCGAACGGATCGCCCGGTCGGGCAGGATCGGATTGTCCTCCGGGCACGAGCTGGCGCTGCGTCGATTCCTCGAGGGTAATGAATTCGTATCGAAAGGCAGAACGGGTCCACTGCGTCGAACGCGAGGTTCCCGGCATACGGAGAAGGAGTAGCACGTGAGTATCAAGCTGAGAGACATGTACCGAATTGCGGTCGAGAAGGGCATGGCCGAGGACCAGAGGGACCAATCTGAGCTCGATCGGGTGCTCGCGCAGGTGAAGCACGCGTACGACAAGCTCGACGATGCGGAGAAGGAGTTCTTCGACGCCGAGAAGCTCACGAATCCGTACGCCGATACCCGCATCTGCGCGGGCGATCCGGAGACCGAAATCCGAGGACTGATCGTGGGCGTAGACATGGAGGTCGGCGAGGTGCTGCTTGCGGACCGTCTGCGTGAAAAGGGCGCCCCGATCGACCTGGTCTTCGCTCACCATCCCGAAGGACCCGGCTACGCGAACCTTCATGAGGTCATGTACATGCAGGCGGATCTGTGGGCGGCACAGGGCGTAAGTATTGCTGCTGCCGATGCGATGATCGGGCCTCGAGCGTCTGAGATTCAGCGCCGGATCATGCCCGTCAATCACTACAGGGCTATCGCGGCCGCCGAGCTACTCGGCTTCGCATGTATGTCGTGTCACACTCCGGCGGACAACAGCGTCAATGCGTTCGTGCAGGCGTTTCTCGACGAGCGCAAGCCCGAGACGCTCGATGACATCGTGAAGGTGCTGCGTGAGATTCCCGAGTATGCCGACGCGGCGAAGAAGGGCTACGGACCGATTCTGATCCAGGGATCCGGAACAACAAGGCCAGGGCGCATGGTGGTCGACATGACCGGGGGCACCGAGGGACCGACAGAAGCGCTCGAACGGCTCTCGCACGCGGGAGTGGGTACGCTCGTGGGGATGCACTATTCCGAGGAGCATCGCAAGAAGGCCGAGGAGCTCAAGCTCAACCTGGTCATCGCAGGGCACATCTCGAGCGACGTATTGGGCATGAACCTCGTGCTGGACGAGATGGAGAAGGCCGGGGACTTCGAGATTATCTGTGCATCGGGGATGGTTCGCGTCAAGCGGTCGTGAGCTGCGATCGGACGTAGCGCAATCCGTCCATGAGTAAGGGCCCGCCAACCTGGCGGGCCCTTAGCTTTGTCATCATGGGGTGGAAGTGGGTTCCGGAGTCGGGGGCGGCTGCGGTGGCGGCTGTGGTTGTGGTGTGGGGGGTGCAACAGGCGCCGCGCCCTTGGAGACGTAGAGGGTGATCGTGCCGCCCTGCTTGATGCTTCCGCCCGCTCCGGGCGTCTGGCTCAGAACGACTCCCGCTGGTGCGAGTGGGTCGAATCGCTCGACGACCGAGACCCCGAAGCCGGATTCCGAGATCGCGGCCCGCGCGCTGGCGAGTGTCATGCCCACGAGCCTCGGGGCCTTCATAGTGGCGCTCCACTCGGGCTTCCAGCGGTAGTCCGGTTTGCCCTGTGGAGTGAAATCGAGTACGGGTTGATCGGCCAGCGCCTTGCGCATGAATGATGCCCAGATCGGCGCGGCGAGAGTTCCGCCGAAGCCCCTGACTCCGTTAACGCTGCGCATAGGGGTTTCGGTCTGGTAGAAGCCCACCCAGACCGAGGTGACCAGCTGCGGGGTGTACCCCACGAACCAAGCGTCGCGGTAGTTCTGCGACGTACCCGTCTTGCCCGCGGCAGGGCGGCCTATGTTCGCCCGACTCGCCGTGCCGCCACTGATTACCCCGCGCAGAATGCTCGTCGCGGCATAGGCGATCTCCGGCTCTACCGCAGCGACGCCCTCGGGGAGTGCCTCGTAGACGACGTCTCCTTGCGGATCCAGAACTTTGGTTATCGCCATCGGTGCGAAGTGCGTCCCATTCGTAGCAAGCGTGCCATAGGCCGAAGCCATCTCAAGTGGCGTAACGTTCTGACTGCCAAGCGCGATGGAGTAGTACGCCGGCACTTCAGAGGTGATGCCCATCCGGCGGGCGGTCTGTGCGACCTTCTCAGCCCCGGTGGAATCGTTGTCGTTGAGCTCCCAGATAAGTCGGGCGAACACCGTGTTCACAGAACTGCGGGTGGCCGAGTCCATCGTGATCATCCCGCGTCCGCGGCCTTCGCTGTTTGAAACGGTCCATGCGGGGGACGCAGGAATCACAGCCGGCGATGACGAGTCGACATACCGGTAGGGAGGCATCCCATTCTCGAGTGCCGAGACGAGAACGAACGTCTTGAAGGACGAGCCGGGCTGCCTTCGACCCTGAGTCGCGAGATTGAACTTGTTCACCGCGTAGTCGCGACCACCCACCATTGCTTTGATCGAGCCGTTGCGGGGGTCGATGGATACGAGCGCCACGTCCGGATCTGTGGGCCGGCCCAGTGAGGCGTTGACCGAATCCTCGGCCATCTGCTGGATTCGCGTGTCGAGGGTCGTATGGACCTCAAGGCCGCCCTGGAACACGAGTGCCTCGCTGAACTCTTGCTGCAGCAGCTTCTTCACATGCGCAACGAAGTAGTGGGCCTCGTAGATTCCGCCCTCAGGATCGCTGCCCCGCTTCAACTCCAAGGGAGTCGCAATCGCCGCGTCGTAGGCATCGGACGTGATGAAGCCGTTCTCGCGCATTCGCCACAGGACCAGGTTGCGCCGTTCGAGCGCACCCTCGGGGTTGTCGTAGGGATTGAGGCGGCTGGGTGCCTGCGCGAGGCCGGCTATCAGCGCGGCTTCGGGGAGTGTGAGGTCGATCGCCGGTTTTGCGAAGTAAGTCTTGGCCGCGGCCTCGGCTCCGTACGCGCCTTCACCCAGATAGATGGTGTTGAGATACAGTTCGAGGATCTCGGCCTTCGTCTTGCGCTTCTCGAGTTCCAGTGCCAGAAACGCCTCGCGGGCCTTGTACTCGAACGTGCGCAGCGTGCGCTCGTCGCGCAGCAGCGTATTGTCCACGTACTGCTGCGTTATGGTTGACGCGCCCTCGTCGAGACTGCCCGCGACGAGGTCCTTGACCGCCGCACGCGCGATGCCAAGAAAGTCGACCCCTTCGTGCTGGTAGAATCGCTCGTCCTCGATCGCCACGATGCCGTTTGCCAGATCCGTCGATATCTGCGAGATCGGCACGACCGTTCGGTTCTCGAGATAGAGCCGCGCGAGCAGTACTCCGTCCGCCGAGTAGATCTTGGTGGCTTGTGCCACCTCGAAGGCCTCACCGGTTTCGTAGTTCGGAAGGCCGGTGAGCCATGACTGCACCACGGCGACAGCCGTTGCCGCGCCTGCGAGCACGATGACGAGCGACAGCACGAGTAGAACGGCCGCGATTCTCGCGGCGTTCAGCATTCCGGTCTTGTGTTGTCGCCGTGCCCTCCGGCGCCGACTTGACATGAGTAGTAACCCACCTCCAGTTTGTCTATTGTGACGCATGGCGCAAACGCAGTGCCACATGCAAACATCGGCCGTTACTGAATGGACGGAACTCTTGACTGCCAACACGTCTTGTTCGAAGCCGGAGTTGCTTGCTCCTGCCGGTGGGCCGGAGGCCTTGCGCGCCGCGGTCAACAACGGTGCAGACGCAGTATATCTCGGGATCGACCGACTCAACGCCCGGCGCGGCGCGGAGAACTTCACCCTTGAGGCGCTGCCCGAGGCCACACGGTACGCCCATCTCAAGGGTACACGCGTCTACCTCACCACGAACGTGCTGATACTCCCTGATGAGTTCGACGATGCGCTCTCGATGGCAGATCAGGCCTGGGCGGCGGGAGTCGACGCGCTGATCGTGCAGGACCTGGGCTTCCTGAGGGTTCTCCGCTCGGAGCTGCCCGGCGTGCGGATTCATGCGTCGACTCAGATCAACTCACACAACTCCCTCACGGTAGAAGAGCTCGCGCGCGCCGGGGTGTCCCGGGTCACGTTGGCCCGAGAGACGTCGGCGTCTGAGATAGCCATGCTGTCGGCCAATTCGCCGGTCGAGACTGAGTCATTCGTTCACGGAGCCCTGTGCCTGTCGTACTCGGGTCAGTGCCTGCTGTCCTCGCTGATAGGTGGCCGATCGGCCAATCGCGGGGTATGTGCTCAGCCCTGTCGCATGGTCTACGAGCTGCTTGACGAACGTGGCAAGACCCTCAAGACCCCGGGCGCGCACCTGCTCAGTCCAAAGGACCTGTGCACGATCGACTCCCTGGGCCGGCTGGTCGAGACAGGCGTGTCGGCACTCAAGATCGAGGGCCGCATGAAGGATCCCGAGTACGTCGCTCTCGCTACCGGCGTGTACCGCCAGGCGCTCGACCGGGCGATTGCCGATCCTGAAGGATACGCGGCGACCGATGCCGAGCATGCGATTCTAGCCGAGGCATTCTCGCGAGGCTTCTCCACTGCCTACCTGGATGACATCCGCGATAACCAGATGATGAGCTATCAGCGGCCCAACAACCGTGGCGTGCCTGCAGGCAGGGTGGCGCGGGTTCAGGACCGTGACGTTACAATTGCCCTCGACATTGCGGTCGATTCCGAGGACACGATCGAGATGTGGACCTCGCGCGGTCGCTTCGCGCAGCGGGTCGGCGAGATCCGGCTCGACGGCAATCGCGTTGTGACAGGGCCGGCAGGATCGTCCGTCACCATTCGCACCGAGCAACCGGTCTCAAGCGGCGACCGGGTGTTTCGTGTCGCGAACGCAGCACTCTCGCAGGCGGCACGTCGCACCTTTGCGGATGAACGCGGTCAGCACGCGCTCCCGATCGATATCGCCGTGCGGCTCGTAGCGGGGGCACCGCTGCGCGTGGAAGTGCGGCACGCCGACGCCGTGGGGTCTGCCGAGGGACCGCTCGTCGAAGTGGCCCGGACCAAGCAGGTCACCGCCGAGGAGGTGACCGAGCATGTCGGGCGCCTCGGAGGGACGCTGTTCGAAGCGCGGTCCTGGGACGTCGAGCTGCAGCCAGGCGTCGGAATCGGTTTTTCGGTGCTGCACCGAATCAGGCGCGAGGCACTCGAGGCCCTCGAGGCGCGCATGCTGAAGCACTGGGCAGACCGCGACCAGCACCACCCCAAGGTACCCACGCCGGCACATCGTCGCCGGTCGAGCGTTCCCGTTGCTCCCGAGCTGGTGGTCGCGACGAGCGATATTGTGACTGCTCGCTCTTGCCTCGCAGCGGGCGCCCGACGCGTGATCATGCCGCACTGGGCGCTCCAGCAACTCGACGTGGCGGACATCCCGCGGGATGTGGTGCCGGAGTTGCCGCGTATCGCGCACGATCGCGAGGTGCCGGACCTTATCGATGTCGTGCGCCCGGGCGAGCGAATCGTTGTGGGTAATCTGGGGCTTGTTCGCGCTGCCCGCGAGCGGGAGGCCATCGTCGAGACGCACTGGTCGCTCAACGCACTGAATGCGTGGTCTGTCGCTGCTCTGGAGGAGATGGGCTCAAACCTGGTATGGCTGTCTCCGGAACTCTCCGGAAGGCAGATCACTCGAATCGCTGCGGAAACGCGAGCCGACGTAGGGATTTCGGTCTACGGCCGGCAGGAGGTCATGGTGACCGAACACTGCATCCTCATGGCCATCGCTCCGTGCGGCCAGGTGTGTGGAACGTGCCCCCGGCGAGCATCGTGGCACGCACTCCGGGACCGCAAGGGCTATTCCTTCCCGGTCAGCACCGATCCCATGGGTCGCAGCCACGTCTACAACTCGGTTCCACTCGATCTCACGAGGGCCGCTGCTGAGATAGTCGCCGCCGGCGTCTCGGCAATCAGACTCGACTTCACCGTGGAGCGCTCGCAGCAGGCTCAGAAGATCACGCGGATCGTCAAAGAGGCGTTTGCGGCTGCCATTGGCGAGAAGGATTACGACGAAGTCGCCGCCACATCCGCCACGACGGGGCACTTCTACCGGGGAGTGCACTAGGCCAGGCGCGCTCGTTCGGCAATCGAGCCTACTGTATGACGATTTCCTGCGTGGCCGAGGATGTCTGGCCGGCGTCATCGGTGACCCACAAGGTGACTTCGAACGTTCCGGGGTCGGCGAACTGGTGCGTCGCGGTCTTCCCGTTGGCGTCGAAGCCATCGCCGAACTCCCAGAAGAACGTCTCGATAGTACCGTCGTCAGTGGATCCCGAAGCATCGAAGACGACCGCCTGATCCACGCCCGCGGTTTCCGGAGTCATGGTGAAGGTGGCGACCGGCGCCTCGTCGGCCCCTCCGCCGTCCGACACCACGATGGTAACCACCGTCGCTGTCGTTCCTATGCTCCCGGCGACCGGGGTCTGTCTGGCCACGACTCCTGCGGGAACACCGGGCACGTCTTCCTCGACGACGCTGAACAGGAGCATGAGCTGCTGGAGCAACGCGAGCGCGCGCTCTTTGGTCATGCCGATGAGGCTAGGAATCTCGATTTGTTTGGGGCCTGTGTGGACCCCGCACGTGCCGGGAACATGACCCGAAAGAAACAGGGGACTGTACGTCGAGGGGCACCATTCCGTAGCGCGCAGTCCCGTCTCCGTACATGTGCTGATCTGTACCAGTCCATCCGGGCGCTCGAAGTCACGTTTCTCGAGTCCGTCGTGCGCGGCTGTCATGAAGCGCTGCCAGATGTCAGCAGGCAGAGAGCCCCCGGTCACTGCGCCGCCGTGCACGTTGTTCATATCCACTTGAGCATCCGGGTACCCTACCCAGACCGCGCAGGCGATCTGAGGCGTATAGCCGACGAACCATGCATCGCGGTACTCCTGCGTAGTGCCGGTCTTACCCGCCGCATAGCGGCCGATCTGTGCTGCTGTTCCGGTGCCGCGCGAAATAACGCCCTTGAGAATGTCGGTTGTAAGGTAGGCGACTGCCGGATCGATCGCGGCAGTCACGCTTGCCTCTGCCGAGTAGACCTCCTCGCCTCCACCCGTGGTGACCTTGGTCAGGCCGTAGGGTTGTGCGTGCGATCCATTCGCGGCAAGCGTGCCGTACGCTGAGGCCATTTCGAGCGGTGAGACACCCTCGTCGAGTCCGCCGAGAGCAACAGCGGGAACGGGAGTGATACCCGCGTGAAGCCCCATCTTCTCTGCCGTGGCGATCACATCAGCCGGACCGACATCGAGGATGAGCTGTGCAAATACTGAGTTTACGGACTTCTCCGTCGCAGTTCGGAGCCGCATCAATCCGGTCGATGAACCGGTGACCGACCAGGTTTGGCCGTTGGGCAACGGGAATGTCTTTGCGGTGCTGCTGAAGACCTCTTCCGGGAGGACTCCTTCGGACAGCGCCGTTGCCAGGACAAACGGCTTGAATGATGAGCCCGGCTGTCGGCGGCCCTGGACCGCGACGTTGAACTGCTGCGTGGCGAAATCGGTCCCGCCGACCATGGCGAGAATCTCGCCGGTGGCAGGATCGAGCGCGACGAGTGCGGCAGATGGGTCGCCCTCCTGGTTGAGCACGTCGGCGACGGCCTGCTCTGCGGCACGCTGCATACGCAGATCGAGCGTGGTATTCACCGCGATTCCGGCGCGGTACACCATGTCCGCGCCGTACTCATCGATCAGCTGCTGCTTGATGTACTCTACGAAGTACGGCGCTTGCGCCGAGTTGTCCGCGAGTCCCACGAGCGTGAACTCCTCCGCTTCAGCGGCATCGTGCTGTTCGGTCGTGATGAACTCCTGCTCGACCATCTGTCCGAGAACCGTGTTGCGACGGTTCCGAGCGGCCTCGGGGTCCAGATACGGGGAGTACGAACCGGGCGACTTGATCACGCCGGCTATTGTCGCGCACTCGGCAAGCGTGAGGTCTTTGACCGCTTTGCCGAAGTAGACTTGGCTCGCTGCCTCGACCCCGTATGCGCCGTGACCGAAGTAGATAGTATTCAAGTACAGCTCGAGGATCTCGTCCTTCGAGTACTCCTTCTCCAGACGGTAGGCGAGCACGGCTTCCTTGACCTTGCGAGCAAGGGTGTTCTCGCGCTCCACGAATGCGTTCACGACGTATTGCTGGGTGATGGTCGATCCCCCGTGACGCTTGCCCTGGGTGATGTCGACCCACAAAGCTCGCGCGATTCCCAGCGGGTCCACGCCCTTGTGCTCGTAATATCGCTGATCCTCGGTGGCGATGACGGCCTGCCTGAGCGCGATAGGTATCTCTTCGAGCGTGCGCTTCGTCCGATTCTGCTCAGCGAACAGCTTCGCCAAGACCTGTCCGTTGCGGTCGTAGACCACAGAGGTCTGATCGGTGCCGCGAGCTTCGCCCGAGATATCGGGTAGGTCACGCAAGAGCGCCGCGTAGGCGATACCACCCACAAGGAGGAACGCTACGATCGCAAATGCCGTGCCCAGGCCTACCCATCGCCATATCTGCTGCTTGCGGGTACGTCGTTTGGGTCCGCGCCCCGCTGGTCGGCGCTTCGGGGGGCGGGTGCCGCTGGCGG
>JBGSMX010000274.1:0-43720 GCA_041739935.1 Coriobacteriia bacterium | reverse complement strand
CGGCGCGGGCGAACTCGCGCTCGCACGCCGCGCTGTCGGACCGGGCGCTCGTCGCCGCGAACGAGTGGTCGTTGAGCTCGAGGATGACCCGGTAGCGGACCGCCGCACCGACCACTGCCTCCATATCGAGCGGAAACTCGTGATCGTTGCCGGGATGCGTGATCTGGTCCACGAGCGGATTGGACATCACACGCACGAGCGCCTCTGTGTTCTTGGCACGATCGCGCTCGTCGAAACCGGTGAGCGGGTGGAAGCCTACTGCGACGAAATCGAGCAAGCGGAGCAGCTCGTCGGGCAGGTCGATCCCGTTGTCGGATTCGAGCGAAAGATTGGCCTCGCATCCTTTGAGGATCCGCACGCCGTCGATCGCGCTCGGCACCACCTTGAGATTCCAGAAGTACCACGGGTGAGCGCCCTGCGGCACGGTGGGACCGTGGTCGGTGATCGCGATGAGCTCGAGGCCCTTCTCGGCGGCGCAGCGCGCGGACTCCAGTGCTGTCGAGTACGCATGCCCCGAGGCGACGGTATGCGTGTGCAGGTCGGCACGCAGCTGAATGCTCATGCTCACGACCCGCTTCCCGCGCGCGCAGGCTCCTGCTCGGTCACCCGCCAGCGGTGATAGCCGAGGATAAAGTCTTCGATGTCGCCGGCGAGAACGGCGTCCACGTTGCCCGTCTCGATGCCGGTGCGAACGTCTTTCACCAGCTGGTAGGGGTAGAGCACGTAGTTGCGGATCTGGCTTCCGAAGCTGATGTCCTTACGCTCTCCGCGCAACGCGTCGAGCTCTTCGAGCCGCTTCTGTTCTTCGAGCTCGAAGACCCGGGACCGCAGGATCGTCATCGCGGTTTCTTTGTTCTTGAGCTGGCTCTTTTCGTTCTGGCACGACACGACCAGCCCTGTCGGCAGATGCGTGATCCTCACCGCGGAGTCGGTCGTGTTGACCGACTGTCCGCCCGGTCCGCTCGAGCGAAACACGTCGATGCGCAGGTCATCGTCTTTGATGTCCAGCTCGACTGTCTGCGGCAACACGGGCAGTACTTCGACGCCCGCGAACGTCGTTTGCCTGCGCTTCTTCTCGTCGGTCGGGCTGATTCGAACCAGCCGATGAACCCCGGCCTCACTGAGTAGCATGCCGTAGGCATTTCGGCCGTGCATCGTGAAGACCGCGCGGTCGATGCCGAGCTCGGTCCCCTCGGGCGCGTCGTGCAGGTCGACCTTCCAGCCGGCGCGCTCGGCATACTTCATGTACATCTTCATGAGCATCTCGGTCCAGTCCTGGGCCTCGAGCCCACCCTGACCGGGAACGATGGTAATGATCGCATCGCCGCCATCGAACTCGCCCGAGAACCAGGTGGCGACCTCGAGCGTATCCACTCGCTTGACGAGATCACCGAGCGTCGCCTCGACCTCGGCGGCCATGTCCTCGTCGCCCTCGACCGCGAGTTCGTTCGCGACTTCGATGTCGTCGAGCGCCGCGCAGATCGCGCCGTGGAGTTTCACGTCATCGCGCGCCGCTGAGAGCTGCGCCATGACTGCCTGGGCGGCTTGAGCATCGTCCCAGAAGCCCGGCTCGGCGGCCTGCTGCTCGAGACGCGCCGCCTCGGCCCGCTTGTCCTCGATGCGCAGGTACTCTTCCATGTCGCCCACGCGCTCGCGCAGTGCGGATATGTCAGTCGTGCGGTCCTGAATCACGTTTTCCCTGCTCAAAGTCGTCGTATGCTCCGTGCCAAAGGGGGTGCTGGGCATACGGATTGTAGCACGCGCGCCGGACCGTGGCGTGCCCGTCGGCTGGAACCTGATTCTGGCGCTTGGATTGATTTTCTTAAGTCATGCCTTGACTTTCTCAATGCTCGGTCATATTCTGCATTCACTTAGGGAAGGAGGAACCATGGCTAGCGACTGGCACAACCTTACGGAACTGACCCGGGATCGGGACTTCGTCGTCACAGGCGTTCGCCTCACCGGTTCGGACATCGCTATCACCGGCGAGTTCGAGCTGCCGATACTGGCAACGCTGCCCTACGAAGACCAGGTGTTCGTTGGCGAGTTCGTGAGGTGCCACGGATCGATCAAGCACATGGAAAAGGCGTTCGGAGTGAGCTACCCGACGATCAAAGGACGCCTCAACCGGATCGCGGCGAGGCTCCAGCTCGTCGAGATTCAGACCACCACCGAGCGCGATGAGGTCCTCGGCATGCTCGAACGTGGCGAGATTACCGCGGCCGAAGCGGTTGAGAGGCTGTCGAGATGATCGTGCCTCCGGCATTCATCCTCATGGGTTTCGGCTGGCGGTTCCGCCTGTGGCTGCCGTTGTTCTTGCTGTGGCCGGTCGGACTGATCGTCATTGTGATCGTGGTTCCGCTCACGCTTCTCGCCGACATCGTCCTCTACCTTGCCGGCCAGCGGTTCCACAGCTACACGCGCCTGTTCGTGGGCGTTCTCGGGATCCTCAACGCCACGCGTGGACTGACCGCGGTCGTACACAGCGGCGACACGAACATCGATTTCAAACTCGTCTAGGTTAGGAGCACGTCATGAGTGAAGATCGCGCACGAATCCTGAACATGCTTGCCGCTGGTAAGATCTCTGCCGAGGAAGCCGAGCGCCTGCTCGACGCGCTGCAGGTTGGCGCGGTCGATTCCGCGCCTGCAGAAGGCGCAGACACGACGCCGGCCACCAAGGCGCCGCTGGGAGCCCCGAAGTTCCTGTACGTGAAGATCATCAGCACCGACGGAGACAACGTCGACGTGAAAGTACCCCTGCAACTGGTACGCGCGGGGCTCAAGCTCACGTCCCTGATCCCCCCGCAGGCGATGGACCAGCTCAACGACTCGATGTCCGAACACGGCATGTCGATCGACTTCCAGAACCTCAAGCCCGAGGACATCGAGGAGTTGCTCATCGCCTTGCGCGAGATGGAGGTCAACGTGGACTCGGCAAACGGCGACAACGTGCGGGTCTACTGCGAGTAACCCCTCACGCCCGGCGTCACGAGGACCGGCGCCTATGGCCAAGCAGGCCGCGCCGGTCCTTTGCATTGCCTCGCGCACGCTGCGCTTACGCGCTCGCTCCGTGGCACTTTTTGTACTTCTTGCCGCTGCCGCACGGGCACGGGTCGTTGCGTCCGACATTCGCGAACGGGTCCGACGTATCCTTCGTGACCGTCGCCGCCTTGCCGCCACCCGCTGCAGCCGAAGCCGCAGCGATCTGATCCGGGGATGGACCCGCAGGTCCGGCGTGAGCCGCCGCGTCCACTGCTCCCTTGAAGATCGTGCTCTCGCTGGGCGCCGTATACGAGACGTCTTTGATCTGGGGCTCGGGAGCCGGTTCGCGCACGACCTGGATACGCATGATGGTACGCAAGAAGTCCTCGTTGATCGAACCCACGAGGTCCCCGAACATGTTGTACGCCTCTGACTTGTACTCGATAAGCGGATCGCGCTGACCCATAGCGCGAAGCCCGATCCCGTCTTTCAGGTAGTCCATCTCGAGCAGGTGTTCCATCCACCTGGTGTCGATGATGCGCAGCATGACCTGACGCTCGAGCTCGCGCAGCGAATCCGCGCCGAGCGCCGTCTCTTTCTCGGTGTATTTCTCGAGGGCACGCTCGGCAAGTGCATCGGCTAGCTCGTGCGGGTTGTCCGCCCCCGCACGCTGCTCCTCGACCACGCCTTCAAGTCCGGTGAGATCGCGGAACCACATGCCCAGCCCATCCCAGTCCCATTCCTCGGCGTAGACCTTCTCCGGGCACAGATCGAGCACGGCTGTGGCTATGACCTCGCCCATCATCTCGGTCACGCGGCCGTGGATGTCCTTGCCGTCCAGGATACGGTTGCGCTCCTGATAGATGACCTCGCGCTGCTTGTTCATCACGTCGTCGTACTCGAGTACGTGCTTGCGGGCGCCGAAGTTCATCGCCTCGACCTGACGCTGCGCGCTCTCTATGGCCTTGGAGACCATGCCCGCCTGAATGGGCAGGTCATCGGGCAGATTCGTGCGCTGCATCATGCCCGAGATGCGGTCCATCCGGTCGCCGCCGAACAGCCGCATGAGGTCGTCTTCGAGCGAGAGGTAGAACTGCGAAAGACCGGGGTCTCCCTGGCGACCGGAGCGGCCGCGCAGCTGGTTGTCGATTCGCCGGGAATCGTGACGCTCGGTTCCGATGACCGCCAGGCCACCTGCGTTCACAACCTCGACGTGCTCCTTGGCGCAGATCGCCTTGGCCGAGGAAAGTGCCTCGCTGTGCTGCTCCTCGGTGGCTTCTGCCGGGTCGACACCGCGCTCGACGAGCAGTTCCTCGACCAGGAACTCGGGGTTGCCGCCCAGAATGATGTCGGTTCCACGACCGGCCATGTTGGTGGCAATTGTGACGGCCCGCAGGCGACCGGCCTGCGCGACGATGTGCGCTTCCATCTCGTGAAATTTGGCGTTGAGCACCTTGTGCTCGACTCCACGCTTGCTAAGCGCACGCGAAAGCCGTTCCGAGTTCTCGATGGAGATCGTGCCCACGAGGCTCGGTTGACCTGTGTCGTTGCGCTCCGCGATCTCCTCGGCAACGGCGGAGAACTTGGCGTCGACAGTGCGGTAGATCAGATCGTTGCGATCGTCGCGCACCATGGGCTGATTGGTGGGGATGACCATGACCGGCAGGCTGTAGATCTCCCTGAACTCGGCGTCTTCGGTCACGGCGGTACCGGTCATGCCGGCGAGCTTGTCGTACATGCGGAAGTAGTTTTGCAGCGTGATGGTCGCGAGCGTCTGATTCTCCTCGCGGACGTGCTGCTTTTCTTTCGCCTCGATGGCCTGGTGGAGGCCCTCGGAGTAGCGGCGTCCTACCATGAGCCGACCGGTGAACTCGTCGACGATGAGCACCTCGCCGTCTTTGACGACGTAGTCGACATCCTTCTTGAACAAGAACTCGGCCTTGAGGGCCTGCTGCAGATGGTTGACCATCTGCCCACTCGGGTCCGAGTACAGATCCTCGATGCCGAGCGCCTGCTCGACCCGGTGAACGCCATCTTCGGTCGGTGCGACGGTGCGCTTGGCCTCGTCGAGTTCGAAATCCACGTCCGGACGCAGCCGGGGAATGATCTTCGCGAACGACTTGTACGAGTCAGCCGACTTCGTGCCCGCTCCGCTGATGATGAGCGGCGTGCGCGCCTCGTCGATCAGTATCGAGTCGACCTCGTCCACAATCGCGTAGCTATGACCGCGCTGAACGCGGTTACCGGGCACGACCACCATGTTGTCTCGCAGGTAGTCGAAACCGAACTCGCTGTTGGTTCCGTAGGTGACGTCCGCAGCGTACGCGGGTTTCCTCAGCGCCGGCGGCATCTGCGCCTGGATGATGCCAACGTCCAGCCCTAAGAACTTGTAGACCTGGCCCATCCACTCGCTGTCCCGTTTGGCCAGGTAGTCGTTCACGGTGACCACGTGCACGCCCGCGCTCGACAGCGTATTCAAGTAGACGGCAAGCGTGGCGACCAGCGTCTTGCCCTCGCCGGTCTTCATCTCGGCGATCATGCCGCGATGCAGAACCATGCCACCGATCAGCTGAACGTCGAAATGCCGCATCCCCAACGCGCGCCGGCCTGCTTCGCGGGCAGCGGCGAACGCCTCGGGAAGCAAGTCGTCGAGCGTCTCGCCGTTGTCGAAGCGCTCACGATAGCGTGCGGTCAGCCCGGGGAATTGATCGTCGGTGAGTTTCGCAAGGTCCGGCTCCAGTTCGTTCACTCGAGCCACGATGCCCTCGAACTGGCGAAGCTGCCTGCCCTCGCCCAGAGTGAGCAGCTTGCCCAGGATATTGGCCATGTGTGATGACACCTCTACCAGTGGGATTGGGTGCGAAAGCAGACACGATTCTAGCACAGCCGAGGCCACATACGACGGTCATCTGCGCGCGCAAAACCGCGCGACGCGTTCCCCCGGACGGCAGAATCAGTGAGGCCGACGACCCCTTCAGGTCGCCGACCCCACCCGCGAGGTAGCGAGTACCTCGGGCTCGAAAGGTGAACCGCTTTCTCCCGATCTGGTGCCCCTCAGGAGTCTCCCTCTCCTCACCGTTCGGGTTGGTGTCACGCATCCGCTCGTCTCTTGCCGAGAAGCCCGACATGCCCCCTCTCGCCCGGGACGTTCCGCCCCGACGAACGCATCTTCGCATGGCGGACAAAACCAACTCTAACCAGCTTCCAAGTCATGATGAGCGGTCGCAGTTCCGACAAACGGTCGCTGTTGTGTCCATTGTAGCGCAGGGGTCGACCGTTCGTCGCCGCTCATACTAATATACTGCCCGTTTGTCGCCGATAATTACCTTAGAGCAGCTACCTGCGACCTTTAGTCGCGGCAAGTCGGGGAGAACGACATGAACGCGGGAATCGCAACACGTGCTGGAATCGCCGCGAGAAACAGGCTTCATGGTCTGCGCGGGGTACTTGCGATCACGTCCCTACTCGTACTTGCTGCCGCTCTCCTTCCGGCAACCGCCGATGCCTCCGACGCCTGGGAGCCCGACGACTCTCGCGTCTCGGTCGCCGGAATCGCCTGCGACAACGCTCTGGTCTGGCGGGCGCTTGACGTTGACGGTGATGTGGACTGGATGGCACTGGCGGTATCCGCCGGCGACACCTACGTGATCGAAGCCGTGCCATCGGCGACCGACCCCTGGTTCGACGTTCGCATCGACGTGTTCGCGTCTACATCGCCGGTGGCGTTCGCCACCGATGACGACGGCGGTACGAACCTCATGCCCCGGCTTGTAGTGACCGCCGCGACATCTGGTACCTGGCACATCCGGGTCACGGGCTTCAGCTACTGGACCACCGGCTCCTACGCACTTCGGGTTCGCAAGGTAGTGCCGGCGACGGTCTTGGGGTCGGTCACCGGCGTCGCTGACATGCCGCTGCCGGGAGCCACCGTAACGGCCTACGCACCTGACACCACAGGCTGGAACATCACGGCGAAGACCACGGCGGCCTCGAACGGCAGCTATACGCTCACGCTCGAGCCAGGCGCTTACCGACTCTCGTACTCGGCGGCCGGGGGCGCCTACCCGACTCGCTACTGGAATGAGGCCTCCGCGCTCGAAGACGCCGACTCTGTGGAGCTGCAGCCCGGTCAGGATCTCAACACCGGCAGCTTCTGCGCGGTGGAATGGTCTCGCATACACGGCGTGGTCACCGCATGGGATGGCGCTACGCCGCTGGGCAACGTGTCCGTGGCCGCCTACCGCTACGCCAACGGCCGGTGGCAGGCGTTCTCCTGGACGGTGACCGAGGCGTCGGGCGCATGGTCCATGCCGCTGGCTCACGGCACCTACCGGTTCGGATACACCGACAACTCCGGCACGAGCCTGTCGAGCTTCCACCCGAATGCTAACAACCTCGACGCGGCCGAGGAAGTGCGTGTGGACGGACCGTCAGTCGCACTGGAGGCGAGTCTGGCCGCCCCGTCACGCGTTCAGGGCACGGTCAGTGACTCACTCAGCGGAGACCCTCTCGGAAACGTCAGCGTCTCGCTCGTGACCCGCAGCGACGCCGGCTGGGTATCGCAAGCGCAGGCGACCACGCTCGCTGACGGCTCCTTCTCGATCGACTACCACACCGGAACCTACGCCCTATGGTTCTGCGCGCAGGATGGAGCCTACTGCCCGGCCTACCACGATGGCTGCACGTGCGGAGAACACGTGACCGAGCTCGACGTCCGCGCCGAGGGGCTCGTCGTCGATGTCGGGCTCGAACCGGCTGCAACAATCTCTGGGCGAATCACGGATCCGGGCTCCGGCGATACGGTAGACGCTGCTCGGATTCAGGCCCTGCGCTACGACGGCGAGGCCGGCACGTGGTCTGCGGTCGCCGAGACCCGCAGCGACACGGCGGGCACGTACGAGCTGAAATCGCTCAGGGCAGGAACGTACCGCGTCACCGCCGCGCTCAAGGACTCCCCGCAGACAGCCCGGTTCTTTGGCGGGCAGACTCTTGAGTCGGCGACCGACGTAGTCATCGCGAGCGGCCAGATCTTCGGCAGCGTCGATATCGCGATCAGCAGCGATACCCAACCGCCCGTCACCTCGGCCGACACGAACCGGCTGCTGCTCGCTCCCGCCACGGTTCAGCTTCTCGCAACCGATGACTCGGCAGTTGCACGCACGCTGCATCGCCTCGACGGCGCGGAGTGGGTCGAGGGCGACCGCGTTGTGATAGGAACGCGCGGCGAGCACACGCTTGAGTACTACTCGGTCGATATCGCCGGCAATGCCGAGAAACCCACGCTTGAGTCGGTGGTAGTACGTGAAGCCACGGTCAGCATCAGGACGCTTGCGGGTGCGGACCGTTGCGACACCGCCGCTCAGGTCTCGAGGGAGTCGTTTCCGGGTGGGGCCGAGACGCTGATCGTGGTCACCGGCAGCTCGTGGCCTGACGGACTTGGCGCGGCATCGCTCGCCGGTGCGCTTGACGCTCCGATTCTGCTCGTGAAGACCGACAGCGTACCTGCGGCGGTCGCGACGGAGGCCCGTCGGCTGCTCCCCGCTCAGGTCATTGTCATCGGTGGTCCCAGCGCGGTCAGCGCTCAGGTGGCAGCTCACTTCGAGGGACTCGTCGGTTCAACACACGTCGTCAGAATCGGCGGTGCCGACCGTTACGAGACCGCACAGCTTGTGGCCCAGGCGACACTGGAGGCAATGGAGAGCGCCGGCCGACCCTGGGACGGTACCTACGTGCTGGCTTCGGGCCTCAGCTTCCCCGACGTGCTGGCGGCCTCCCCGCTGTCTGCCGCGCTCGGCTGGCCGGTGCTGCTCACCAAACCGACCGAGCTGTCCGCGGCGACCGCAGCCTTCATAGACGAGCACCCCGAGTGCCGCGCACTGGTTGTCGGCGGACCCGCGGCAGTTTCGACTGCCGTCCAAACGCAAGCCGCGAATCGCTCGGGTTCGACAGGAATCAGGCTCTCCGGAAAGGACCGTTACGAGACGGCACTGAGCATCGCGGCCTATGCCGCAGACGGCGGACTACTCGGCTATACGCACATGGCGATCGCCACCGGTCAGGACTTCCCCGACGCCCTGACCTGCAGTGTTCGCCAGGCGAAGGCCGGCTCAGTCCTGCTGCTCACCCCGCGTTCCTCGCTCGATGCGGACGTGGCCGCGATGCTTGAGTCGCTGCCGCTCGACCAGTGCTGCGATGTCACCTTTGTGGGTGGTGCAGCGGCGATTTCCCAGGCGGTCCGAGAGCAGGTAGTCGCGCACCTCGCTCGCTGAGGGATGGTGACTCAGCTCGGGCCAGGCTCATCGTGCTCCCGATTTCCTTTGTCCGACCACTCGCTCTCGGGCGGATCTTCCATGGCCAGCACCTGCTCGTAGAGCTTGACGGTGTCGGATGACGGATCCAGGCCCAGCTCCTCGGCTAGACGCTTGCGACACGCCGCATACGTCTCGATGGCCGCGCTCCGCTGGCCCGAAGCGATTTGCAGTGAGATCGCCGCCTGGTAGAGATCCTCGCGCCCGGGATCAGCACGGAGCCCCCTTCTAATCATGAGCAGCGCCCTGACGTTGTCGCCCTCGTCCTTCAGTAGCCGGGCGGCGCGCAACATGGCATCACCGAACTCGACACGGAACGTGTCCCTCATGTGGGAGAACCAGTCCTCGTAGATGTCGCCGGGCAGGAACTCGCCGCGGTAGATGTCCGCGAGCTGTTCGTACGCGCGAATCGCTTTGCCGACGTTGTTCTGCCGCTCGGCGTCCGCCGCGTCGCCGAGCGCGACTTCGAACTCCTCGATGTCAGAGGTGACGAGTTCGCGTACGACCCTGCACATCCCGCCTGCGTTCTCGGTGTAGGGACACGGAGTGCTCTTTGTCGCCTGCGGTACTAGCGCGGTCTTCATCGCACTCCAAATGACGTAGAAATTGTTTCTGGCGCGCTCCTCATCCATCTCTGGCCACAGGAGCTCAAAGACCTGTTCTCGCGGTATCTCACTTCCCTTACGCGCTGTGAGCATCGCAAACATCAGGCGGGCCTTCCGCTTGCGCCAGTGCCTATCGAGCACCTCTCGGTCGCCGACGCGCACTTGAAGTCCGCCGAAGAAACGGACATAGCACTTGGGTGTCTCCCGTATCCTCTCAAGGCGACTCGCATCGGAGTCCCCGACGACGCGAGTTGCGAGCTTCCGCCATGTGTCGTCATCCAGCACATCCGAGCATGCAGCAAGCGTACGCTCGGCGTCCTGCGGCAGGACCATTCGCAGCAGATGCACCGGGAGAGACTCGGGGCCTACGGCGACAGCCAACATGCCTAGCAGGTGAGGGAAAGCCCTGATATACATCGCGGTCTGCCAGTTCGCGCTCTCTGTGAGTAGGTAGTCCTCGTGCTCCACCAGTCGTGCGATACCCTCTTGAGTTCTACCTTCGCGCCTCGCAACCTCAGCCAGGATGAGATCCGCGGTCAGCCAGTGACGGCTCGCTTCAACTTCCTTGGCGGCACCTCGAATCGCAAATGCAGCTCTCTGGGCGGCAGCAACGTCGCCCATCGCCAGCACGGTGGCCCCCATCTCCAGATGCGTCTGCCACTCGAGCCACTGACAGGACAACGAGGCGCACATTTCCAGCACACGTTCGGCTGTCGCGAGCGAATCGTCTAACTCGCCCGAAGCTCTCTGCCAAGTCGATTGAAAAACAAGTCCGTGCGCTGCACACAACTCGTCACCGACCGAGACAAGTCCGGCAACGGCGATCCTCATGTACTCTTCAGCGAGCTGGTATTGACCCAAGCCCGCTTTGGGCACTGCTAATGTTGCCGTCAAGGCATGATGCAGACCTCCGACCTCACGATCGCCGAGCAAGAATAGGGCACCTTCGAGTATCTGCTCTGCTCGCCGCAAATGCCCCACTTCACACAACGCTGTTCCGAGGTTGCCTTTGTTTTGTAGTCTCAGACTGTGCGACACATCTTGCAGCCCCTCTATCCGCAAACACAGATCCAGCACCTTGTCCATGCGCCCGCCGAGCACGCCCGTTGTCGCGGCCGTGATCGTCATCACCCTCGCAAGCACCTCGTCTCCGATACAGCTCATCGACACCACCTCGGCGGCAGAGTCCGCTGCAAGCGCTGCGTCTTTCATCCTTCCAACGCACATGAAGCACAGTCCCAGGTATGAGTGAATGAGCGCGAGAGTATCTTTGGAGCACCGCCCGTGGCCGACAGTGCGTGCTTCTATCAGGGCGTTAGCGGCATCACCCATCCAACCGAGATCCATCTGCAGGCGAGCTATCATCAGGTGAGAATCGATCACCGCGTCTTGATCGCATTCGAACTCGGCCAGCCTTCGGGCCACAGTCGCCTTCCTGAGAGCCTCCCTGTACTGGGGTATCTCGCGCAGGAGGCTTGCTTCCAGCAGGAGCATACGCGGACTCCGCAGAACCATCGCAGGACCGATTCTGCACATGACCTCCCTGAGTATTGTCAGACTCCCCTGATCTAGGAGTCTCTCGCCTCGAGATTCTGCCCAAGTGGCGGTGCGCTCAGCGTCATCCGCCGCGAGGAGCGCCCTGAAGAGCCTCTCGTAGTCGCCTCTCGCATCGAGTAGCGCCAGCACCGACTCCCTCAACTGGACTGGCTCACTCACATGGTCACGGACGAAGGTCGGATCCGTGAAGGCAGCGACGGCCAGGTCGTGCACGGCAAACCTCGTCTGCAATGGACCACGCGAAAGCGAGACAAAGGGAATGCAGAGCGATACCTGCTCCAGCTGCTGGATTGTTTCCCCGCCTCGGAACGATCGCAATTCAGAGCTCTGGCCCGAGATCAGCAGTGACAGCACAAACAGCAGGTCCAACTGCTGCGGGGAAAGCTGCTGTCGCGCCAACTCCTGAAGATAGGTCTGCAGATTCGCCTCCAGAGGCGGACCAAACTCGCGATCTTCGGTGCCGAGGCATATTGACCTCGCGATAAGACGCAGCGCGGCTGCATGCCCCTGGGATTCCGCTTGGGCCCTCTGAACCGCCTCCTCGGAGACGCCCCGTCCGGTCGCGGCCTCGAGCAGCGTACGCGTCTCGTGCGTTCGCATGCGTAGCTCGGAGGGACCAATCGTCAGCGCTGCGGTAGATACCTCAAGCCCGAAATCGATGCGCCGTGATGTGATCACAAGCCTCCCGGCTGGCAATGCCCTTCTGACACAGCTCGCAATCTCAAGCAGCACCTGTGGCTCAATCCCGCTGGGAAGATCGTCGAGAACAACACATGTGGCGTGATTTGGGAGCTCGATCAGCGCATCCATCAGATCGAGGGTGACACTCTCCTCGGATTCGTGAGGAAGCAATACCTGGGCGCAGCGTCGCACCGAGTCGCAGCGAATTGCAGCAGCAATCGCACGAGACAAGCATCCAAGATGCGGTTCGACGCACGAGCAGTCGAGCAGAATCGATGCCGGTGCGGCCGAGGCGATCTGCATCGCCAGTACGGTCTTGCCGTACCCTGCAGGCCCCAGAATCATCACCGTGCCCTCGCGGCTTCGCTGAACGCCGTCTAACAGATGTCGCCTGGGTATCTCAAGCCCGTGCGGCTGGACACCGCCATTCGACCCGCTCATGCAGTCTGCCCCCCAACGCGATTGTCCGTGGAGAGATTGTCCCCTTTGAGCCTTAACCGGGGCTTACCATGCACGTTGCAGTCGCAAGCGGGTTCACTCCTCTGCGGTGTGCATCGCTGAAAACACCAAATGGGCCACTCCGACGGCCAACATGATATCCCCGAGACTCACCATACCGCGATGCCACGTCGGCCCGACAAGGGGGACAACATCAGCGAGTATAAGTAACCGAGTGTGCGTGGTGACCTCAACATGCAGCCATGAAGACTGAATCTGACTGACCATCCGGTCAACCCCCACCCCCGTCGCGGTCCCCGCCGGGAGCAAGACGGGCATACCCGAATTGAGAAGTACCACCAGCAAGTTCAGACCCACTCCGGCACTCGCGATGGCAGCACCGATCAAGCGCCAGTTGGCCAGGAGAGCCAAGAATACGAGTAAACTAGGCAGTCCCCAGAAGAGAGCGACGCTAATCGAATCAGAAACAAGTCCCCGGGGCACCAAACGCGGAAGAAGAATCTGGGCAAGCAAGCCCGCGACGAGCAGTCCCTCGCCGCGCAGCCTTAGTCGGGCCAGACTCGCGAATCGGCCACCCGTCAGGAACCCTGCTACCACTGCGATAGCCACGGCATCGAGTACCAGAATCACCGGGCGTCCCTTTTGCCCGCCAGCGCCTCAATTGCCTCAAGAGCCCTAGGATCGTACTCCTGTCCAACGCCTCGCTTCATAATATCGACCGCTGTTGCCGAGTCGTGGGCTGGGTCGCTGGTCAGACAATCGAAGTCGGACGCCACGTGGATGATGCGCGCCAAGAGACCATCGGTGTCCTGCGTCTCAATGAATTCAGAGTATGGGCTCGCGTGTCGCGCGATGACCGGCGCTAGAGAGGACAGGAAGTTGACTCTCGATATTAGCGTCGCGCCCGCCGAGGCCTGCTGTCTTTCCGCAACCCTGATGTTGGCGCCATCGTTTGGGACGCCTCGAACCCCTCCTATGTCATGCAGCAGGGCGGCCAACGTTAGTCGCTCCAGCACTGTGGGTGAAAGACCCAACGCCCGGCCGATTCGGGCCGACGTGTCCGCTACACGCTCACCGTGACCGGGTGGGAGTTCTTGCGACATCTCCGCCACCCTGGAGAGCGCGCTGACAGTCATCGTGTATGCGGCCCGCACTCTCAGCAACAGCCCGAATGTATGCTGCATGATCAACACAAGCAGCAGTAGCGCGAGGATTGCCAGAACGCCAAGGCTCTCTTGCACAACCGCGATGGCAACGCCCGCCGAAATCTGACCCAAATAGACACTTCCGAGAAGTCCGAGAAGGCTTCCAAGGCTCCGGGGTGTCCGAGCCTCAGGAACGCGCGTTTCAAGTATTGTCCATCCGATGAGATCCAGTGCCATGTAGACCAGGCCAAGTCCGAGAGCGCTTGCCCATGATGCAAGGTAGACCGGATCGACGGCACTGCTAAGCCCAGCATAGGACCATATTGACGCGGCAGCATAGACCGTCAGACCCGTCCGAAGCACATCCACAAGATCGTGGACTCGAGTGGAGCCAAACCGGACGAGTAGGATCCCGAGCGCGCTACCCGCCAGTGCGGTTAACCCCGCCGCGAGTGGATCCAGCAGAAGCATCGCTGCGACCGCAACTCCCGCGTCCAGCCTGAACTGCTCTCCCCTCGGTAAGGGGAGCGGCGTCAGCTCCATCGCTGCAAACGAAAGAGCCAAGGGAAGAATGAGCGAGAAGAAGTCCGCCCTGGAAGACGGAAATGCCGTCAAAGCGACCGTGCTCAGTCCTCCCAGAATCAGAAGTATTACGGCCTGAATGACACCTTGGCGCTTGTCAGACATCATCAAGCGCGCTCCCCTCAAGCAGCCTACTCACAGCTCCATCGTCGACTCGCTCAAGAAGGACATCCACGCAGCGCGGATCAAGCTGCGTGCCTGCTACGGCTTTGAGCTCCCGGACTGCGTCCCCGTACGTCCGCGCCCTTCGATAGGAGCGATTCGACGTCATAGCATCAAAACAGTCCGCCACGGATAGAATACGCGCGCCAAGCGGGATATCTTCGGCGCCCATGCCGGACGGATACCCGTACGAGTCGGGACGCTCGTGGTGCGCGCCAACGAACGGGATGACGTCGCTCAGCAGATCGATATTCGCAAGAATCTCGACCGCCAGGGCTGGATGCTCCTGGACCTCCTGGTACTCGGCCGCTGTCAACTCACCTGGTTTGACCAGCGTAGCGGTCGGAATCGCTACCTTACCGATGTCATGTAACAGAGCGGCCCACTCGATCTTCTGGACTTCCTGATCGCCCCACCCAAGCCCTTCGGCGATGCGACGCGCGTACCATGCGACGCGCTCCGAATGGCCGCGCGTATACGGATCCTTCGCTTCCAACACGGTCACCAGCGAGCGTACCGTGTCTCGGTAAGCCTCTGTCTGTTGCGCATAGACCTGGAAGGTCTGTCGCGCAACTGCAAACGGAATGACAATCAGGAACGTTCCCACCAGACCAGCAACATGAATGAGCTGCGCTAACACCAGCCCGAGGAGCGCGAGCACAAGGAGGCTCACCGCGTAGGAACGAGAACTCTCGCGCCATACGGCGGATAGGGAGACGCCAGTGGACAAAGAGATTACAACACCAACAAGCACCATGTTCAGCGTGGCGAGAGTGGCTGCAATCGCGAGACTACCGACAATCCAATGGACACCTGAATCGGTCAGCGCCGGCGTTGCTTCCAGCGGGGAAATGCCTAGCGCAACTTGCACAAGACCGGCAGCAACTGTGAACAGAGCGTACTGCCCGGTGTTGAAGGCCATCCGCAGAAAGGGTTTGCCGCCAAGTATGTCCTTGATCGAGATAGAGCCGATTACCGCGACAATCGCGCCGTCAACCGGCCCGCCTAGGAGGACCGCCGCATAGATTAGCGCGAAGGTGAGAGAGACCGACCCCACAATCGGCAGATCCACCGCAACCCACTCGGTAAGTAGAGCAAGGCCCCCGAGGAAGAGCGCAACCTGAAGGTCCGTAACACCGTATACCGCAACCGCGTACCCTACCGCTACCACAGCCAGTGCCACGACTGTCCAGACGTACAGCTTAGCTTTCATGTCCGGACCGCCAAGACAGAGATGGGCCAACGCCGAGGATGAAAAACGGGCTAGCAATCACTACCAGCGGATGCATGCGCCGCCGGAAAGAACAACGGCAGCCAGAGAGCTGAGCAGAACGATGATACGCTTCATGGTGAGAAGACCCCCTTCTTGGAAACAAGGTCTTCTCCCATCCCGCTAGCGATGGAAGAACGCTGTCCGCTCCGCTCATTCGTGTGCGTACAGTGTCCAAATCGTTATCCACGACGTTGGCCCAAACTGGGCTATGGGGTTGTCAAGAAACCGAGACGACGATTGATAGCATCCAGCGTCGCCCGGACGATGGAGTCTTTCTCGTTTTGTCGAACCAGCGCGGAACCGGCGTACGCTTGCTCTCCCAGCGGCGAGACCAGAGTCACGCACGAGACTGCAACGTTTTCCCGTCCCAGCTGGATTATGCTCACATCTTCGAGCGCGAATGACAGCGCACCTTGCGCGTACTGTTCGACCGCGTCGAGCGTAGCGGTGGCAACCAGACGCTGCCGGCCCGTCGAACTCGCGGGTCCCGATGCCTTGCCCGCATAGGTGTCGCCCTCGAGCTCGAGTGTGACCGTCACGGCAGCGTGCACGCCCGCGACATTGGCGTTGATCTCCATGATTCTTGCACGAACCTCGGAGATTCCCGTGTCTATCTCGGGCATCGAGTCCTGACCGAGCTGCGCAATCGATATCTTCTTGTGATCGATTGCGATCCCGAAGCGCGCCATCAGCGTCGACTCTATGTCGCGCACGAGCTGCTTGGGTGACTTGGTCGGAAGCGCAAGCACGTGCACTTCCTGGATTACGCCCTCGGGAGATGTTACGACGCGAGCAGCCTTGATCTCGGACACAAGGGAGAGCGTCGCTTCGATATCCTCGATGGAGACGTGAGAGGTGCGTTGATCCAACCGGAGCCTCCTGCTTCGACTAGAGCGGCTGCCATTACTCCCGTGAACGCCTGTCACCTCGCGAAGAGATAACCCTCACGGTAACTGTATGCGGGGCGCGCACTCCCGTCAACAAACGCCCAGGATACCCTGCTGCGTATCCGGTTCCTGCGGCGAGCCCGGTCGACCCTCCCTACAACGCCGCAGGGCGCCCGGCGGGGCGCCCTGCTTCGCTCTGCTCTCGCCAGCTCGCTGGCTAGATCTTCACGGGTTCGAGCAACCCGTAGTCACCGTCGTGGCGCCGGTAGAGAACGCTGATCTCCTCGGTCTCCGTTGACGCAAAGATGAAGAAGTCGTGTCCGAGAAGCTCGAGCTGCAGGATAGCTTCCTCGGCAGACATGGGCTTGATTTCGAGGGTCTTGGTCTTGACGATGCTGGGCTCGGAGACCTCGGGCTCCACGACCACGGGAGGCATGGGCACGGCGTGCTTGCCTGTGTGGCGATCCACCGTCTTGCCTTTGAACTTGCGGAACTGACGCTCGAGTTTATCGGCCACCAGATCGATCGCGGCGTACATGTCGGGATCGGCTTCCTTCGCGCGAATAACCGGCCCCTTGGTCCAGACGGTGACCTCGGCGACCTGGTTCTTCTCGATCGACGGGTTCTTCTCGACCCACAGTTCGACCTCGATCTGCATGTGCTCGCCGTCCATTATCTTGGCGATGCGACCGACTTTCTCCTCGGCGTATTCGCGAATTGGATCGGTGACGGCCATGTGCCGGCCTTTGACGATCAGCTTCATGAGGTCCTCCTCTTACGCGGTTCTAACATAGAAGATACCCATGCACGCCCACAGCGAAGGGCCTAAGTTGCACGGGTAGTCGCGACAGTCTAGCTGATATGGCCGAGGAAGTCCTTGGTCCGCTCGTGTTGCGGGTTGTCGAAGACCTCGGACGGGGTCCCCTGCTCCACGATCACGCCACCGTCCATGAAGACGGCCCGAGATGCGACATCGCGGGCGAAGCCCATCTCGTGCGTCACTACGAGCATAGTCATCCCGGCCTTTGCGAGCTCCTTCATGACATCGAGCACGCCCCGAACGAGTTCAGGATCGAGAGCCGAAGTGACCTCGTCGAACAGCATGACGTGGGGGTCCATCGCAAGAGACCGCGCGATTGCCACGCGTTGTTGCTGGCCGCCGGACAGTTGCGAAGGGAAGTAGTCGACGCGGTCGCCCAGGCCAACCCGCTCGAGCTGCTCGACTGCGATTCTAGCCGCGTCGTGTTTCGGGCGGTGGAGGACCTTGCGCTGCGCAAGCATGACATTGCCTTTGGCAGTCAGGTGCGGGAACAGGTTGAAGGATTGGAACACCATTCCCACGCGCTCACGGACTTCATTGATGTTGGTCTTGGACGCGTTGACCTGTATATCCTCGAGCCAGATCTCGCCGCCGGTCGGCTCCTCGAGCCGATTCACGCAGCGCAGCAGTGTTGACTTGCCGGATCCCGACGGACCCAGTATGACAACCACTTCGCCCTTCTCGACGTCCATGTCGACACCGTTAAGGACCTGCAGATCACCGAAGCTCTTCTGAAGATTGACGATGCGAACGATGGGTTTGTTGGCTGCGCTGCTCATCGTCGTATCCATTACCTCTCGCCCGCTTCGGTTCGGAGCTTCGGTTCCGCGGGCTTGCCCGCATCGCTATCGCCCTCGCCCGCCGGCTGGACAGCTCCGCCGCCTTCCGATGCCGCCAGTCTGTTCTCGAACTGCTGAACGAATCGACCGAGCGGAATGGTGATCACCAGATAGAAAACAGCGGCGAGCAGGTACGGGGAGACATTGAGTGTCGTTGATGCGACCTCGCGAGAGCGCAAGATGATCTCGGCCATACCGACCGCAGCGAAGAGCGACGTGTCTTTGAACAGCAGAATGAACTCGGACATCATCGTGGGGAGAATACGCCGGACGGTCTGCGGGATGATGACGTACGCCATCGCCTGCGCAGTGGTCATACCCAGCGAACGCGCCGCTTCCATCTGCCCCTTGTTGATCGACTGGATGCCCGCGCGGAAGATCTCGGCCATGTAGGCTGCCGAGTTGAAGCTCAACACCACGAACGCGCGCATGTACAGCGACCACGTGACCCCGAACGGGCCGGCATCGTTGAGTTGCGGGAACGCAGCAAGAAGCGCCTGCCACGGGGGCATCAAGGGGAGCCCGAAGAAGACGAGCAGTATCTGCAGGAAGATCGGGGTTCCACGAATCACGTCGATGTACATCGTCGCGGGGAAGCGGAACCAGCGCGACTTCGCCATCTTCATGAACGCGAGGGCGAGTCCCATAGGTATCGCGAGTGCGAAAGACACCAGAACGGCCAGAATCGACACGGGGAACGCCCGAAGAAGGATAGGGAACGCTTCGACGATGACCGCAGGTGAGGCGAACAGGTGCGATACCTTGCCGGTCTCCCACCAGTCGAGTGCTCCCAACACGCCGGTCCGCGGACCGGCGTAGAGCACATCGACCCCGCCCACTGTGATGACGTCATCCACGACCAGCTTGGGCGTGCCGTCAACGAGCTCACCGTTCAAGAGGATCGGGGTGGGACTCGTCTCCTCGGCAGTCAAGATCCAGGACGTATCTTCCATTCCGGCGCCGCGGGGCTCCCTGTCGAGCGTGGCACCGATCGCGATATCCATCTCGGCCTGCGGGATGTTGACATTGGCCTGGGTACCGATGGTGACGCTGTCTTTGGTGGGCGAGATGATGTAGACATCATCAACCATACCGGTCGAACCCCTGGATGCCGTGCGCTCGTAGAGCAGGCGATCCGGTCCGACCATGGTGAAGAGGAGCACCGCCAGAATCAAGGGCACGACCGCGTACGCCACATACAGCAGTATCGTGCGTATCCTTGGGTTCACGCCGAAACCTCCCGGGATGCCTACGCCTTGGGGCCGACGAAAACGCCGTCGGCCCCGCTGGCGAAAGCTTGCTGCTGGGACAAGATTACTGAGCCTTCTTGACCGCCAGCGACTGGTTCGAGTTGATGTACGGATCCGAGAAGTCAACAGACTGCTGGCGCTCCTCGGTGATCGTCATGGCCGATGCGACCATGTCGAACTCGGTGCCGGCCTGAACGCCGGTGATCAGTGCGTCGAACTTGTAGCTCTTGAACTCGACCTCAAGGCCGAGCTTCTCGCCGATCGCGTTCATGAGATCGACGTCGAAGCCAACCGTCTCTCCACCCTCGACGTTCTCGAAGGGCGGGAACGCGGTGTCGGAACCGACGATGATCTTGCCCTCGGAGATCGTAGTGAACTCTGCAGGCATCTCGGTGACGCCGCTGGTGGCCTCAGGCATGGACATGGGGGCGGCGCCGAACCACTTCTCGTAAATGGTGTCGTACTGACCGTCGGCGATGATCTCCGCAAGACCCCAGTTCACTGCGTCGCGCAGGTTCGGGTTCTCCTTGCTGAAAGCGAAGCCGTAGGTCTCGTCGGTCTGGATCTCTTCAACAACCTCGAGACCGCGGGTCTCGTCCTTCACGACGTCCTGCGAGATCGGCAGGTCGTTGATGACGCCCACGACATCGCCGGCCTGCAGCGCGGAAAACGCGGCGAGAACGTCGTCGTAAGGAACGACCTCGATGCCGTTGGGCTCGAGGTTCTCCTTGGCCCATGCCTCACCGGTGGTACCGGACTGGACGCCGACCTTGTCGCCTTCCTGCAAGTCATCGACGCTGGTGATGCCGGTGGCTTCCTCGGTCGGCTCTTCGGTGGTCCCCTCATCGCTCGCCGAACTGCAACCGGCGACGCCTGCAACGGCGATAGCCAGCATAAGCACGAGCGCAAGCGACAGGAGCTTCTTGGCGTTTAGCATTCTGCCTCCTCAGCAATTCCCTCTACGATGCGGACACGGATCTCGTCATCCGCACCCAAACTGACTCGCATAACGATACACCATGAGCGAATCACTGTGAAAACAATGTTGGCTTATGCAGGAACCACCACACTTTATGCGTTGCGCATTCTACGACGTCGTCGAGGACGTCTCGACCGAGAGTTCGGGCAGTTCGCCGACCCACTTCGCGCGAATCGCCGCGAGGATGCCGTTGGCGGCGAGCGTGTCGAGCGTCTCGCGCATGACCTGCCCGAGTTCGGTCGCATCGGCCGCCACCGCAACACCGATCGGCGTCGCTGGTTCGACCTGACCCGCGAAGCGCACGGTCTCGAAGTCCTCGGCGATGTAAGCCCCGATAATCGCATCGCATCCCACGATGTCGATGTCGCCCGCCTCGGCTGCCTCGAACGCCTCGCGCAGCGTCGCGAACGCAACAACCGCCTCGTCGCCGAGTTCGTAGGTGAGCGCCCAGAACGCCGGCGAACCTTGCTGCGCGCCGATGCGCTTCCCGACGAGGTCCGCCACGGTCACTTCCACGGTCTGACTATCATCTGCCGAGGAGAAGAACGCCGGGCCGTTGGTGATGTACGAGCCCGCGATCGACGATCCGACCATGGCCTCGTCGCTGAAGGGCACTGACATCACGATGTCAACGCTGCCATCTGCGAGTGCTGTGGCCACATCGCTCGGGGCGATCTGAACGGTCTCGATCGTGAGCCCGAGCTCGTTTGCCAGCGCGGCGGCTACGTCGATGTCGATTCCCGCCTCCTGGTCTTTGTCCGTGCCGGCGAACGGCGGATACTCCAGGTCCACACCTACACGAAGCACGCCTGCCTCGCCTATCACCGGCGGGGCTACCTTCGGCGCGAGCACGGGCTCCTCTGCGGGCTGTGCGGCGCAACCTGCGACCAGCGTGAGCGCGCAGAGTACAACGAGTACGATCATGACCTTCGAACGCATGCTGTTCCTCTCGCAGAATCGGTGCTTCCACTCGGCTGACCTGGTCTTTGACCCCACACTCGCATACCGGGAGGTTCGCTTGATGCTATCTCACTACTGCCCCTCTCGCCCACCGCAAGCGGCGGACGGTACGACTTACCCCTAAGGTGCGCCGTGCTCACGCGCCGCCTGAGGCGCACGCGTTTACGTGGATCCTTTTGACCGCACCTGCCTTGGACTAGGATGCCCGAGAGCACCCGCAACCACAGACCCGAGTGAAAGCATCGAGAATTCTACCACGGGTGACGCAGCGGTTAGCGCAATGGCCCCGACCGTTCACCACGCTCGCGCGATCACCGCCGCCCGAACCTGCTCGGCGCCTGCGCCCAGCAGCACCGAGGCCGCTGCGTCGAGTGTCGAGCCGGTCGTCAGGACGTCATCCACGAGAAGTATGCGCGGCTCGATGGTGGCACCGGAGACGACCGAGAACGCCCCCGTGACTTCTTCGCGGCGCGCCTGTCGTCCCAGCGCGCGCAGGTCACGGGCGCGGGGGGCGTCCAGTGCGCGCACGAGCGGAACCCCCATAGAGTGGGCGACGACGGAGCCGAGCTGCTCGATATGATCGAAGCCTCGTTCGCGAACTGCCCTGCGAGTGGCCGGAACCGGAACGACAGCTCCGGGCCACCCGTGCCACGGTTCGAGCGTCTGCGCCAGCATCTCGCCGAGCAATCGCGCCAGACGACGCTCCCCGCTGTCCTTGTACAGCGTGATCGCCCGGGACAGTGGCCGCTCCAAAGAGCTCACAGCCACTGCCGCCGAGAAGGAATACTCGGTCTCCCAGCACTCGGTGCAGACGACATGCCCGTAAGGCGCACCGCAGCGACCACACGCCCCGTCCGGGTCGATGCGGCGTAGCGCCTCGAGACACGACGGGCACAGCAGCCCTCCCGGCATGTCGCAACCCGCGCAGCGCGTCGGGAATATCGTCTCGAGCAGACCGTCTACAAGGTCATCGAGCAGCCACAACGGTACCTCACCTAAGGCGGCGTGGTCAGCCGGCGATCGCCTGCATGAGCGGGATGGTCGCGACCGACGCGACCGTCGTCACGAGAATCGCCGAGGCGATGAAATCCGTATCCAGCTTGAACCGCGCTCCGATAACCAGAGACAACATCATCGACGGCATCCCCGCCTCGAGCACGACCAGACTGACCGCCGCCGGATCATCGATCACGAGACCGGCGACCGCAGCCGCAACGAGCGGGGCCACGAGCAGCCGTATCACCGCGACGCCGGTAAGCGCGCGGAGATGTTCACGGATACTCCCCGGTCTCAAGGAGAGTCCGACCGCGATCATGATGAGCGGCACGACCATGCTAGCGAGGGCCTCTAAACCGTCGCTTACCAGACCCGGTACCTCGATCGGCACCGCGCGCATCACAAGCGCCGCACCCAGAGCGATCACCGCGGGGAAGCTCAGTGCCTCCTTCACCGGATTGACGTGTCGTTCCTCGGCAGAACCCATGTGTTGGGCAACGAACAACCCGACGAGCAGCAACGCCGCGACGGTGCCGAACACGTCGTAGAAGATCGCGCGCACCAGACCCTCGTCGCCCAGGATCGCGAGCGAGACCGGGTAGCCGATGTAGCCCGTGTTTCCGAGTGCGGCGGTGAGTATGAAGCCGCCTGCAACGGGGCCGGGAAGATGCATCTGCCGCGTCGCGCCCCAGGCGATGGCAGCAGAGGTCGCGAACACGACCCATGCGACGACCGCGACGATCAGCAGCGAGCGATCCAGCTGCGCAGGGTAGACGGCACGAAAGATCAGCGCCGGAAGCCCGGCGTAGATGATGACGTTGTTGATGGGCCGGGCATCTTGCGGCCTGAGCACGCCGAAGCGTCGCAGCAGCCACCCGACGGCGACGATACCTACGAAGCCAAGGATAGTCTGCGCAAGCGCCAGTACGTCCATGTGCGCCTAGTCGATGGCGATCTCGTGCATACCGCCCGAGCCCATGCCCAGCAGTGCGAGCGAAGTCTCGAAGTCCGGCCGCGCAACTCCGCGTTCGGTGATGATGGCCGTCACGTATTTCGCGGGTGTCACATCGAACGAGGGATTGATGACCGGCACGTTCAGCGGGGCGATCCGAGCCCAGCCGTCGAACTGGAACGCACCGCCTTTGCGGGCGAGCATCAGTTTGTGACCGCGGCCGAAGTCGAACTCGTAGGGTCCCTCGGCGGTCAGCGTGTCGAGCGCTCGCGAGGCATCACCTGAAGGCGACTCGAACGTGGCGGACCAGGTGACCCCGGTGACCTCTTCTTCGGGTCGCTGCTCGATGGGGATCTCCTCGCCGTTCGAGATGAGCAGATCGATGGTCGATGTGGGTGCAGCAACGTAGAATGGGATGCCGTGCTCGTGAGCGAGAATGGCGAGACTGTAGGTCCCAATCTTGTTCGCGACGTCTCCGTTCGCGGCAATGTGATCCGCACCGACGATGACCGCATCCACTCCCCCACGACTCATGATCCACCCGGCCATGCTGTCGGTAAGCAGCGCGCACGGGATTCCCGCCATCATGAGCTCCCACGTGGTGAGCCGTGCACCCTGCATGACCGGCCGGGTCTCATCGACCCACACGTGCTCGATCTTGCCCTGCTCGTGTGCGGCGAAGATGACGCCAAGCGCCGTGCCGAAATACGCGGTCGCAAGCGAACCGGCGTTACAGTGCGTGAGTATCTTCGACCCCGGCTCCAGGAGCTCGGCACCGTGCTTGCCGATGTAGCGATTGCGGACCTCATCTTGCTCGACCATCGAGACTGCCTCGGCAACGAGTAGCTCCCTGATCTCGGAGACGGGGAGCATCTCGTTGGCGTACGCCAGGCGGCGCAAGCGCTCCGCTCCCCACGCGAGGTTGAGGGCTGTGGGCCGGGTTGCCTTGATCTCCTCGACCACATCTTCGAGTCCCGCGAAGAACGTGTCGGGGTCCTCGTAGTGCTCGGATTCGTTGGCTGCCCACACCGCTACACCCAGCGCGGCCGCCACGCCAAGCGCGGGTGCGCCGCGAACGGCCATGCCCTTGATGGCCCAGCACACTCCGGTGTAGGTGTCACACTCCAAGATGTCGCCCACGAGCGGCAAGCGCGACTGGTCGATCAGGCGAACCTTGTTGTCCTCCCACCAGATCGTACGGGGTATCTTGCCCTCGAGATCGGGACCAACCAGCTCTCCTGCCTCATGCGCCTGCTCCGGCGTCTTGCGATCTTGATCGCTCATCGGTTCGATTTACCTCCGTGTGGGGTGCGTACCTAGACGGTTCCCTCTTGCCACGAGTTCAGGTATCGCTCCTGCTCCTCGGTCAGCACGTCGATCTCGACGCCCATCGCGGCAAGCTTCAGCGCCGCGATCTCCTCGTCGATTTCGACCGGAACCTCGTAGACCCCTGCTTCCATATCCTCGCAGTTCTGGACTATGAACTCGGCACACAGGGCCTGATTCGCAAACGACATGTCCATCACGCTCGCGGGATGCCCCTCGGCGCACGACAGGTTCACCAGGCGGCCATCGGCGAGCAGGTAGATAACGCGCCCGTCATCGAGCTTGAACTCCTCGACGAGCGGACGAACCTCGCGAACCGAAACGGCCTTCTCGCGAAGGTGCGGGATGTTGATCTCGACGTTGAAGTGACCGGAGTTGCAGATGATCGCGCCATCCTTCATCGCGGCGAAGTGGGGGGCGTCTATGACGCTGATGTCGCCTGTCACGGTGATCCAGATGTCGGCGAGTGCCGCTGCTTCGACCGAGGGCATGACGCGGTAGCCATCCATGACCGCCTCGAGCGCCTTGAGTGGATCGATCTCGCAGATGATGACGTTCGCACCCAGGCCCTCGGCGCGCATCGCGGCTCCTCGGCCACACCAACCGTAGCCGGTGATCACGACCGTGCGCCCGGCGATGAGCCGGTTCGTGGCGCGAATGATGCCGTCGATGGTGGACTGACCGGTGCCGTAGCGGTTGTCGAACAGGTGCTTCGTGTTCGCCTCGTTCACGGCGATGATCGGGTACTTGAGCGCGTCGTCGTCAGCCATGGCGGCCAGACGGATCACGCCGGTCGTGGTCTCTTCGGTGCCGCCGATGATGTCAGCGAGCGCCTCGGGGAACTTCGCGTGAACGCGACCCACGACATCCGCGCCGTCGTCCATCGTGATCTGGGGCTTGTGCGCGATCGCGGCGTCGATGTGCGCGTAGTAGGTATCTGTATCCTCGCCCTTGATCGCGTACGTACGAATACCGTATTCCGAGACAAGCGCGGCGGCCACGTCGTCTTGGGTCGACAGGGGGTTGCTCGCGCACAGCACGCAATCGGCCCCGCCCGCCTTGAGCGTGCGCATGAGGTTCGCGGTCTCGGTCGTCACGTGCAGGCACGCGCTGATCCGCATCCCCGCAAGCGGCTTCTCGGACTCAAAGCGCTCGCGAATCGATGCGAGGACCGGCATGTCGCGGTCGGCCCACTCGATGCGCGCCTTGCCGGCCGCGGCCAGCTCCATATCCTTGACTTCGTGATCCATGGGGTCTCCTTTCATCGGACACGCCGGCCGGAATGCCGGGTGCCCGCGGGTTTACAGACGAGTCAGTATACCAGCCACCAGATGCGCCATGAGGGGCGCTTTTCGAGCCGATGTCTCGAGGACTTCGGCATGCCCGTGGCCCGAGCCTGCCGCCACATTCGTAATGAGCGAGAAGCCCAGGACTCGCATCCCCGCGTGCGCCGCGGCGATAACCTCGGGAACCGTCGACATCCCCACGGCATCCGCGCCCATACCCCGTAGCATGCGCACCTCGGCGGGCGTCTCGAAGGTTGGGCCCCGCAGACCCGCGTATACGCCGCGCTCCAGCTCAATCTCCAGCTCGCGAGCGACGTCGACGGCAAGTTCGCGCAGCCCGGGCGTGTATGCGTCCACCATGCCCGGGAACCGGGGTCCCAGCTCGTCCACGTTAGGGCCGAGCAGCGGGTTGGTGAACATCAGGTTCAGATGATCCTCGATAAGCATGATGTCGCCGGGAGCGTAATCCGGGTTCACGCCTCCGGCGGCGTTGGTGACCACGAACGTGTCGCAGCCCAGCACTCGAGCCGCGCGCACCGGCAGAGCGAGTTTGGCGACCGGATGCCCCTCGTACAGGTGAAACCGCCCCTGCATCGCCAGCACCGGAGTGCGGCCCGCATGACCGAAGACAAATCGGCCCGCGTGCCCTTCGACGGTGGGCTCGGGAAATCCGGGGACTTCGGAGAACGGCAAAGACGAGACGACGTCCATGTCGTTCACCACACCTTCAAGCCCACTGCCGAGAACCACCAGCACGCTCGGGCTCACTCCGGATGACGCGGCCTTCAGCGCCTCCGCGGCGTCGACAGCCTCGGCATATCGCCGTGCAGCCTCAGCTTTGGGATCCATCGCTTCCCACCACCTTCTCGACGTGCGCCAGGAACTCCCGTGCTTTCGCTGACGACGTATGTGCCGACGCGCGCTCGATGCACGCATCCCTGAAGGTGTCCTTACCCGATGCGAGCACATCCGCTATCGCGGTGGCCAGCGCACGCGGGTCCTCGGCGGGAACGAGTGTGCCGCATGTGTCGTCCAGTATCTCGGGAATACCGCCCACCAGGCTGGCCACACATGGCGTCCCGCACGCCATCGCCTCGAGCAAGACCAGCCCCAGCCCCTCGGAACGACTGGGCAACGCAAACACGTCGGCGGCGGCCATCCATCGGGCCAGATCACGCTGCTCGAGTTCGCCGGTCAGGGTAACGCGATCGGTCGGGTCGGCGTGCACGTCATCGGCGGCAAGCTCCTCGATTCGCACATGTATCGAGGCACCAAGCGTGCCAGCGCCCACCAGCACGAGTCGGTCGGCGCGACCCTCATCGAGCAAGTGCACGAACGCCTCGAACAAGACGTCCACGCCTTTGACGTGCTCGAGGTTGCCGGCGTAGAGCACGATGCGCTCCCCGACTTCGAGCTTGAGAGTCTCGCGCGCGCCGGGATCGGGTGCGAAGAGCTCGTCGTCAAAGCCCATGTTCACAACCTCGATCGGCACACCGGGAGGGACACCCACATCGGTTCGCAAGGTGCCACGCAGCGAGTCCGACACCGCAATCACGAGGCTGGCGTTCCCGAGCGCCTCGCGCCCGGCGCGCCCGAAGCGGTCGTCGCGCATGACCGAGCGCGCATCTGTCCCGTGCGAGACCAGCACCAGCGGGACGCGCAAGCGCCGTACGGCATCAAACGCGAACGACGCCGTCGGGTACAGATAGTGGCCAACGACCACGTCGAACTCCCCCGTGCGCGCTACCGCCCGCGTGCGTCGCGCGAGCGAGGCGTACTTCAGCGCCGAGCGCAGAACTCCTCGGCGACGATCGGAGTTGGCCACTACGGTGACGCTCGCACCGGCGGCACGCAGCCCCTCGACCTGCCTGGCCACGAACGACCCGAATACGGGTGAGCCCGGCGAGGGCCACATGTTCGAGAGCAGCAGGATGCGCAGCGACGACGGCTGCGAGCCGGTTTCCGCCTGAGAGTCCACGCTACTGGCCGGCCACTTTCATCCGGGTGATGATGCCGGCGAACTGCGCAAGCGGGGTGAGGTAGCGAATGTCGTTGTTGACGTACACGTACTCGCTGCCGAATTGGAACCCGCTGTCGCTCACGTTGGCCTGACCCTCGATTGTGATCCAGATGTCCACAAGAACGGGAGAACGCGCCGCGTGCAGCTCACCTTGGGCATCCGGAATCGCGGCAAGCGACTCCTCGACGCGCACATCGGTGATCTCGCCCAGCAGCGTACCTGTATCCTTGACCCGAACCGGCTGCCCCTGTTTGAACGAGTCGCCGATCTCCGGCTGGGCGGCACGGATCAACATCACCAGCTCCACATTCTGGAGCTGCGGCTCGGCGGTGCCGCCAGTCCCGGACGTCGAGCCGCCGCAGCCGCTGAGCGCGAACGCGAGCACTATCAGGGTGGCAATCAGAATTCGTTTCATGCGGCAGACACCTCGTCATTGGTCATGGTCGGTATCGAGACTCGCGCGATCACGGCCATATCGGCAAGCACAACGAAAATGGCGAGCAAGATAGTGGCGATCGCGTGAGGGTTGTGCACGCCCGCGTTCACGCCGTTAATGACGTAACTGGCCATGGTGACCAGGAACGGGAGCAGCAACAGCGTGCGCCGCGCCCGGTGCTGCAGGTACCCGAAGAGCCCTCCCAGTAGCAGCATCTGCGCAGCGGTACCGGGCACTCCCCAATCCGCATACGGCGCGCCGAGTAACGTGGGCGCCAGGCTCACCGAGCGTTCGATGTTCTCCTCGCCGATCACGAATCCCTCGCGGCCGCCCAGGTAGCGTCCCAGCTGATAGTTGGCGTACTCGGCGTCTATACCGGGAATCAGTGCCAGGAAGCTGTCGTAGAGAAGGCGCCCGCCGTAGATTCCGGTTGGCGGTGTCAGCCGCACGATTCGGTCGAGGTTGTACGACGTGCCGACGCTATCCGAATAAGTCAGAGCCACCGCGAGCCCCGCCGTCGCTGACGGGCCGTAGATGCCTGACTTCGTGATCGAGCCGATGATGCCCATCGCCAAGACGAGCAGCACCAGAAAGACCACCGCCAGACGCACTATGGTCTTGGGCTGCACGACATAGACAATCGCCAGGAAGCCGGAGACGACGAGCTTGGCCGGCAGGTTGCGCGCTCCCAGAAGCCCGAGCGCAAGAATCGAGATCACGAAAGCGGCCGAGGCGAACGCGCGCTGCCATCGGCCGCGAGCACTCACCAGGAGGGCGGGTACGAAGAATATCTGCGATGCGGCGAGCCACACGAGCACGGGGCTTTGTGCCCAGCGACTCGCGATGTCCGTGAGGCTGATGCCGCCCGATGCGACGATCTGTGCAGCGTTGGCGCCGATACCCACGCCCCAGCCCAGAAGCGACAGCGTGAAGCCCAATCCCAGCGTGCGCACGACGGGCAGTGCTTCGGCCGCGTCACGAACACGGCCCACGGTCGTCACGAGCCGGGTTCTCCACGGGACAGCCGGCTCCTCGGCACGGCGCTCGATGCGCCCGGCAAACAGCGAGCCGGCTACGAACCCGAAGCCCAGCACGACCGCGCCCCATACGTAGAGCGCGAGGGTCTCAAAGCTTGGATGGAACCCTATGATGCGCGTCCCCAGGTTCATGAGTTCCCAGTAGACGTACTCGTAGATACGCGAGTAGGTGACGGCAAAATAGACGACGTAGACGTAGAGGAGCATCGCGAACGGCGAGAAAAGCGTTCTGGTAAGCGGCCACGTGCGGACCGCGACCGAAGTCGTATCGGGGTTAGCGGACATCGACCGACACCACCGTGCCCTTGAGGTAGTAGTCGCGAGATATCAGCGCGAAGAACGAACCCGCCTGCACGACCTGGTTATCGATGGCGACGATATCTTCGCTCTGCCGGCCAGTGGTCTCGATCACGGCCCTGACCCGCCACCTGACGGGATTCTCCCGTGCGTGTAGCTCGCCTTGGGCGTCGGCCACCGAGATGATATCCGGTCCGGCATCGACCTCGATGACCGTGCCGATCTCCATGCCGCCGGCATCGGTGAAGATCGAGTCCCCCACCTTCACGGTGCGGGCTGCTTCCTCCTGGATGTCGGGGACGAGTACGGTGACGTTCACCGTACGCTGCTCGGCGAGCTGAGAGCCCACGCCGAGGAAGCCCAGCGCAAGCCCCCCGCCTACAGCGAGCACGGCAAGCACCACGAGTGCTGTCAGTCGAGGGTCTTGGCGGGTCGCGCTCATTCACACTCCCGTCACGAACGAGCAGGGGGGTTCGCACCGAATGCGAACCCCCCAGAGTCTATGCCAGCAGGCACAGAGCGTACAACAGCGTTACGCGTGCGTTACTGACCCAGTGCCACCCGGACCTGACCACGCACGTACGGAGTGATCGCGCCGTCTCCGCCTATGAAGGCGACGGTAGGCGGATCGGCCTGACGGGCGACCAGATACTCGGCGACCGATAGCGACTTGCCGATCTCGGCGCCGTTGATGAGTACGAGCGGGTGGCGACCCATTCCGGCAAGCGGAGCCAGCGCCAGGGCATCGGGCCAGTTAGTGCCGGTCGCGATGTAGGTGGTCGAATCGTCGAAGTCACCCATCTGCGCCGAGTAGCGCACCGCCAACAGCGTGGTGTCGTACCGGTTGGCCCCACCCAGCCGCGTATCGACGCTGGCAGCGCCAGGCGCCGCACCGTTCACCCGGTAGCCATTGCTCTCGAGCCAGCCCTCGACGGTCGTGCTCACGACCCCCGTGTCACCCATGATGACGCAGTGCTCGATCTCCAGCTCTTCGAGCGCGGTCTGAATCGCGGCAGGAACGACGGTACCCTTCACCGGCAGGATCGGCACTCCCTCTGCGGCTGCAAGGGGGCTGATTGCCAGCGCATCGGGGTAGTTCGTCCCGCTCACGATGAACGCGGTGTGCTCGAACGTATCCCGTTCCACGGGTCCGACCTCACGCGCGATTGCAAGCGCTGTCCCGTAGCGATCGTTGCCCTCGAGACGCCTGATCTCCACTTGCTTCGTACCGGCGGCGATCAGCACGCTTCTGTACTGCGCGACGATCGAGGCCGGTACGGCAGCTTCGCCTCCCGTGACGTAGATCGTCGCCGATGCCTCGCCCGAGTACAGTCTCTTCAACTCGTTGGCGACGTCGGACTGTAGTGCTGTTGGCTTCACGAGCAATACCGGTGCATCGAGCTTGCCGGCAAGCGAAGAAGCAGCGAGCGCGTCCGGGTAGTTCGCCCCGGTGGCCAGGATGACTGCCTTGCTGCCACTCACGCCGTTGGGCCAGCCGCGCTCGGATATCTCCACGCCTGTCTTGTAGCGGTCGGCTCCGGCGATCTGCGTGCCGATGCCCGGAAGCGCGCCAATGGGACGGACGATAGGCCCGAGCGCCTGAAGGCTCATGCTCTTGCCGTTAGAGTAGAAGTACATGTCGCGGTACGTCTCGACCGTTCCCCCGTGGAGGTAGTCGTAGTACCGGTACGCCATGCGCACGCGCCATGTCCCCGCCTGAGGCAAGGTGCCCACCGGCACCTGGAAGGAAGCGTGCGTGTAGGAGCCGCCCGGCGGCAAGGGCGCCGAGTAGGGCGAGTAGGCCTGATATCCGCCGAATGCCGCGCCCGAAGGTGTGTACACGCCCAGGCTGAACGGCCCACGCAGTGCGACGTTGCCTACGTTGTAGACCGTCGGCTCGACGTAGAGGATACCGCGCGAAGACCAGCCCCTCCCGGCGAACGAAACGAGCTTGTTCATATTGGTGTAGGAGTTTGCCGCAGCCGCCCATTTCACCGAGTTTATGAACAACCGCTGCGCTGCCAGCTGGTCCGCCGTGGTCGATGCCGCGACGCCGATCACGTCGTGCAACTGGAAGCCGTAGTACACGAAGCGGCCAAAGTAATACTGATTGGCGACCGCTGCTGCGGTCCCGTTGGCCACATCATCGGCAGTCGTTGAGTTCGTGCGCGTACCGTAGGTGAACAGCGGAGTCACCCCGGTCGAACCGGGAAGCGTAAGCAAGGTCTCGCAGTAGTCGGTGAGTTTGACGTTGAGAGTGACGGAGGTGCGACCCAGGTCCTTTGCGGTCTGCGAAAGGATCCAATGCGCCGAGGCCGCCTTGCCAACCGCTTGCCACGGAGCGTACATCGCTGCGTCGTTATTGAACTTCACGCCATACAGCTCCGAGACCTCTCCCCACTCCCAAACCTTGAGCGCGTCGCTGCTGGGGGGCCACTGGTAGACACCGGGCGCTGAGGACATGCCCAAGAAGGGCTTGAACCCGTACTTGTTGCTCGTGTCTTGAGCCCAGCGTGACATGCCGAACGAACCCACAACGCCGCCGCCTCGGGACACGTACTGAAGCACGGCTGTTCTCTGAGTCGAAGTCAGTGTGAGCGTTCTGGGGAACACGACAACGTCGTACTTCTCCAGCTCGGTCAGGCTCGCGAGCTGCGAGTCCCCGATCACGGCGACATTGGTGAACTCGGTCTTCATCAGGTTCACGACAGTGGCGACGCGGGCCTCGTAGTTACCCCCTCCGTTGAGGTAAGTCCCCGTCAAATAGTGCCGTGTGCCGAGCGCCGTACCTGTCTGGACGACTGCGACCGACAGAGTCGTCGCCGCTTGAGCCGCAGGCGGCGCGAAGGTGATGGTAGCGGCCAACATGATGACCGCGGCGGCTATTCGCAACAACGCTCGCATACAAACACCTCATAGCGCTCGAAAGGACTCTAACCCTGGTATCGGCAGGAGCACGGATGGCGTTTAGAGCGGCGCGACCGGCGTCACTCGAAGCACTCCTCGATCCGCGCCTCGACCACATTGTTGATCGCGCCCGGACCGCCAAGGATCTGCACCCGGTCGATCAGCAGCCGGTGCGAGGTGAGCGCGGTAGTGCTCGGCGAAGGCAGCGCGTACTGAGTCGCGAAAATCACCGGTCCGCCGTTTCGGCCGGCGTACGCACCGCCGGCGAGAGCGTCCACCAGAGAGATGCCGGAGGCAACATGCGTGGTGTCCCATTCGAAACCCGCCGCCTGCACCAGATATGAAGCAAGGATGGCGGCGGTGTCGTATCTGTCGGAGCCGCTTGCAACACGCTTGACGGTGACTCCGAGCGAAGCTGCAACGGCATCCGGAACCACCGCGGGCCCACCGACAACCTGAACGCTGGTGGCGCCAAGCGCCTGCACGGCCAGCTTCGATGCAGCAGGTGCGCCATCCGAGCGCACGAGCACGATGCCTGTGTCCGCACGGTACGCCCACGGAGCCGCGGCTACGGCATCCGCGAAGTTCGTGCCGGAGACCACGATCGCCGTATTGCTGTAGCCAGAACCCTTGAGGGCCTTGATCTTCTCGGCAATTCTTAGCCCGGTCTCGTACCTGTCCACTCCCGATATTCGCTCGACTCCGTTGGATCCTATCCCAGATACGCCTCTGAGCTGGGAGATTGCAGCATCACCCACGACCGCGAGGCCGCCGACCACGTATGCTTTGGTCGCACCGAGTCGCACGATCTCCGCCGCGACCTCGGCAGGCAGTGAGTCCTTCTTTGTGAGCATCACCGGCGCGTTGAGCGCGCCCGCCAGACCCGAGGCCGTCAGCGCATCCGCGTAGCTCGACCCGTTCGCGATAACGACACTACTCGCCGAGGAGAACGATCCGCGGCTCATCTCGACCGCGGTCTCGTAGCGGTCGTCGCCTTCCACCCGGTCGCTCATGGCATCAACGTAGAACCACGTGTCGCGCGACTTGCACAGCGCGTTGCGGACCCGATTCATCTCGGTCGACCCCGACAGGGTGTACGACTCTCCCACACCGATGAGTTGCAGTTCCATCACCCGACCGGATTCGCCACGTTTCGTGACGCGCACGTCGGTGATGATGACCGGGACCTTCGACGCTGATATTCCGGCCGAGAGTAGCTGCGTGCGCACCTGACTCGCCGTGTACACGAACGGCCCCCAGCTGTGATACGCGGAGCCCGCGTCGTGCTCGTAGGGATCCGGGACGCCCGTGTAGTACGGCTGCTGGGCCGAAGACGGCCACACATTGCTGATGTCTTCGGTGTGCCCACCCGAGGTGGAGAAGAAGAACGTCTGCACCACCGTCGAGCCGTACTTCACGACCTGCGCAGGCGTCGCGTTCACCGCAGGGTCAACGCCGCTGTCACCCAGATGCCTCACATTGCCCGATCCCGATACCCAGGTGCCCCACCCGTTGTAGACCTGTGAGCTGGTCGTGCAGTAGACGTCGTAGGAGGACGAGTCCTTGCGGCTCACGTACGCATAGGAGCGCGCGGCGACGGCCTGTGCTTTGAGTGACTCGACGGGCCACAAGGCCGGGGACTCTCGCGGAACGACGCAGCGCACGTAATCTTCCATGTACACGTGGTTTCGCGCATACATCCCGGTCGTCGTCGAGGTCTGCTTCTCTATGACTATCGAGCCGCGGTACAAGACGTTGGGCCAGTCAAAAGGCCCCGATGCCTGAAGGATCTGTGTGAGCCCGGCGTACCGGGGTTCGCTCGTGTTGCGCTCCCAGACCTGCACCCAGTCCGCGCCCGTGAAGCTCTTTTGGGTGACACCGTTCTGGTCTCGCACGGCGATCGTGCCGCCGGAGCGGAAGAACGTGTACGAGGTTCCCGCCGGGAACTTCAGGTAGCCGTTGGCGGGCATCCCGTCCCAGCTCACCCACAGCTCGCCGACATTGGCGCGAGCGGTCCAGTATGCCTGCGCGGCATCGATCTTCTGGATGGCGACACGCATGATCGTTTCCGAGGACGACCCCGCGGTGTAACCAAGCGAGCCTACGGTCGTACCCTGATAGTAGTGGCGCAGAATACTGGAGTAACTCCACCCGTGATCGGCCATGCCCCGCGCGCCGTACTGGCTCATCCCGATTCCGTGACCGAATCCGTGCCCCGTGATCGAGAATGTGGTCTCGGCAAACGCCGACTGAGCGCAGAGCAGAGCGAAGGCAACGGCGATCGCCAGGGAGACGACCGGCGCCATGCTGCGACGAATGCTACGAATCGGCCGGATCATGAAGTTCTCGGACCTCCTACCGCGACCGCTGGCGGATACCGGGCGGGTGCGGCACGTCCACAAGGAAATACTACCTTCGGCCGGGCGTCGCGACAAACACGCGCCGCGCTATTGCGCGGCGTCTTCGAACTCCCAGTCCTTGCCCACCACGAGCAACACATCGGAACTGAACGAGTACATGCCGCGCGACGACACCGTCTTGCCAAAACCGAGCGAATCTTGGACCACCTGGGCCAGAGCCGCGTCGTCCTGATAGACGATCAGCGTCTCGTCGTAGACGAACTGGTTCGCGTTACCCACCTCGCCGACCTCGAATCCGGCAGCCGTCAGCCTGTTTGCAGCGTCAGCGGCGACGCCGGCGATGCCCGCACCGTTACGAACCGTCACGGACACGGTCGACGGGTCAGGTAGCTGAGCGATCTCGTCCGGATCTGGTTCGGGAGACAGCCCCTGGGAGATGCGCTCGATGATCTGAGCGAACGCCTCCTCGTCGGCTATGACGTACGAAGCGCCCCCGATGTACTGGGGTTCGCCCGGCATCGAAATCGTCGTCAGCGCTTCGTCGCTCATGCCCTTCATGTCGTTTGCCAACGACAGGAGCTCGGTCAGCGACATGTCGGTGGTCACGCTGTTCGCCACGGCGTTGACCAACGAGGGCAACCTCAACGCGTTAGTGACTTGCAGGCTCTGCCTGAGGAGAGCCTTGATGAAGATCTGCTGGTTCTCGATGCGGGTGAGGTCACCTTGCGGGAACTCGCGAGAGCGCACGAAGGTGAGCGCCTGCGCGCCGGTCAGTTTCTGCTCTCCCGCATAGATGGTGTAGGCGGCGGGATCGTAGTTGCCTGCCTTGGGGTCCTGGATCTTCTGGGGCACGTTCACGGTCACGCCACCGAGAGCATCGACGATGTCCTTGAAGCCGTTGAAGTCGATCTCGACATAGTGCGAGATGGGCAGGCCGGTGAAGTCCTTGACCGTCTCGATGACCAGCGCGGGCCCACCGAGCGCGTTCGCGGCGTTGATCTTCTGAGTCCCATGCCCCGGAATATCGACGCGGGTGTCGCGCGGGATCGAAATGAGCGTGGCTGCCTGCTGCTGCGGATCGATGCGGGCGACGATAAGGGTGTCCGAACGCGCGACGGTCTCGCCTTCACGATTGTCCACACCCATGATGATCATGTAGAAGGGCTCGCCGCGCTGCTCTGGCGCGGCCGTATCGAGGGCATCGGCTACAGCGGGGTCTACTTCGACGTCCTCGTTGATGCGGCGGCCGACGTCATTGAGGAAGATGAGCGCGGCGGCCACTCCGGCGATCACGAACAGCGTAAACAGCCACGCGCACCCGATCGCCACCTTCTTGCGCCGCTGCGAACGCTGCTTGCGCTCGGTCGGCGTAGGGCGCTGGCGCCGTTTGTGCTGCTCCTGAGGACTCTCTCCGGAAGACGATGCCGGCTCGAGGCGCTCGATGCGCGCAGGCGTATCGGCGCTGCGTCCCCGCCGCGCCGGTCCTGTTGCCGATCCTTTCGGTGCAGAATGCTTGCCCACGATACTGATAATCCTCCGTCAGTTCTTTGCCACAGCGGTGATTCGGTCCACCAGGTCGCCCACGTCGCGTCGAACCCGCTCGCTTGCGGGGTCCTTCTTCTGAAACGGCAGGTCCTCGGCACGCTCGAGCTGCTTGAGCCGACCCTGCTCGATCAATCCGATATCAACCGCTCCCATCACGCCCTGGAAGACCGTGTAAGCCGGCGTTCCCAAAGCGACCGCTTCCCGATTCAGAGTCCCGCCACCCGAGACCACGATGTCCGAGTAGTACACGAGACTCTGCGCATCTACAACGCTCTGGGGCACGATCAGGTTCTTCGAGCCCAGTGCCTCCACGCCTTCCCGCTGATCGGGCGTGCGAAGCAGCACGACCGCCTGTGTGTCATCGCGCGCTGCGATCATGCGCATGACGTCGTCAAAGACCGGATTCTCCATCCGATGATACGCCGCCATGCTGGGTGGAGTTCTCAGCGTGACGATAACGTTGCTCTTGTCGAGCCCGAGCTGGTCGAGCACTGCCGGGTCCGGCTCGAAATCGGCCAGGTAGTACTCCTCTTTCAGTCCGGGATAGCGGTCCACCTTCTCCGGTGTCCCTCCGTACGGGGCCAGTGCTTCGACGCTGATCGCATCGGGCACGAGAGCCTTGGTCGAGAACCGTACGTTGATGGAATGAGAGAGCTTGGCAAACTCGTAGTCGAACATGGTTACGTGCGGGATACCTAGCACGCGGGATGCCACCGGTAGATCGTTACTCGCATGAGACAAGGCCAAGTCAAAGCCCTTGCCGGCACCGAAAGCGATCATCTGTGTAGTCCGCGTGGCCATCCCCCAGGCCTTGGCGACCATGCGCCGGCCTCGATGCCTCCCGATAACCGTGTGCTCGATACCAAAGCGCTCGAGCAATGGAAGCGTCTGAGCGAACTCACGGGCCGTGACAGTCACGTCCCATCCTCGAGCCGAGAACTCATTGATGAGCGGCCGGAGAACGAGCACATGAGGCGAGTTGGTCATATCGATCCAGACACGCCGTCCCTGCGTGCGACCAGCCGTCACCGATTGCCTCCGAAGCGCTCCTCGAGCGCGAGCGCTATCGCCTCGGCCGCATGACCGTCGCCGTAGACCGCCGGACGCCCCGCCGGATGGCTCATCTCGGCAACACCGCGAAGGATCCGCACGGTGTCAGCGCCAACAAGCCGGTTCCACCCGAGCTCGACGGTCTCGATCCACTCGGTCTCTTCGCGCAGGGTCACGCACGGCACACCGAAGAAGTAGGCCTCTTTCTGCATGCCACCCGAGTCAGTCAGCAGTCCTGCCGAGGACCTGAGCAGCGAGACCGTCTCGATGTAGGACACCGGCGGCACGACACGGATGTTCTCCTCTGCCTCGACACGATCGAGCATGCCGAACGCCTCGAGGTTCTTGAGCGTGCGCGGGTGGATCGCCCACACGACGGGCTTATCGAGCTGGGAAAATGCATCGACGATCTGACCCAGCAACGTGGCGCTGTCGCTGTTGCCGGCGCGGTGAACCGTGGCAAAGTAGAACTGCCCGCGCTCCACCTCGAACTCGTCCAGGGTCGCCGCGGCGTCGACGTTCTCGGCAAAGAAGCGTGCCGTGTCTAGCATAACGTCGCCGACCAGTGACACGCCGTCGGTGATTCCTTCGGCATGCAGATTGGCGACACCCGCGCGGGTAGGAACCAGGAGCAGATCGGAGATGTGGTCCACAACGACACGGTTGATCTCCTCGGGCATGCTCCGGTTGAACGAACGCAGCCCCGCCTCGACGTGAGCGACCGGGACGCCGAGCTTCGCCGCGGCCAGCCCTCCCGCAAGCGTCGTGTTCGTGTCGCCGTAGACCAGGACGACATCCGGATCCTGCTCGACGAACAGCTCCTCGAGCATGGGCATCATCTCGCCCGTCTGGCGGGCATGAGACCCCGAACCGACCGCGAGGTTGAAGTTCGGCTTGGGGATTCCCAGCTGCTCGAAGAACACATCGGACATGGCGTAGTCGTAATGCTGACCCGAGTGCACGAGCAGCTCGTCGTGGTTCGTGCGCAGCGCACGCGAGACGGGAGCGGCCTTGATGAACTGCGGCCTGGCCCCGACGATCGATATGATCTTCAGACGGCTCACAACAGCGCGGCCCTCACGACGACGGCGACTTCCTCTTGCTGCTCCCGGGTGATTCCCGGAAACGCCGGGAGCGCGAAGGTGCAGCCGTCGCACGACTCGGCAACCGGAAGATCGGGTGCCTGGTAGCCGTCCTGCGACACGAAGACCTCCTGCTCGTGCAACGCGAGCGGATAGTACAGCGCCGTGCCGATTCCCGCTTCCTTGAGCGCACCCATGACCTTCTCGGCGATCTGCGCGGTGGGGGTCTTCACGATGTAGAGGTGGTAGACGGCGTCTCCGTAGTCGCGTGCAACCGGCAGCTCGAGCGCGACGCCGGCGAGCAGCTCGTCGTAGACAGCCGCCGCGTCACGACGCTCGGCGTTCCAGCGATCCAGGTGCGGAAGCTTCACGAGCAGGATCGCCGCCTGGAGCGCATCGAGACGCGAGTTCACACCCAGCGCATCGTGGAAGTACTTCTTGCTGGTGCCATGGTTGGCAAGCTTGCGAGCGCGAGCGGCCAGGTCAGCATCGTTAGTGGTGATCATCCCGCCGTCGCCGGCACAGCCCAGGTTCTTGCTGGGGAAAAACGAGAAGGCCGCTGCGTCCCCCATCGAGCCGGCCATGCGGCCCTTGTACGTGGCGCCGATCGCCTGACAGGCGTCTTCGATCACCTTGAGTCCGTGCGTGCGAGCGATCTCGAGAATCGGATCCATGTCGACACACTGGCCGAAGATATGGACCGGCATGATCGCCTTGGTCCGCGGGGTGATCGCGGCTTCGAGTTTGGTGACGTCCATGTTGTACGTGCCGGGCTCGATGTCGACGAAGACCGGCGTCGCGCCTACGTGGGCGATCGACTCTGCGGTCGCAAAGAACGTGAACGGCGTGGTGATGACCTCGTCGCCCTTGCCGATGCCCATCGCCGCAAGAATCAGAAACAGCGCATCCGTGCCGTTGCCGCAGGGAACCGCGTACTCGGTGCCGCAATAGGCCGCCACCGCTTCTTCGAGCGCCTTGACCTTAGGCCCGCCGATGAAGGCCGCGTTCTCCATGATGTCGATGATTGCAGCATCCAGCTCGCTCTTGAGTTCGCTGTACTGCGCTTTGAGGTCCAGAAGAGGTACACCCATGTCGCTTCTCGGCTCCTTCATCTTTGGTTCGTCCCGATCCGGCAGACTGCCGAAGATATCATGCGGCAGGCACCTGCGCACGCGTGCGCGCCGTGACCGAGCCGTTACGCGTTCACTGGTTCTCGAGCAGCTCCTCGGCAGGTACGTCCCGAACGGGCTTTGCGGGTACACCCATCACGACCGTGGCCGGTTCGACATCTCGCGTCACGACCGCACCCGTCGCGACAAACGCCTCGGCGCCCACCTCGATGCCGGGCAGAATGTGCGCGCCGCCGCCGACCCGGGCTCCGCGGCGGATGGTGCAGCCCTTGAGGTGCTCGAAACGCGCCTCGGTCCTGCCCATGAAGTTGTCGTTCGTGGTGACGACCATCGGCGCGATGAACACGTCGTCCTCGATCGTCACGTAGGCGGTTATGTACGCACCGGTCTGCACCTTGGTGCGCGCACCGATAGTGGTGTCGTTTTCGACCGTGACGCCACGGCCGATGACCGTGTCATCGCCAATGGTGCAGCGCTCCCGGATGCCGGCGTTGTCCGCAACGATCACGCGCTCGCCGAGAGTCGTGCCGGCCATGACGACCGTGTGACTGCCGATCGAGCATCCCGCCCCCACGGCGAGCGGCTCGAGATCTCCACCTTTCGCAGTGGATCGCGGCGAGAGCTTGGGCCGCTTGCCCACGAACGCGAAGTCGGCGATCACGCAGTTGTCTCCCAGAACCGTTCCGTCGTCGATCGTGATGTGATTGCCGATGCTGCACCCGTTGCCGACTTTCGCATCGGCTCCGATCACGACGTGATGACCGATCCGTACGTTGTTGCCGATAATCGCGCTCGACTGCGCCATAACGCCTACGCCGTGCTCGAAGTTCTCGCCGATCGTGGGCTGAACCGCCACGCGCTACACCTCCACCGTTGTCTCGACCGGCGCGCCGCCGGCCGCCATAGATTCATCGACTGCCTCGAGCACACGCACCACGCGCAGACCGTCGCGCCCGTCGCTCCGAGGGGTCTCGCCGCTGTCGCAACAGTCGAGGAAGTGCTGCACCTCGATAGCCAGCGGCTCTTTCATGGGCACCCACGGCACGCTGATGTCGCCGAAGCGCAAGCTCAGGTCCTCGCCGTACGCCATCGCGGAGTCGGGCGCTCCAACGCCGCGGTCGTAGATCCAGATCTTCTCGGTCGCCTCCATGTCATCGAACACGAGCATCTTCTTGGTTCCGACGACCGTAAGCTTGCGGATCTTGTGCGGATCGAGCCAGCTCACATGGATGTTGGCCATCTTGCCGCTGGGGAAGTGGAGGTTGGCGAATACCGTGTCGTGAACACCCGGCGTCACATACGCGGCGCCGTTTGCGGACACGTAGTCGGGGGATTCGCCAAGCAGATAGAGCACGATCGACACGTCATGCGGAGCCAGCGACCAAAACGCGTTCTCCTCTGTCCGTACCTTGCCCAGGTTGAGGCGCTGCATGTAGACGTAGAGCACCTCGCCCATATCGCCCGATGCGATGTAGTCCTTCATCCAGTTGATCGCCGAGTGATACTCCATCAGGTGGCCGACCATCAGCGTCACTCCGCGCTCATCGGCCATGCGCACGAGCCTCTCGGCATCGGAACTCTTGAGGGTGAGCGGCTTTTCGACGAAGCAATGCTTGCCCGCCTCGATGACCTTGCTCGCGATCGCGAAGTGACTGGGCGCCGAGGTCGCAACGACCACGGCGTCGAGATCGTAGTCCGCAAGCATCGCATCGAGATCGGTCGTGGTCTCGACTTCGGGATAGATGCCTTTGAGGCGCCCGAGGTTGTCAGGAGACAGATCGCAGGCAACGACGAGCTCGGCATCACCGAGCTTGTCGACGTTGCGCACGAGGTTAGGACCCCAGTAGCCGAATCCGACCACTCCCACGCGGATAGGCTTGTCGCTCACAGGCGCACCACCTTGTTGTCGTCGAAGGACTTGAGTGCGTTTCTCGTGTCCAGGATCAGCTTCGCGTTGCGCACGACGAGGTGGTAGTCGATGTTGCTGTGATCGGTGACAACCAGCACCGCATCGACGCTCGCGAGTTCCTCGGCGGTCAACTCGACAGACCGCACCTGTGCGCCCTCGACCTTGAAGACCGGGACGAACGGGTCATGGTAGACGAGGTCGGCGTCCTTTTCGAGCAGCAGCTCGGCGATGCGGATCGCAGGCGACTCACGCATGTCGTCGATGTTTGCTTTGTACGCCACACCGAGCATGAGCACCTTGGAGCCGCCGAGCGACTTGCGCTGCGTGTTGAGGGCATCCATGAGCCGCTGGACCACGTAGTACGGCATCGACTCGTTGACCTTACCGGACAGTTCGATGAACTCGGTATGGAAGTCGAACTCCCGCGCCTTCCACGAAAGGTAGAACGGATCGATCGGGATGCAGTGTCCTCCCAGACCGGGTCCGGGATAGAACGGCATGAAGCCGAACGGCTTGGTCTTCGCGGCGTCCACGACTTCCCACAGGTTGATGTGCATGCGCTCGCACAACTGCAGCAACTCGTTCATGAGCGCGATGTTGACCGAGCGGAAGATGTTTTCGAGCAGCTTGGTCATCTCGGCAGCCCTGGTCGAGGAAACCGGCACCACCGTATCGATGAAGCGCTCGTAGAGCAGCACCGCGTGACGCGTGCAATCCTGCGTCACGCCACCCACGACCTTGGGAGTATTGCGCGTCTGGAAGACAGGATTGCCGGGATCGACCCGCTCGGGCGAGAACGCGACGTACAGGTCGTCACCGACCGTATGGCCCGACTCCTCGAGGATCGGGAGGATCACCTCTTCGGTCGTGCCGGGGTACGTGGTCGACTCGAGCGTGATCAGCATCTCCGCATGCAGGTACGGCGTGATGGCGCGAGCCGCGGCCTCCATATAGCTGGTGTCGGGCTCCTTCATCTCGTTGAGAGGCGTGGGCACGCAGATCACAACGGCATCACACTGCGCCACCGCCGCGAAGTCGGTCGAAGCGATGATCAGACCCTGTTCCACCAGAGGCGCGAGTTCGGCCGACGGGACGTCTGGGATGTAGCTGCTCCCCGCGTTGATCAGATCGGCCTTCTCGGCAGACACATCGAAACCCAGCACACGATGGCCGGCCTTGGCCATCTCGACGGCCAGCGGCAGACCCACGTAGCCAAGACCCACCACGCCGAGTACGGCACTGCCGTCGTTCAGACGTTTCTCCAGTGACATCGCTTCCCTCTCGCTCATGTTCTTGCCGTCTAGCGGGGCCTTCGCATTCCCGCGCGAACGCGGGTGACGCGCCGAACCCGAGTGCATGTCCCAAACCCTGCTATTTTATCGCAAACATGAGCTCGCCCGAACAGGCCAGCTCATCACCCACAAACGCACTCCCCTGACCGAATCCGATCGGCCCACGGCGCTTGGTGATGACGCACTCCAGTCGCAAGACGTCGCCCGGACGCACCTGGCGCTTGAAACGCACGCCGTCGATCCCCGCGAAGAATCCAATCTTGCCCGCATTCTCCGGCAGGGCCAGCAGGGCGACCGAGCCGACCTGCGCCAGCGCCTCGACGATGAGCACCCCGGGCATGACGGCATAGTCGGGAAAATGCCCGGGAACCCAGAACATGGCATCGGTGACGTCCAGGTAGCCCACCGCACGCTCGCCGGGCACCATCTCTTCCACCCTGTCAACCAGCAGGAACGGCTCGCGATGGGGAATTATTGCCTTGATTTCGTCACGGTCGAGCATGGCGGACCCTCCTTCTAACCTGCCGAGGTCGGAGCTTCGGGTGAGGCGGCGCTCTGTGCGGGCGGTGTCGGCCCGGTGGCGGTGGGCGCCTGCCGTGTCGCG